>NZ_JAOYTM010000004.1:0-419453 GCF_025847435.2 Pseudomonas sp. BT-42-2
GAGCCTCCTGAGCCGCACGCTCAGCCTCGGCCACAGCGTCATCCATATCCTCCAACGTTGTAGCCTGTTCGGCTTTTTCCCTGGCGGCCTTGGCTTTTTTGGCTGCGGTCTGGGCTTCGGTGAGTGCCGCAGTGGCTTTGCTCAACTCGGCGGCGGCTTCGGGGGCTTTGAACACGTCGGCGCTGGCGTCGCTTTGTGCCTGTGCGCTCGACGCTTTGGCGTCTTGCTCGGCTTTTCGGGCCTTGGCCAACTTTTCGGCAGCCTTGCGGGCAGCTGCCGCTTTATCCGCTGCGTCTTTAGCCTCCTGAGCCGCACGCTCAGCCTCGGCCACAGCGTCATCCATATCCTCCAACGTTGTAGCCTGTTCGGCTTTTTCCCTGGCGGCCTTGGCTTTTTTGGCTGCGGTCTGGGCTTCGGTGACTGCCGCAGTGGCTTTGCTCAGCTCGGCGGCGGCTTCTGGGGCTTTGAGCACGTCGGCGCTGGCGTCGATTTTTGCCTGTGCGCTCGACGCGTTGGCTTTTTGCTCGGCTTTTCGAGCCTTGTCCAAACTCCTGTCGGTTTTGCGCTCCACTTCCGTTTTGTTGAATTCGTTTAGTTCTTGCTTGACGGCGTCACAGAAAGCAACATCACCTTGGACGGCGGAGATAATAAGTTTTAAGGTAATATCCTCCAATACGAATTTTCCATGTTCGTTGTATAACCCAGGGTTACAGGCAGCGTCAGTCGGGAAGGTGAGTGTATAACTTGCAATCAATCCTGTGCCTTCAAAGACGTTATAACGTGATTTGTCGGTAAACGTTGGCAGCAGGTCATAGTGCAGTGCAGGTCGGGAGGCTACTGAAATGGCCATGTACTGGTCGACACGCAAATTGGTTTTTATGGCGTCATGTCCCTCCCGCTTACCGGCGTAGAGAAGCGCCAATGCTTCGACGTTTGGCTCCAGCAAGACTGTGCTCGAGGTCTGTCGTAGCATCGCCGACACGGTGTGTAGGCCGATGGCCATTCTGTTGAACTTGGTGAATTCAACATCAAAATCTTCAATGCGTCGCAGATAGTGCCCGGGGAAGTGAGCGTCAAAATGATGAGGGGCTAGTTCGAAATAAATTGTGCCCTTCTCAATGTTTTCTTTGAGTTGAGCCTGGCTCCAGCCCTTTATCTTTCTCAGTGAGACATTCGCGTGGACAATCAGCGGCCGATGACAATCGCGCACGGCAGCCACGTCCATCAGCATCAGGTCGCGCATCAGTGCCTCGCCGGCGAGCATGCCCCGCCAGTTGTCTAGCCAAGCGCCAGGTTTGATCCAAGTGGTCTTGAAATCACCAAGTTCATACTGCAGGCAAGCCTCGGCCATCAGGCACAACGAGAGCGTGGCATCGTAAGCGCTGTTGTAGATCTGCGACAGGCGCTCGATCAGCCAGAGGTAGGTGGTGCGGCTGGGGAATACCGAGGTCATCACCTCGTACTCGGCCTGGTGGGCCTGGCGGGTGGCATTGGTTTCTTGCAGGGCGATGCGGGCGGCTTTGATATGCACCTCCCGTTCGCGCAGTTGATTGTCGAACATCGTGAGTTCGTGGGTGGCCTGATCAACTTCGTACTGCCACTCTTTACGACGCAGTTGGAACGCTAAGTTTTTATCCACGGTATTACTGATGGTCTCGAGTGTTTCAGCGGTTGCTTCGAGCAGATTGGCCAGTGACTCAAAGGTCTCGTTTGGATGGTAGCCTCCATTGGACATGCCAAAAATCGTCGGGATCGCAGCCGCCCCAGAGGCGATTGCATAAGACGGTAATGACACCATGCGTGTTAACCATGATGCTCCCGCTAAACTTATGATCGACTCTTCGAGCCCTTCTACGACACTGTCATCCATCAATTGTCGGTAGTGGCGCAGGCGGTGTTGAACCATTGCTCGGCTTGTCACCACAGTCTCACGCTCGCGCTTGGCCAACTCCAGCGCCTGTTCTTGAAGTTGGTAAGGGAAGTCCAGCAACTTAATCAGGTTGTGCTTGCTGAGCAGCTCAAGCTGCTGGGTCGCTTCGGTCTGGTAGTAGCCCAGCAGGGTCTGCCCCATGCCAATCAGTTGCTGTACCGCCTCCCCGGCGCATTTGCGCACTTCCTCATAACGGCGAGGCGGCACCACCCGGGCTATCCTCGCCTTGCTGCTTTGGTCCTGGTCTGCGTTGCCATGGCCCAAGGCGAGCTGATCGATGACGTCGGGGTCGAGCATGATCGAGGCGGGCTTGCCATCCAGGGTCAGGCCGTGGCGCAGGTTGAACAGGCGATTGCGCAGCAGATTGCGTAGCTCGACCAATTTGTTGTTGAGCGGCGGTGTAAAGGCGCTTGAACGGGCATCGTCCAGCGACGGTGGCTGGGCGGGGGCGCTCGACAGGTTTTCCGGCAGCACACCGATCAGGCGCAGGGCCTTGTCGTAGCACAGCGCCGCCTCGACCAGTGAATCGAGGGTGAGCAGGCGGTACTGGTCGTCACCCTGGCGTTGCCAGTTGCCCACCACGAACAGGTGCAGAGCCTTCTGGTAGCGTTCAGGCTCGGCGTAGGCCAGCAGGTCGGGGTCGTTCGATTGGGCGGCGACAGCATAGCCGACGTCGTCGAGCAGTGCTTGGGTGAGCCAGTACTTCGGTGGGCGATCGCCCTCGGGCACCCAGGTACGGTACGGGTCGAACAGGTAGCGGGTACAGCAGCGCCAGGCCTGGCTGTATTCGCGGTTCTGGCGTTGCAGCCAGGCAAGCAGGAACGGAACGTGGAAGAACAGTTCCCAGAAGTACAGACCGTTGGCACTACGGAAGTCGACGGTGGTACCCGAGCTGCCGGGTTCCAGAGGCGGCTCAGGTAGATGCTGGGCTTTCCACGACAGGGCCTGTTCAACCGACTGGGTGGCCAAGGCTACCAGCTGTTTGCCGAACAAGGTGTTGAGGCGCAAGCTGTCGACTTTAAGTTTGTCCTTTTCATCCGCTTTCGCATTAGCCTCAGTCAGGTCGAGGTAAAGTGCCTGCTGGTCGTTACGCCGGATGAACACGCTAGGCACAGCATCATCTTCTTTGCTGACCAGGGCGTAGACCTCTTCGACAGGCGAGCGGCTCTTCGTCTATCTCTTCATCGAAGACTTCAAGCTTGACCGTGTACTCAGTGATGTCCCGGTTGATCGGGTATTGGCAGAGCATCTGGGACAGGTCATTTTTCAGCAGCTCGTCCTCGAAGACCATGATGTGCGTGGGGTCGAGGTAGAGCAGTATTCTGAGGCAGCTTTCAGGGTGGAAGTGGCGTAGCCGAACAGCAGCTTTTAATAGGTCATCTGGCAAAGTACTGTCTGCCTGCTTGATTTCTTCGGCTTCTTTGTCGATAAAGGCGGTGATGGCGTCGGCCGCCTTGCTGTGAATTGATTTTCGAGCCATGGCGATCGCTTCGCCGTAGGCCAGGCGGCTTTGGTCATTGGTGCCCTCGGTTATCCCGAGCTGTGAGTTGTATTCAGATAGCGTGGTGTAGCGGGTTTTCAATAGCGCTTTTTTTAACGCGTTGAAGAGGGGCAGGTTTGCGCTGGCGAGCGTTTTTAGTTGGCTCAGAACTGGAGTATCGAGTTGTTGTGAGTCTTTGTTGGGTAAGGTCCAGGTTGGATGGGATGCATTGAGGGGCGTGATGGTTAGTCTGGATGATATTTGCGTTAGTTGCGTTTCATTTCCTGTGTTAAATGTGAGGTGGGCATACGTGACGTCTTTGTAGTCCAAACCCTCTGTCATCTCGACTTCATTGATGGACCAGTGTATATGGCTTTTCTTTGTAATGCTTTGAGCGTCCTCTATAGAGAGGATGGCTCTAAATTCTTGTTGCCCAAGATGTTCTCCAAGGTTAATGGTGAGTAGTTCATAGAAATGCATGTAGAACTCGTCTAAAATTTCTCCGAGGAGGATTGCTATTTTTTTAACTGGGTCAGTTTTTCTTGATAGGCGGGTTGCTTTTATGATGCATTCGCGCTGTTTTGTGTTTCCCTCTATTTTGGCGAGTTGGAGTAAAAGAGTTGCGATATTGCCATGGGTCTTATCGTTAAGTGTAAATGGCTCTGAGGTGTGGAGTATAATAGGTAGCCAGGTATTCTGCATCTTTGCCGTCATTTCGATGCGCTTCTGGTTGGGGGGAAATTGCGCTGAAAAATCTATTTCCCCTATAGGTGCAATATTGTATTTATTCGCCAACTTGCTCTCTGGTGCAGTTCTACTCCACGTGTGCTGCTTCTTGGTATCTGTCTTCGGTTTCAGATCAATTAATGGGCCTGTGTACGGATGCTGAACCGTCCGTGGGTCATGGAACAGTGTCAACCAATTAGTCGCCAAATTCTTTTGAATGGTTTTTTCGTCGTTGCCTATGTCGAGTGACCTGTTTTCCAGTAACAATAGGTCCTTCATTACAATGAAAGAGGCGGCATTTTCTTTAGCGTTTGGGGAGGCGTCGAACAATAAAACGGTTAGCCATGGGTCATCCAGGCGATCACCTTCAATATTCACCATTACCATCAGGCCAGGTTTGAAATCTTTAGTTTTCAGGTAATCATTGGGTTTCGGTGTCTCATTGGGTTTCGGTGTGTCTTCGGCCTGCGTGTCATCGCCGGCGATTAAGGTGAATGTTCCATTGCCATCTTTCCCATCCAGGCATATCAATTCATTGGCAGGGGTCCACATACCGTCGGTCTGCTGGTAGCTGAAATAAACCCGTAGCGCGTAGTAGGGGCTAGGTTTACTGTCTTCGCCCATGATCGCGGTGGCGTCGCGTTCCACCCAAACGGCATAGCGACGCCCTGCGATAACGACCGGACGGACCAGATCGATATGCTCACGCGAGTCGTTCTCAAGCAGTTTTTGCTCTGCGGCGTTATCGATAAAAAACTGTTTCTCTTTCGCGTCTTCTTCATCAGCCTTTCCCTGTCCTTTTACGTAAACCAGCGTTTTGGGCAGTGGTGTCACCGCCATCTGCCCGCTGACCGTCAAGGTGATCTTTTCCCACTCGCTCCACGCCAGCATGCTGGGCGCGCGCTGCTTGTCGAGTTGTTTCATATCCAGCGTGCGCCAGTAATACTCGGTAGGCTCCACGTTGGTCTTGCCGATGAAATGGTAGGTATCGGTCAACGGTGAAGTACCGTCGGCATACACCGAAATCGGCTGGATATTGCTGACTGTCTCAAAGCTGCTGAGGTAACCCAGCATCGCTATCTGCACGTCATCCGCCGTGCATTTGCCTTGGGCGAGTGCAGTTTCCAGATCCTTGAACGCGGTGGTCTTGCGCTGGCGACGGGTGGGGTCGATGAAGTTTTGCGGCTCGTTATGCGCGTCCTTGCGCAGCTTCCAGCGTTCGTAGCTGCTGCTGAAGGTTTCCCACTCGTCACGCTCCTCTTCGCTGATCTCGGTGTTGCGGTAGCCGTTTTCCAGGTTCGAGTGAATCTGATGCAGGTAGCGCTGCAGGCTGGCGGTGGCCGAGAGCGTACGGGTGGTTAGTGGTTCATGGGACACCTGAAGGTCGATCAGCAGGTAGTCGGCCAGGGTCTGCGGGCTGCTGATCCAGCCACGCGCGGCTTCCTTGGGCACCCAGTTGACGATCATCCATTGCATCAGCGCGTCGCGCCAGGCCAGGCTCAGTTGTGCGTCGAGCGCTTTGCGCTGTTTGTTGGAGCAGCCTTTGCGCAGGGCGACGGCTGCTTGCTCGAAGGGCGCGTACTCCTTGGCCTTGGGAAGTGTGCCCAGTTCGAGCAGGGTGTCTACCGCCAGGCGGTGCTTGTTCGCCTGTTCCAGCAGGCGCAGTAGCCGATCGAGTTCACTCAACGTCGAGGGCGGCGCGATGCCTGCCAGGGCGCTGAGCGCGCCGCTGGGTTGGTCGAGCAGCCGTTCGAGTTCGCTCCAGGCCTGGTCGACCCGGGAGCCTTCAAGTGGGCCGTTGGTCTGCGTGTCGAACTCGGCCAGGTAGTGCAAGACATGGGGCTCGCCATAGCCCTGTGCCAGGCTGGCCAGCAGCGCCTTGTAGCGACTGAGTTGATAGACGGTGGTGAGGTCGAGGGGGCGCCAGGTGTTCTTCTTCTTGCCCTCCAGGTTGAACCAGCCAGGGTTCAGCGAGACTTGCTGGAGCAGGGCGGCGCTGAGCTTGAACAGCTTCACCACCTCGCTCAGGCGCTGCAGCGTGGACCACTGAAGATAGTCGCTGGCCGTGAAGCAGCTGAGTGGTGTGGCGCCTTGGGCACTTTGCTGGGCAATGGCTTCGATCCTGTCAGCAAGCGCCTTGGCGTCGACCTTGGCCCAACGCAGCAGGGGTTCCACCAGATTGTCGGCGTCAAGGCCAAGCGCAGTGCGCAGTGCCAGGTGCAAGGCGTCGGGGCTCTGAGCAAGGCCGGGTTTGAATGCAGTTTCCCATGCCCTCGAAGTGTACGGGGCTTGTCGACTCAGGACCCTGGCTAATCGCTGGGTATCCAGCCCCTGCTGCTGTACCCACTCCATGGCATGGGCCACGCCGGCGATCACGTCGACGATGTCTGCCTTACCGGCTTCCCCCAGCAGGCTCGGTTTGCCGGCCAGTTGCTGATGGTAGACGGGTTGCTCCTCCATCAATAGCTCGAGCAGGCACAGCCCTTGCTGGGTCGAGGTGCCGAACAGGCGTGCCAGGGCAACGATCCGGTAGCAGGCCGAAACCACCGCCAATGACCGCGTTGGCTTGGCCAGCCCTTGGGCGCTGGTGACCCAGCGGAGGATGACGCGCAAAAAGGCGTTGTCCACGTTCAGTGCCAGGCAGAGCTGTTTTACGGTCAGCCCGTCGCTAGCACTGGTGGCCAGGGGATCGAACTCGCTGTCGTCGAGGCACAATACGGGGGCTGCGGGATTGGCATCGTCACCGTTGGCTGGAGCAAACAACTGGTCGTAGAACGACACCTGGCGGTCAGTGGCGTAGGGCGAGATCGCATCGAGGAATGCGGCATATTGCCAAGGGGTGACCCGGTATTTGTGTTGTAGATGACGGAACATACCCAGGGCGCGCAGGGTGTTTTCGGTCAGGTGGTAGGCGGTCTGCTGGCCCTCGGCACGCAGCGCAGCCATGACCAGGCCATCGCACTCCGCGGCGTTCAGGCCCAGGGCACGCTGCACGCGCAGGATGCGTTGCATGCGGTCCAGGTGCGCGTCCGTGAGGCCGGTGATGACCACGGTCTTCTTCGTCGACGGCTGCGCTGGCTGCGATTCGGTGAGCGATAGTGGCGTCGCGCCATTGTTGATGAATGCCGCGCCATGCACCGCGCTCGATGCCACGGCTGCCGAGCTGACATGGGCGCTGCGGTTCACTGCGGTTTTACCCTCACCGACAGCGTTGACGGCCAACAGCTGGCGCAGCTCGCGACGCGTAAGCCCCAGAGCCTTGGCCATTTTCCGTGTGGTATCGACGGACGTCAGTGCGAGGCTGTCCTGGCCATTTTTGCTCAGCAGCACTGCCTGCAGTTGGGGGGCGAAGCCGTTGCTCAGGGTGGTGGCGGAGCGCTGGGCAGCCTGCGTGAGGTTGTCGAAGGTGAAGCTGGGGTAGGTTGCATGGGCGCTGCTCAACACATCCCAGAGCGGCATGTGTTTGGCTGCCAGCGTGGCCTTGATCGATTCCCAGGCAGCGTGGTAGGGCACGTTGGCGTTATACAGCCCCTTGGCTACCATCGCCTGCAGCGTTTGCTTGGCCGTCAAGGCCTCTTTGGCACGGCTCTCTAGCAGGCCGAGGGCCAGGCGAACCTTGGGCAGGATTTTGCGGCTGTTCTTGTCGTCGAGCGTCAACGCCAGCAGGTCGGGGCGCCGCTTGAGCAGGGTGATCGGCGCGCTGATCTTCGCCCGCACCTCGAATGCCTGGATCAACTCCTTGAGATGCACCAGATAGGCCAGCCGGCTATTGTTGGCCATCAGCGCCCCGGGTGCGCAGCGGGTCTGCTCGTCCGGGAACAGACGCATGTAGGTGGCGGCATCATTTTTTTCGGCGGGGAGGGTGCCAGCGGCTGGTGAGGTGAGTTCGTTCATCGCCTGAATCCTTTGCAAACGAATAGGGGCAGGGGGGGCAGGCACAGTCCCTGCTGTGTGCATGAGGGGATGAGCAGACGCTACGCCTGGGAGGGAACTGGCGCACCTGGCAGAATTACTAGGTGCTGTGAGCTAGGTTTTACTGCTTGAGGAGCAGGGCTTACGGGTAAGCGTTGGCTTTTTCGCGGGCAAGCCCACTCCCACAGGGGCCTGCGCTGGTTTTGCGGTTGTGGTGAGCCTGTGGGAGTGGGGCTGTCTGGCGGGGCGAGGATTGGGCTAGCGGTGTGAGGTACCAGGCGGTTTACTCACGGCGGCGCTCAAGGCAGTGACCAAGGTATCGATCGTGGTGCGGGGGGGGACGCTTGTTCTCGTTCCGCGCGGGTGAGCAACTCATCCATGCTGGGTTCTCCTGTTGTTGTTCGAGAGAACCCATCATCGGAACCTGGCGCGATTGCCGCTACTGGCAGAATTATCAGGCCGTTGGTCTATCCTTTGGCTTTCACCGGCGGCTCCTGGCTCGGCGGGTCACCCACGGTTGGCGGCACGGTCGGCTTGATCGGCAGCTCGTCCGGCTCCTGTTCGGGCACCGGCGGCGGCAAGCTGGGGTCGTCGATGTTCGGATCGGGAGTTTCCGGTGGAATGGGAATGTTCATCGCCTGTCCTCGCTGAGGTGTTCAGAGGGTGTAGAGGCTTTGATCCGGGCCTGCGCCATTCGCTCAATTTTTTTGAACCCCTCCCGCGTCCGACGGCTCTGAACCCTTACCGCCATCGCCAACAGGGAGCACAGTCCGATGTCTCGCAGCGAGCCCTTCGAAAGCGTACCCATGGCCAACGACCACCCCGAACAGGCCATCAGCCTGTCGCAGGCGCTGCTGGCGCCACGTTTGGTGATCGAAAACACAAGCCCGGTGCTCGACGGTGGCACCTTCGCCGCCAAGGCCATCAGCGGCCAGCCGGTGCAAGTCAGCAGCAAGGTCTACAGCGACGGCCACGACCAGTTGATGGTGGTGCTGCACTGGCGCGAGGCCAACAGTCGACACTGGCACGGCGTGCCGATGCAGGCGGCGGGTAACGACCTGTGGCTGGCCGAGTTCACGCCTGTCCAGCTTGGCTTGCACCTGTTCAGTATCGAGGCCTGGATCGATCCGTTCGCCACCTATTGCCATGACCTTGAAAAGAAGTACCACGCCGGGGTCGAGGTCAAACTAGAGCTGGAGGAGGGCAGGTTATTGCTGGGCAAGGGCGCAGAGCGCAGCGAGGGGCTGCTACGCGAAGCGATCGTGGCGCTGCAATCGCGCTTGTCTGAGCTGCCGGCGGACGAGCAGGTCGCCCTGCTGCTGGACGCCGAGACCGCGCGGCTGATGATCGAGGCCGAACACCGCAGCTACCTGACCCGCAGCGCCGAGTTTCCCCTCGATGTCGATCGACCGGCAGCGCAGTTCGCCAGTTGGTACGAGCTGTTCCCGCGTTCGATCACTGATGACCCTGAGCGCCATGGCACCTTCAATGATGTCCACCAGCGCCTGCCGATGATCCGCGACATGGGCTTTGACGTGTTGTATTTCCCGCCCATCCATCCAATTGGCAAGAAGCACCGCAAGGGCCGCAATAATGCCCTGCAAGCCGAACCCAGCGATCCCGGCAGCCCTTACGCCATTGGTAGCCCCGAGGGCGGCCACGATGCCATTCACCCTGAGCTGGGCACCCGCGAGGACTTCCGCCGGCTGGTGGCGGCTGCCGCTGAGCATGGCCTGGAGATCGCCCTTGACTTCGCCATCCAGTGCTCGCAAGACCACCCCTGGCTGATCGAGCACCCCGGCTGGTTCAGCTGGCGTCCCGATGGCAGCATCCGCTATGCAGAGAATCCACCGAAAAAGTACCAGGACATCGTCAACGTCGACTTCTATGCCGCCGAGGCGGTGCCCTCGCTGTGGCTGGCGCTGCGTGACGTGGTGGTCGGCTGGGTCGAGGAGGGCGTGAAGACCTTCCGCGTCGACAACCCGCACACCAAACCGCTGCCGTTCTGGCAATGGCTGATCGCCAATGTGCGCAGCCAGCACCCGGAGGTGATCTTCCTCGCCGAGGCCTTTACCAAGCCTGCG
Source organism: Pseudomonas sp. BT-42-2 (assembly GCF_025847435.2). Classification (NCBI taxonomy): domain Bacteria; kingdom Pseudomonadati; phylum Pseudomonadota; class Gammaproteobacteria; order Pseudomonadales; family Pseudomonadaceae; genus Pseudomonas; species Pseudomonas sp. BT-42-2. The sequence goes on from NZ_JAOYTM010000004.1 coordinate 10,133, forward strand.
ATGATGGCGCGGCTGGGCAAGGTCGGCTACGCGCAGAGCTACACCTATTTCACCTGGCGCAATACCAAGCAGGAGTTGCGCGAGTATTTCGAGGAGCTCAACCAGCCGCCGTGGAGCCAGTGCTACCGGCCGAACTTCTTCGTCAATACCCCGGATATCAACCCATTCTTCCTGCAGAGCTCCGGGCGTGCCGGGTTTCTCATTCGCGCAGCGCTGGCGACCATGGGTTCGGGCCTGTGGGGCATGTATTCAGGCTTTGAGCTGTGCGAAGCCGCGGCGATTCCGGGCAAGGAGGAGTACCTCGATTCGGAGAAGTACGAAATCCGCCCGCGTGATTTCACCGCCCCCGGCAACATCGTCGCCGAGATCGCCCAGCTCAATCGCATTCGCCGGCAGAACCGGGCCTTGCAGACCCATCTGGGGGTGGCGTTCTTCAACTGTTGGAACGACAACATCCTGTATTTCGCCAAACGCACGCCGGAGCGGGACAACTTCATTCTGGTGGCCATCAGCCTCGATCCGCACAACGTGCAGGAGGCGAGCTTCGAGTTGCCGCTGTGGGAGCTGGGGTTGGACGACGATGCCGACACCCTGGGGGAAGATTTGATGAATGGGCATCGCTGGACCTGGCATGGCAAGACCCAGTGGATGCGGATTGATCCTGGTTATCAGCCGTTTGGTATCTGGCGGATCGAGAAAGCCGAGTGACCTTGAGGTTGTGGGGCTGCTTTGCAGCCCATCGCAGGCAAGCCATCGCCTACAAGCACCGCGCGAACCTGTAGGCGCTGGCTTGCCTGCGATGGGGTGCGAAGCAGCCCCAATCCAGCCAACCCCATCTCACGAAATAATCTAGGACAGCAAGGAGTCGCACATGGCCAAGCGTTCCCGCCCAGCAGCCTTCATCGACGATCCGCTCTGGTACAAGGACGCGGTGATCTATCAACTGCACATCAAGTCGTTCTTCGATTCCAACAACGACGGCATCGGTGATTTCGCAGGTTTGATCAGCAAGCTCGACTACATCGCCGAACTGGGTGTCAACACCCTCTGGCTGTTGCCGTTCTACCCCTCGCCACGGCGCGACGATGGCTATGACATCGCCGAGTACAAAGCCGTGCACCCCGACTACGGCAGCATGGCCGACGCCAAGCGCTTCATCGCCGAGGCGCACAAGCGTGGACTGCGAGTGATCACGGAGCTGGTGATCAACCACACCTCCGACCAGCACCCCTGGTTCCAAAAGGCTCGCCACGCCAAGCGCGGCAGCAAGGCGCGGGATTTCTACGTGTGGTCGGACGACGACCAGAAATACGACGGCACGCGGATCATCTTCCTCGACACCGAGAAATCCAACTGGACCTGGGACCCGGTCGCCGGCCAGTACTTCTGGCACCGCTTCTATTCGCACCAGCCGGATCTGAACTTCGACAACCCGCAGGTAATGAAGGCGGTGATCGATGTCATGCGCTATTGGCTCGACATCGGCGTCGACGGCCTGCGCCTGGACGCCATTCCGTACCTGATCGAGCGCGACGGCACCAATAACGAAAACCTGCCCGAGACCCATGGGGTGCTCAAGGCCATTCGCGCCGAGATCGACGCCAACTACCCCGACCGCATGCTGCTGGCCGAGGCCAACCAGTGGCCTGAAGACACCCGGCCGTATTTTGGCGAGGGCGATGGCGACGAGTGCCACATGGCCTTTCACTTCCCGCTGATGCCGCGCATGTACATGGCGCTGGCCATGGAAGACCGCTTCCCGATCACCGACATCCTGCGCCAGACCCCGGAGATCCCCGCCAACTGCCAGTGGGCGATCTTTTTGCGCAACCACGATGAGCTGACCCTGGAGATGGTCACCGACCGCGAGCGCGACTACCTGTGGAACTACTACGCCGAAGACCGCCGCGCGCGGATCAACCTCGGCATCCGCCGGCGCCTGGCGCCGCTGCTGCAGCGCGACCGGCGGCGCATCGAGCTGCTGACCAGCCTGCTGCTGTCGATGCCTGGCACGCCAACCTTGTACTACGGCGATGAGCTGGGCATGGGCGACAACATCTATCTGGGCGATCGCGATGGTGTGCGCACGCCGATGCAGTGGTCACCTGATCGCAACGGTGGCTTCTCCCGCGCCGACCCGCAGCGCCTGGTGCTGCCGCCGATCATGGACCCGCTGTACGGTTACCAGACGGTCAACGTCGAAGCCCAGTCGCACGACCCGCATTCGCTGCTCAACTGGAACCGCCGCCTGCTGGCGGTGCGCAACCAGCAGAAGGCCTTTGGCCGTGGTACGTTGAAGATGCTCACGCCGAGCAACCGGCGCATCCTCGCCTATATTCGCGAGTACACCGACGCCAATGGCAACAGCGAAATCATCCTGTGTGTCGCCAACGTTTCCCGCGCAGCCCAGGCCGCAGAGCTTGAGCTGTCGCAGTACGCCGACAAGGTGCCGGTGGAGATGCTCGGCGGCAGCGCTTTCCCGCCGATTGGCCAACTGCCGTTCCTGCTGACCCTGGCGCCGTATGGCTTCTACTGGTTCTTGCTGGCCAGCCGCGATCGCATGCCCAGCTGGCACGTCGAGCCCACCGAGGGCCTGCCGGAGCTGACCACGCTGGTGCTGCGCAAACGCATGGAAGAGCTGCTCGAAGCGCCTTCGATCGACACCCTGCAAGGCGCGATCCTGCCGCAGTACCTGCCCAAGCGGCGCTGGTTCGCCGGCAAGGAAGGGCCGCTCGATCAAGTACGCCTGAGTTACGGCGTGCGCCTGGCCACGGCGACCACGCCGGTGCTGCTCAGCGAGCTGGAAGTGATTAGCGATGGCGTGGCCAATTACTATCAGCTGCCGTTCGGCTTCCTCCCCGAGGAGCAGATCAACACCGCGCTGCCGCAGCAACTGGCATTGTCGCGGGTGCGCCGTGGCCGCCAGGTCGGGTTGATCACCGATGCGTTCGTGCTGGAGCCGTTCATTCGTGCGGTGCTGCGCAACTGCCAGGACGGCACCCGGCTGCCCAGCAGTGCTGGCGAGCTGCGTTTTGAGAGCACCGACTTGCTGGCGCCGCTTGAGCTCAACGAGGACAGCGAAGTGCGCTATCTGAGCGCCGAGCAGTCCAACAGTTCGGTGGTGATCGCTGATCGGGTGGTGCTCAAGCTGATCCGGCGGGTCAACCCCGGCATTCACCCGGAGCTGGAGATGAGCGCCTACCTGACCGCTGGCGGCTTTGCCAATATCTCGCCGCTGCTGGCCTGGGTCAGCCGGGTCGACGCGCACGATCAGCCGAACCTGCTGATGATCGCCCAGGGCTACCTGAGCAACCAGGGCGATGCCTGGGCCTGGACCCAGAACACCCTGGAGCGGGCGATCCGCGATGAGATGGAGCCCGATAGCGTCGAAGCCGAAGCGCACACCAACGCCTTGGCTGAGCTGAACGGCTTTGCCACCTTGCTCGGCCAGCGCCTGGGTGAAATGCACCTGCTGCTCGCCGCCGCTACTGACGATGCAGCGTTCAAACCCCGCGCCAGTACCAGCGAGGACAGCGTGCGCTGGAGCCAGCAGATCAGCGCCGAACTCAGCCATGCGCTGGACCTGCTGGTGCAGCACCGCGACAGCCTCGATCGCGACAGCCAGGCCTTGGTCGACGATTTGCAGCAGCAACGCGATGGCCTGGCCAAGCACATCGACAACCTCGCCCAGCAGGCCCAAGGGGGCTTGTTGATGCGGGTGCATGGCGACTTGCACCTGGGCCAGGTACTGGTGGTGCAGGGCGATGCCTACCTGATCGACTTCGAAGGCGAACCGGCGCGCCCGCTAGACGAGCGGCGGGCCAAACACAGCCCGTACAAAGATGTCAGCGGCGTGTTGCGATCCTTCGACTATGCTGCTGCGATGATCCTGCGCAGCGCCTCGGCGGTAGACCTCTCCGACGCCGCTCGCCAGGCTCGTCAGCGGGTCGCAAGGCAGTACCTGCACCAGTCGCGCCATGCCTTCGTTCAAGCCTACGGCCTGGCCACCGCCGCCATGCCCCACGCCTGGGAACAGGCCGAGGGCGAGCGCGCCGCATTGGAACTGTTCTGCCTGGAAAAAGCTGCCTACGAGATTACCTATGAAGCCGAGAATCGGCCGACGTGGCTGGCCGTGCCTTTGCATGGCCTGCATGGACTGATCAGCACTTGGGGAGAGTCATGAATGAACGCAACCACGCGTGAAAACGGCGGACTTCGGCAACGGGACATCGACGCCCTGGCCCGCGCCGAGCACGCCGATCCATTTGCCGTGCTCGGCCCGCACCCGGACGGTGCGGGCGGCGTGTTCGTACGCGCCTTTTTGCCCAATGCCTTGAATGCCAAGGTGCTGGCGCGTGACGACGGCCGCGTGCTGGCCGACATGCACCAGGGCAGCCTGCCGGGCTTGTTCACGGCCCATCTCGATCAGGCCCAGCCTTATCAGCTGCAGGTGGCTTGGGCCGGTGGCGAGCAAGTCACCGAAGACCCCTACAGCTTTGGCCCGCAATTGGGCGAGATGGACATGTACCTGTTCGCCGAGGGCAACCACCGCGACCTGTCCGGGCGCTTTGGCGCGCAGCCGACCCAGGTCGACGGCATCGACGGCGTGCTGTTCTCGGTATGGGCGCCGAATGCCAAGCGGGTCTCGGTGGTCGGCGATTTCAACAACTGGGACGGCCGCCGCCACCCCATGCGCCTGCGCCACAACGCCGGGGTGTGGGAGCTGTTCGTGCCGCGCCTGGGCGTGGGCGAGGCCTACAAGTACGAAGTACTCGGCCGCGAGGGTGTGCTGCCACTCAAGGCCGACCCGCTGGCGCGGGCCACCGAACTGCCGCCGAGCACCGCCTCGAAAGTGGCAGGGCCGCTTGCCCATGAGTGGCGCGATCAGCAGTGGATGGAGCAGCGCGCCCAACGTCATGCCTACAACGCGCCGCTGTCGATCTACGAGCTGCACGTCGGCTCCTGGCGCTGCGAGCTGGACGATGGCGGTGAAGTGGCGCGCTTCTACAACTGGCGTGAGCTGGCCGAGCGCCTGGTGCCCTACGTGCAGGAGCTGGGCTTCACCCATATCGAAATGCTGCCGATCATGGAGCATCCGTTTGGTGGCTCCTGGGGCTATCAGCCGCTGTCGCTGTTTGCGCCAACCTCGCGCTATGGCAGCGCCGAAGACTTCGCCGCTTTCATCGATGCCTGCCACCAGGGGGGGATCGGCGTGATCCTCGATTGGGTGCCGGCGCATTTCCCTACCGATGAACATGGCCTGGCGCGATTCGACGGCACCGCGCTGTACGAATACGACAACCCCCTGGAAGGCTTCCACCAGGACTGGAACACGCTGATCTACAACCTGGGTCGCAATGAGGTGCGCGGCTTCATGCTGGCCTCGGCGCTGCACTGGCTCAAGCACTTCCACATCGATGGTTTGCGCGTCGATGCAGTGGCCTCGATGCTCTACCGCGACTATTCACGCAAGGCCGGCGAGTGGGTGCCCAATCGCCATGGCGGGCGGGAAAACCTCGAAGCCATCGATTTCCTGCGCCACCTCAATGGCATCGTCAGCCACGAAGCCCCCGGCGCGCTGATCATCGCTGAAGAGTCGACCGCCTGGCCTGGGGTCAGCCAACCGACCCAGCAGGGCGGCCTGGGCTTTGCCTACAAGTGGAACATGGGCTGGATGCACGACACCCTGCATTACATCCAGAACGATCCGGTGCACCGCGCCCATCATCACAACGAGATGAGCTTCGGCCTGATCTACGCCTATTCCGAGCATTTCATCCTGCCCATCTCCCATGATGAAGTGGTGCACGGCAAGCATTCGCTGATCGACAAGATGCCCGGCGATCGCTGGCAGAAGTTCGCCAACCTACGCGCCTACCTGACCTTCATGTGGACTCACCCCGGCAAGAAGTTGCTGTTCATGGGCTGCGAGTTTGGCCAGTGGCGCGAGTGGAACCATGATCATCAGCTCGATTGGTACTTGCTGCAGTACTCCGAGCACAAAGGCGTGCAGCAGTTGGTCAGCGACCTGAACCGGCTGTATCGCCAGTTGCCGGCGCTGCATGAACAAGACTGCCAGCCCCAGGGCTTCCAGTGGTTGATTGGCGACGATGCGCACAACAGCGTGTTCGCCTGGTTGCGCTGGAGCAGCACCGGCGAGCCGCTGCTGGTGGTGGCCAACTTCACCCCGGTGCCGCGCGAGGGCTATCGGATTGGCGTGCCGTTTGGCGAGCGCTGGGAAGAGTTGCTCAACAGTGATGCGCAGATGTATGCCGGATCCAACGTGGGCAACCTCGGGGCGGTGGCCAGTGAGGCCATGCCCAGCCACGGCCAGCCATTGTCGTTGGCCCTGAACCTGCCGCCGCTTGGCGTCCTGGTCATGAAGCCAGCCTAACCGTGGGAGCGGGCTTGCCCCGCGATAGCATCAGCAGCCTCAATTGGGGGGGCTGATCTGGCGCTATCGCGGGGCAAGCCCGCTCCCACGAGGCGGTGTAGCACATGGTCGTCGGCTTTGAGCCTGCGCCGCTTGGTAACGACACCCACAACCACCCACTCCCACAGGGTGGTGTGGCGGCTACCAGCGCATCTTCACCCCAAGACTGCCAATCAAGCCATTGAGGTCATTGCCATCCATATCGCTGCTGTAATCGGCACTGACGAACAACGCCACATTCGGCGTCATCCGCGCCACCAGGCCCAAGCCCAATTCCACCGTGGTCGAATAGCGTGAGCTGGAGATCTTGTCGACTTGGTCCAGCTGCACCCCATCGGCGTTGCTGAAGTCGTACCAGACGTTGGTCCGCACATAGGGCTCGATCGGCATTCCGCTCACTACATAGCGCCCAGACAATTTGGCACCGACCCGGCCGCTCCAGCTGGGCTGGCTATCGAACGCCTGCAAGGTCGCTTCCTGAACCTGGCTGCCGGGGAAGAACTGCTGGTTGATCAACTGCGCCTGCGGCTCGATCACCCAGCCGCCACCCAGGCCAATCGGGTAACCGCCTTCCAACGAGAAGGTCATCGCGTGGCCGCTGTCATCCAGGCGCTGGCCGCTTTCGCCACGGCCACTGACATCGATGCGGGTGCCCATCGCTACCGCATCCAGGTGCCAGCCCTGGGCATGGCTCATGCTCCAGTACACACCCAGGCTCTCGCCGCTGAGGTTGACGGCGTTACGCTGCTTGTCGCCGAGCAACTGGCGCATGCCGTTGAAGCTGCTTTGCAGGTTGTTATGGCCGACAAATACCCCGGCTCGGTGGACGTTGCCCGAGGTCGATTCGCGCACGAACAGGTCCGGGCCAATCATCAGTTGCTGGCTGGGCGCTTCGAGTTGATTGGGGGGTTGCGCGCCGATGTGGGGCAGGCCGGGGAAGAACTGCGACCATTGGCTGGCGACCAAGTCCGGTGCCGCCTGCCCATGGCGCTGGCTCATGCGCTCGGAAAAGGCGCTGAGGGTATTGAGGCTCAAGCCGCTGGCGCTGACCGGATCCAGCGACAGCTGGGGCATCGCCGGCTGCTGCAGAAGGTTGGCGTAAGGCTCATCCTCTTGCAGATCGAACGCGAAAGTTTCCACCGGGGTTGCCAGGAGCAGCGACGTGGAAACCGCGCACAGAACATGATCGAGGCGCAGGGGGCGCGCAGTTCTTTTCATGGCGGTTCTCCTCTTGTTTTTAAGGTACAGCCCAAGGACCTGGCCTGTTGTCACGAGCTGTACGACAAAACAGAGGGCGACCCAAACCAGCACGCCAGCCTGTTCGAGCGCGCACGAAGGCGCGAGCTAGAGGCCCGGCGCAAATTTTTTACGTCTGGTATTAAGTTCAGCTAAGGAGAGGACAAGGCTTGCGTCAAGAAAACGTGAAGGATCTGTTCGAGGTCTGTAAGTGGAGTTAACTCATTGAATTAATGGACAAACCAATTGCCCATAGCCACGTTCGCTATTTGCCGTTGTGCGGCTATGCCGAATCATTGCTACAGACGCACTTCCACTGCCAGTGGCAGGTGGTCCGACAGGTGCGTCCAAGGCTTGTGGGCGAGAATTTGCGGGGCATGGCTCTGGGCATTGCGCAGGTAGATCCGGTCCAGGCGCAGTAATGGCAAGCGCGCCGGATACGTTCGGGCGAGCAGGCCATGGTGGCGCTCGAACGCTTCATGCAGGTCGCGCGCAAGGCCCAGGGTGCGGTTGCCGCGCAACTTCCAGTCGTTGAAGTCGCCGGCGATGATCACCGGCTCGTCAGCGGGCAGGGCGTCGAGCAGTTTGCGCAGTAGCTGCAATTGCTGCTGGCGGTGGCTCTCGAGTAGCGACAGGTGCACGCAGATGGCATGCACCGGGCGCTGGCCGGGCACATCGAGAATGCAATGCAGCAGGCCGCGGCGCTCGGGGCCGGTGATCGACACGTCGAGGTTGCGGTGCTCCAGGATCGGGTACTTGGACAGCAGGGCGTTGCCGTGGTGGCCATCGGGGTAGACCGCATTGCGGCCGTAGGCGAAGTCACTCCACATGCTGTCGGCGAGAAACTCGTACTGCGAGGTCTGTGGCCAGCCGGGGTAACGCGCAGCGTGGCGGTCGTGGCTGCCGAGCACTTCCTGGAGAAACACGATATCGGCTTGGGTGCTGCGCACCGCCTCGCGTAGCTCCGGCAAGATGAAGCGCCGATTGAAGGCGGTAAAGCCTTTGTGGGTATTGACCGTCAGGACCCGGAGGCGGTCGACGGCCGGGGATTGGCTGACGGAGGCGAAACCTTGACTGCCGGCTTCGAGGTTCACGGGGGCTCCTGTTCCTGGCTGGCTGCTGTTTGGGTTGAGCCAGTGGCGGCCTCATCGCTCCCACAAGGCCCTGCGATGAGGGCGCCACTGACACAACAAACGCTATTGTCTAGGACCGAATCAGCCCGGCTGGGTTCAGTCCTCCTCGCGCTGCAGCACCATCAGCAGCAACGAGCGGCCAGTCGCCTCGAACATCGTTTCGAATGGCAAATGCTGCGGCTTGCGCAACTGCGGACGATCGGTATCGATCAGGCAGCTCCAGTAGTCGCCTTCAGGCACGGCAGGCAGTTTGAACGGCACGGTGTCGTGGTGGGCATTGACGATCAGCAGCATGGTCGCCTCAGACCCTGGCCGGGCTATCCCGCTGACTTGCGCGCGGCCATCTATCAGCATGCCCAGGCAACGCCCGTGCGGGTCTTGCCATTGCTCCACGCTCATCTCGCTGCCATCGGGGGCCAGCCAGGTGACATCCTTGACGCCAATCGCCTCGTTGTAGTCGCCGACCAAAAAGCGTGAACGGCGCAGCACCGGGTAGGTCAGGCGCAAGCGGGTCAGGCGCTTGACGAAGGTCAGCAGCTCGCTGCCTTGCTCGTCCAGGTCCCAGTTGATCCAGCCGATCTCACTGTCCTGGCAGTAGGCGTTGTTGTTGCCATGCTGGGTGCGGCTGAACTCGTCGCCGGCAACGATCATCGGCGTGCCTTGGGCCAGCAGCAGGGTGGCGAAGAAGTTGCGCATCTGGCGCATGCGCAGGGCGTTGATTTCAGGGTCGTCGGTCGGCCCTTCGGCGCCGCAGTTCCATGACAGGTTATTGTCGGTGCCGTCCTGATTGTTCTCGTCGTTGTCTTCGTTGTGCTTATCGTTGTACGAGACCAGGTCACGCAGGGTGAAGCCGTCGTGGGCGGTGACGAAGTTGACCGAGGCATAGGGGCGCCGGCCGCGGTTGTTGAACATGTCGCCTGAGGCCGTCATGCGTGAGGCGAAGTCGGCCAATTGGCCCTCGTCACCCTTCCAGAAGCTGCGCACGGTGTCGCGGAAGCGATCGTTCCATTCGGCCCAGCCGGGGGCGAAGTTGCCCACCTGATAGCCGCCTGGGCCGCAGTCCCAGGGTTCGGCGATCAACTTGACCTGGCTCAGCAGTGGGTCTTGGCGGCAGGCGACGAGGAAGCTGTGCCGCTCGTTGTAGCCATCGTGGTAGCGGCCCAGGATGGTTGCCAGGTCGAAGCGAAAGCCATCCACGCGCATCTCGCCGGCCCAGTAGCGTAGCGAATCGGTGACCAGTTGCAGCACGCAAGGGTGGCTCAGGTCGAGGGTGTTGCCGGTGCCGGAGTCGTTGATGTAGTAGCGCTTGTCATCGGGCATCAGGCGGTAGTACGAGGCGTTGTCGATGCCGCGCATCGACAGGGTCGGGCCTTGCTCGTTGCCTTCGGCGGTGTGGTTGTAGACCACATCGAGGATCACCTCCAGGCCTGCGTCGTGCAGGTGGGCGACCATCTCCTTGAACTCGGCGATCTTGCCGCTGGCCAGGTACTTGGGGTGCGGCGCGAAGAAGGCGATGCTGTTGTAGCCCCAGTAGTTGTTCAGGCCTTTGTCGAGTAAATGCTGGTCGTTGACGAAGGCGTGGATCGGCAGCAGTTCGATGGAGGACACGCCCAGATCCTTGATGTGCTTGAGCAGCTCATCGTTGGCAAGGCCGGCAAAGGTGCCGCGCAACGCCTCGGGCACCGCCGGGTGGCGCATGCTGATACCGCGGGTGTGCGCCTCGTAGAGGATGGTGCGTTCCCACGGCACCTGCACCCGATGGTCGCGGCCCCAGGTGAAGGCCGGGTCGATGACCTTGCATTTAGGCACGAAGGGCGCGCTGTCACGCTCATCGAACGACAAATCGCCGTCGGGATGGCCAATGGTGTAGCCGAACAGCGCCTCGGACCATTTCAGGGTGCCGACCAGTTGTTTGGCGTAGGGATCGATCAGTAGCTTGTTGTGGTTGAAGCGATGGCCATTCTCCGGCTCGTAGGGGCCGTAGACGCGATAGCCGTAGACCAGGCCTGGGTGGGCGTCGGGCAGATAGCCGTGGTAGATCTCATCGGTGTATTCCGGCAGCTCGATGCGTTCGAGCTCATGCTCGCCAGTGGAGTCGAACAAGCACAGCTCGACTTTGGTGGCATTGGCCGAGAACAGGGCGAAGTTGACTCCCAGGCCGTCCCAGGTGGCGCCGAGCGGGAACGGCATGCCTTCACGAATGCGCGATGGGGCGACAGAGCGGGTTTTCTTCGGGGTGCGGGGGCTCATGGCAGTCCTCGTTGGCCAGGGGGAGGGGGGGGGCAGGGGCGCGCAGCGGCCCCTGTATTGCTGGGCTAAGGCGTCTGGATAGACTCACCCTGCACTAGGCTTTTTCACCGCCCGGGGCTTCTTCTCGGCCACCGGCTTGGCGGCCGTGCTGCTGGCCACCTTGGGCTTGGCCGCAGCCTTGGGTTCTGCCGCTACCTTAGGCTTGGCTGCAGCCGGCTTCTTGCGCGGCGCAGCCTTGGGCGCCAGGGCTTCAGCTTCGGCAAGCTTGCGCGCCATCTCCCAATGGCGCTCCTCTTGCCCGGCAGGCTTGCCCTCGGACTCCCAGATCTCATAGGCAAATTGGCGAATACGCTTTTCATCGACACTCATCATGACGCTCCTGATGCTCAAGATTGTTGTATCAACAGATTGACCGGACATTCAGCCAGCACAGCGCTCAACATCAGCTCTCTAGAAGGGCTGACCGCGCGGCTGGCGAAAAGTCCAGTCCAATTGGCAGGTGACGAGGCAAACGGCAGAATCAGCCGGGTGTCGTCCCAGTTCTGTGCCGGGATCAACGGTGTTGGGCTAGTGCCCAGTAACGCGTAGGTCAAACGTGGCACCACCACAATCGCGCGCTCACCGTCGCCCAGGCGGGCAAACGCCAGTACCTTGTCGGCATGCCGGCCCTGCACGGCCAGCGGCAGGTAGTCACCCCGGCGAAATAACGCTGGGTGGGCCTGACGGCAGTCGAGGACCTGGGCGATCAGCGCCTGCTTGATCCGCCCATCGCGCCAGTGTTCGAGCAGCGCTGCCAGCGGTGTGCTGTCGTCCAGGCTGGCTCGCCTCACAGCGTAGTCCACTGGGCGGCGGTTGTCCGGGTCGACCAGGCTCAGGTCCCAGTACTCATTACCCTGGTACAGATCGGGCACCCCCGGCGAAGTCATCCGCAGCAGGCACTGCACCAGCCCATTGAGCGCGCCGGCGCAGGCAATCGACTGCGCAGCGTCTGCCAGTGAATTGCGCAGTTGCTCATTCTCGCGCTCAAGCAGCAGGCCATCGATATAGGCCGCGCACGCTGCTTCATAGGCCTCGTTAGGCGCGCTCCAGGCGCTGCGCAATTTGGCTTCGCGCAGGGCCTTCTGCTGCCACTGGCGAATCCGTTCGGCGTAGCGGCCAAGGGCGGCTTGATCGTGCCGGTCAAGCTGCAGCGGCCAGCTGCCCAGCAGCGTCTGCAACAGCATCATTTCATCAGCCGGGCTCGGCGCCGGGCCATCTTCCAGCGCCTTGCGCAGCGGCGCGGCCAACTCGCGCCAATGCTCGACCCGGCTGGCCAGCCAAGGCCCACGTTCGCTGAGCACCGCCAGGCGCGCGCGGCAGTCTTCGCCGCGCTTGTGGTCATGGGTGGCGGTGGCCAGCAGGTTGTCGGGGAAGTCGCGCAGGCGGCGCTCGGCCTCGGTGTGAAACGCCTCGGGCGCGGCGCTGAAGCGCTCGGCCTCAAAGCCCACATCATTGCGCGAGAGCAATCGGGCCGAGCGGTAGAAGGCAGTGTCTTCCACAGCCTTGGCCGCACTCGGCGCGGTCAGCTGCTGGAAGCGCACGCAGGCATGGCGCAGGTGCTTGCGTGGCCGGCCTGGCGGCAAGCGGCGCCAGGGTTGGCCGCCGAGCCACAGCTGCAGTTGGTCGAGCAACGGCCAGTCGGCTTCGCTCAAGGTTTGCCGGGCGCCGCTCAGGGCCTGCTGGAAAAACGCTTCGTCTTCAGCGGGGCGGCCGATGGCGTTGATATAGGTGCGGTATACCGGGTAATGCTCAACCAAGGCCTGGAGTGCCCGGCGAATCGCACCCAGGGTCAGGTCACGAGTCATCAGGTCGTCGCGCGCCACTTGCAGCAGCGCCTGGGCCACCGACTCGCAGTCGCCGGCCAGGCTGGCGTTGAGCACCAGATGGCGCGCCTGGCGGACTTCTTCAGGGAAGTCAGGGCGCTCGCTGACGCTGCGCCACAATTCAGTCAGCGGCTCTTCACCAGTGGGGTCGTGCTGGAGCAGCGACACCTGGTTCATGAACTCATAGCCGGTGGTGCCGTCGGTCAGCCAGTCCTGATGCAGGTGCTCATCGACGCCGAGGATCTTCTCCACGTAGATCGGGAAGTGCTCAAGCGCAGCGTTCAGCGGGCGCGTGGCCAACAGGCTGTCGACGCGCCGGCGCAACTTGCGACAGTAACCGCGTGGATCGGCCAGGCCGTCGATATGGTCGATGCGCAGGCCATCGACCAAACCGCGCTCGATCAGCTCGAACAGCTTGGCATGGGTCGCTTCGAACACCAGCGCGCGCTCGACCCGCAGGCCGCCCAGCTCGTTGATGTCGAAAAAGCGCCGCCAGTTGATATCGTCCGCCGCCGTGCGCCAGCTGGCCAGGCGGTAGGTCTGGCGTTCGAGCAGCTGATGCAGGCGCTTGAAGCCCGCTTCGGTGCGGCTGTCGAAGGCGGCCAGGGCCTCATCCAGGCTAGCGCCTTGGTTGACCAGGCGAGCCAGTTCGGCGTGCAGGGGCGCGGCAGCGGTCACTGGCGCGGGCGACTCATGCAGGCTGTGGAAGCGTTGGGCCAGCTCGCGCAACTGCGGGTGCTGGCTGTGCCCCAGGATGCGCGGGTAGTCCAGCGGGCAAATGGGGAAGCGATGGTCGTAATGAGCGACCTCCAGTACCCCTTGATCGGCGTCGAAGGTCAGCGGGATGTCGCCCTGTTGCAAGGCCACGCCATAGTCTGTGCCGAGAAACGGCAACAGCAATTGGCCGGCCAGCAGCGGGTCGCTGGAGTGCCATTGAATGTCGAAGAACTCGGCATAGGGGCTGCGTCGCCCCCAGGCCAGCAGGCTCTGCCACCAAGGGTTGTCGGCGCCGCCCACGGCCATGTGGTTGGACACCGTGTCGAGGATCAGCCCCATGCTGTGCTGACGCAATGCACCGACCAAGCGCAGCAGCGCGGCTTCGCCGCCCAGCTCCGGGTTGACCCGGGTCGGGTCGACCACATCGTAGCCATGCCGCGAGCCGGCGCGGGCCTTGAGGATCGGTGAGGCGTAGAGGTGGCTGATGCCCAAACGGGCGAAGTACGGCACCAGCGGCACCGCGTCATCCAGGGTGAAGTCGCTGTGAAATTGCAGCCGCACGGTGGCGGTCAAGGGTTTCATCGGTCACGCTCCCAGGCTTGTTCTCGGGCCTGGGCCAGCAGCTCCAGGCGCCGTGCGGCGTCTTCATCGTCGAGCAGGTCGCGTACCGGCAGGGCGAAACGGCGACGCCAATTGGGGTGGCCTTCGGTGGTGCCGGGCAGGTTGGCTTGCTCGTCGCTGCCCAGCAGGTCCTCCAGCGGGATCAGCACCAGCGGCGCGCGGGTATGGCCGACGTAGCGGATGGCCGCATCGATCAGCTCGTCATCGGATTTGAGCGGGCCATAGTTGGCTTCCAGCAGGCGGCGCAGCCCCTCGCGCTCCTTTTGCCGGTCATGGCGCCAGTGCAGTTCGGCAGGCGCATCGATCAAGTGCAGGCGGTGATACCAGTCGATATCGCGGCTTTGCAGCCAACCGGCCAGCGGCGCCAGGTCGTGGGTGCCGGTGGTGGCCAGGGCGTTGTCGGGCCAGTCGAGAATGGGCTTGAAATGGCCGGTCGAGGTCTGCTCGAAGGGCAGCACGCGCATGCCCAGTATGGCCTTGTCGGCGAGCACTTCGCGCAGGCCTTCTGGCACCGTGCCGAGGTCCTCGCCAAGGATCACCGCCTGGTGGCGCACCGACTCGAGGGTCAGCAAACGCAGCAGATCATCCAGGGGGAAATTGAGGTAGGCGCCCTCGCTGGGCTTGGCACCACGGGGGATCAACCACAGCCGGCGCAGGCCCATCACATGGTCGATGCGCAGGCCCCCGGCATGGGCCAGATTGGCGCGCAGCATTTCGATGAAGGCGCGGTAGCCGTTGCGCTTGAGCCCTTCAGGTGAGAACGCGCTGATGCCCCAGTCCTGGCCGGAGCGGTTGAGGATATCTGGCGGGGCGCCGACCGTCAGCTCAGATAGCAGCTCGTCCTGGCGGCTCCAGCCTTGGCTGCCAGCACCATCGGCACCCACCGCCAGGTCGGCGATCAGCCCGACTGCCATGCCGTTGCCGCGCGCTGCTTCCTGGGCGCGTTGCAGGCCGCGCTCAGTCAGCCATTGGCAGAACGCGTGATACTCCACCCAGGATGGATGGGCGCTGGCGAAGGCTTCCACCTCGGGGTGATATGGGTCGTGCCAGGCGGCCGGCCAGTTGCGCCAGTCGGCACCCAGGCCGCGCTCCATGGCTTCGGCTTGCAGCACCTCGAAGCGGCAATGATGCTCCAGGGCTTGGCCACCGGCTTGGCGAAAACTGTCGAAGTCTTCGCGCAGCGGGTGATTGCCCTGGCTGAAATCCTTGTACAGCGCCTTGAGCAGACGCTGTTGGGCGTCGGCAGCGCGTGGCCAGTCGACCAACGACTGGCGCTCGAGCTCATCGAGCGTGGGTTGCAGCTCGCAGGCCTCGATGGCCAGGCGCACGGTGCGCTCGCCGAGCAGCGCCGCGGGGCTGGCGTAGAGGCTGTTGAGCAGCAGCCGGCTGGACGGGGAGTAGGGGCTGTAGTGGCGCTGGTCGGCGCCAGACAACGCGTGGATCGGGCTGATCGCCAAGGCATCGGCGCCACGCTCGGCCGCACTGCGGGCCAATTGCTCCAGGGCCAGGCAGTCGCCATAGCCGCCGTCACCCGGGCGGCGCAGGCTGTACAGCTGCACCGACAGGCCCCAGCAACGCGGCGGTGGCTCTTGAACGGCATCGTGCAAGGCATGGCAACGCAGGGGCGCTACCGCCACGCTGAAGCTGCGGCCATCGATATCCAGCTGGTGATAGCCGATGGGCAGCTTGCCAGGCAGTTGCGCCTGTTCGTCGAGGTTCAGCTCCACAGGGTCGCCGTTTTCCAGCACACAACGCACCGGGCTGCCGGCAGAAAAGTAACGCGCCAGCGGCAACGGTTGGTCGATATCGACGGTCAGTAGCGGCGGCAGGTGCTCGCTGTCTTCGGCTTGATCCAGGCTTTGCAGGCTGGCCGCGATGGCCGCGTCATCGGTTGCCGGGTGGCCAAGCCCGGCGAGGACTTGGCGCAGTACCGGGTCGCTGACCTGCTGCGGGCGGTTGTTGGCATCGATCCAGTCACGGGCCACTCCCACACGGGCGGCCAGACGGTGCAACGGCAATTCGCTCATGTAGGCTCCAGGGCAGGGGCAAGCAGGCTGACCACGCAACTGTGCGCGGCCAGGGTGGAATCGGGGTGGGCGTTATCGCTGCTGTCGAACAGACGCTGCGCGGCAGGCGGCAGCTTGACCGGCTGCGGCGTAGCGCCCAGGTTGAGGTCGATGCGCAGCTGCTGGCCATTGCCCAGGCGCCAGCGCGCGCTGAGCGCCTTGTCGCCGAGCACCTCGGCACCAAGTGCCTGGCTACCGGGCAAATGCGGCGAGACGTGCAAGCGGCGTAGTTCGAGCAATTGCTGATACAGGCCGTGCCAGCCAGCCAGGACCTCCTGGCGCTGGAGCCGAGAGGCCTGGAAGGTGTCGGCGGCATTTGGGTCGGGGATCTGCTCGCGCTGGTCGGGGTCGGCGAACGCGGCAAAATGGGCGAACTCGCCGCGCCGGCCTTCACGCACCGCGTCGGCCAACTCGTCGTGAAAATCAGTGAAGAACAGGAAAGGTTTGCAGCTGCCGTCGTCGTCACCCATGAACAGCAGCGGGATCATCGGCGACAGCAACAACAGCCCAGTGGCGGCGCGCAGCGCCTGCGGTGAGCAGAGCCGGGTGAGGCGCTCGCCCAAGGCGCGGTTGCCGATCTGGTCGTGGTTCTGCAAAAACAGCACGAACTTGCTCGGCTGCAAATGCGCACTGGGTTCGCCGCGAGGGGTGCCGTGGCGATTGGGCTGGCCCTGGAACACGAACCCTTCGCTCAGGCAGCGGGCGAGTTTTTCGATGGGGCGGTCTTGGTAATCTTGGTAGTAGCCTTCGGTTTCGCCAGTCAGCAGGACGTGCAAGGCGTTATGGCCGTCGTCGTTCCACTGGGCGTCGAAGCCTTGTTCGAGCAGGCTTGCCTGGTTGTGTTCGTTTTCCAGCACCAGCCACACGTGGCGACCGGGCTCGACTGCAGCGCGCACTCTGTGCGCCAGTTCAATCAAGAAATCAGGTTGGTCGATGGCATGTACGGCATCCAGGCGCAGGCCATCGACGCGATAGTCACACAGCCACATCAGCGCGTTCTGAATGAAGTACTCGCGCACTTCAGGGCGGCGAAAGTCGATGGCTGCGCCCCACGGCGTCTGCCGATCTTGGCGAAAGAACGGGCTGGCGTATTCATGCAGGAAATTGCCATCGGGGCCGAAGTGGTTGTAGACCACATCGACCATCACCATCAGCCCAAGCCCATGCGCCTGATCGACGAGGGCACACAACTGCTGCGGGCTGCCATAACTGTGCTGGGGGGCAAACGGCAGCACGCCGTCATAGCCCCAGTTGCGCTCTCCGGGAAACTGCCCCAGCGGCATCAGCTCGATCGCCGTGATACCCAACTCGGCCAGGCGTGGCAATTGCCCTGCAACCCCGGCATAGCCGTCGGCCAAGCCCACGTGCAGCTCCTGGATCACCGCCTCGTGCCAGGGCCGGCCTTGCCAGGGGTGCAGCCACGGATAACGGGCCAGGTCGACCACCTGGCTCGGGCCATGCACCCCTTCGGGCTGATAGCGCGAAGCCGGGTCGGCGACTTCCAGCTCATCATTGATGCGGTAGCGATAGCGGCTGCCTGCCTGGGCCGGGGCAATGCCGCTGAACCAGCCATCGCCTTCGGCCTGCAAGGCAATCGCCGGTTGTTGGTCCAACTGCAAGCTCACGTTGCGCGCATCCGGCGCCCAAAGGGCGAAGCGCGCCGACGTGGCGTCCAGTAAATGTGCGCCATGCCTGTGCATCTTCGACACCTCGATCAGTAGCGGCTGAACTGAACCTGCTTGACCAGCTCTTCATACAGGTGCGCATAGGGCTCGACCGCCTGGCACCAGTTGAACGGCTGGGTCATCGACAGGCAACGCATGGCGTGCAGCAAGTCCTTCTTGGCATAGATATAGAAAGCCCGGCTTAGCGCCTCGCGGTAGCTGTCCACGGTCGACTCGTCGAACAGAAAACCCGTCACGCCATTTTCAATGGTGTCGGCCAGCCCGCCGGTATTACGCGCCACCGGCAGCGAGCCGAAGCGCTGCGCATACATTTGGCTCAAGCCGCAGGGCTCGTAGCGCGACGGCATCAGCAGAAAATCGCTGCCGGCGAACATGCGCCGGGCATCGGTCTCGTTGAAGCCGATGCGCACGCCGATCCGCCCTGGGTGACGCAAGGCCAGCTCACGCATGGCCTGTTCTTCTTCCGGCTCGCCACGGCCGATGATCGCGATCTGCCCACCTTGCTCGACGATGAAATCGGCCACACCCAGGGTCAGGTCCAGCCCTTTTTGGTAGACCAGGCGCGAGACCACGGCGAACAGCGGGCCTTCGGAGGGCTCCAACTCGAACAGCTTGCGCACTTCCTCGGCGTTACGCGCCTTGCCGTCCCAGTCGTTGATACTGAAGTTGTGCTGCAGGTGGCGGTCGGTGGCCGAGTCCCAGCTTTCGTCGATGCCATTGGGGATGCCGCTGAGCAGCCCTTGATAGGCCTTGCTGGCGAGAAAACCATCCAGCCCACAGCCAAATTCTGGCGTGGTGATTTCCTTGGCGTAGGTGGCACTCACGGTGGTGATGTGGCTGGAGTAGGCCAGGCCCGCCTTGAGGAACGACAACTTGCCGTAAAACTCCATGCCCTCTTGCTGCATGGCGTGGTCAGGGATCGCCAGCTCCGGGCTGCAGCCACGGCTGTAGACACCCTGGTACGCCAGGTTGTGAATGGTGAACAGTGTCGGCGTGCTCAGCCCGCGCCAGTGCATATAGGCCGGTGCCAAGCCTGCTGGCCAGTCATGGGCGTGGACCAGGTCCGGCTTCCAGTGCGCCATGCCTTCACCGGCCGCGATCTCGGCGGCAGCCAGGCCCAGGCGGGCGAAGCGGATATGATTGTCGGGCCAGTCGCGGCCATTGTTGGCGCCATAGGGAGTGCCCTCGCGCTGGTACAGCTCGGGGCAGATCAGTACATAGATGACCAAGCCGTCGGCCAAGTCCATCCGGCCCAGCTTGCAGGGCGGCAAGGCGGCGTGGCCACCCAGTTCGCCAACGATATGGATCGGATTGTCACTGTCTACTACCTGCGGATAGCCTGGGATCAGCACGCGGACATCGTGCAGATGGGCCAGCGCCCGCGGCAGTGCAGAGGAGACGTCGCCCAACCCGCCGGTCTTGACCAGGTCAGCGATTTCCGAGGTGACGAACAGCACTTTGCGCTTGTTCGGATTGTGTTGGCGCTGGGCGCCCGGTGCCTTGGCTGTCGTGGCGAAATCCGGCTGGAGCGGCTCGCGGTTGTCCGGGTTGAATGAATCTACGTGAGGCTCGACAGCGGCACTGATCATACTTCTCTCCGTCCCTATTGGCCGGGTGGCAGGCACCCGTTGCGTTATTTCGTGTTGGTTCTCTCTAGTGCGAATCTTGGTAGTGCAGTCCTTGCCCCGAGGTCGTGCGCGCACGCACTGCGCGATCAGCATTCCTGCCGATGGCGGTGAGACTGATTGGGGTGGATGGCCGAGGCTGGGGAGGTCCCGTTGCGCTGGCCTACTTAGTTCCTGACCCACCGCTGTTTAGGAAAGTTCGACTTTTTTTAGCTCGGTTTTTTCTGAGCAAATGGCGGGCCGAAACCAGAGTGTAGGAGAGCCGGGGATAAAAATGTGACCCGTTGGTCACTTACGTTATGAGCCGAGATAGACGCAAACGTTGGCGTCTGTTGCAGGATGTGAATGGAGTGGGAGAGGGGTATTTTTAATTGGCACAACGGTGGGGCGGTGGTGGTTTTCAGTTGCGCTATGGTGAGGCGTGAAAGCGGTGACGCACCATTTTGGGGCGTTGCTTGCGGTGTCATAGCCCTGTTCTTGGCCCACAGCGTCATGCCCCTCATAGCGCTGGCGGCAATTTTGTAGGAGCGGGCTTGCCCGCGATGAGGCCGGCACAGTGCTTCAGCCGGGCCGACGTCCTAACGAGCATTGACAAAGCGAAACCCTTCACTGCGCTTTGACTTGACCGGCGACAGCAGGCGCAAGGATTTTTTTCATGTGATGGGTATGACGTAGGGGGTGAGCATTTCTATGATCTCTTCTTTTGTGTAAGTGAATTCATCTCCGGCATCCATGCTTCGTAGGTCTCTGATGATTTCGCAAAATTTCTCGTCGTCGTAAAGATATATTTTATCATCCAGCCATAGTAGATATACAAATAGAGCCATCTGGTCTGGGAGATAGGTGCTTGCGTGTAAGTGCTCTAGAATTTCTCTGGCGATTCTCGATTTGTTTTTTTCTTCGCTCATTTGTTTGGCAGTCCGTAGTTGTTGCTTTGCGGTTATGCGTGGTTAAGCTATGTAAAACATTCGCTTAGGTTAGGGCGGCCATTTGACGTTGTTATCGATCGCTAGACTTAAGTGGCTGAGCAGAAATAAGTCAAAGTCGTGCGTTGTTCTGAGGAATTCGGTGGCCAAGCTTGCTTCAAACCTCCTTCAGTATCATTGCGTTGAGCTTCTTTTGATCTCTTAGGGATTTTATAGTGCTGCGAGCATGGTTTTTGTGCATAAAGCTTAAAGGTTTAATTAGATTCTCAGTTAAAACATGGGTGATGCGTTTGAGGTCGTTCTGCTTGATCAGTGAATCTAATGTTTCCTGTAGATTCTGTGAAGCTCCAGGGAGGTCGTCAAGTCTGAAGTCAACATGAACTACAGTGGTGGGGTTCTTTACCTTAAAAGCTCCATTTAAGTCTAGTGCGCTAAGTGGGGTGCTTAATAGTTCTTTATAGATAATTCCAATATTTATATAGAATGTGTTGTTGTATACTGATTTTTGATAATTTATTAGTAAGTAATAGCCGGTTTCCTCAATGAAGCGAGTGGCTCCATCCCCATGGAAGCCAAGATGCAATGCGATCGAATCGAAAATCGTATTCGTTGTTAAACGTTTGGTGATGTGTGCTTCCAGTTTCAGTTTAGGGAAGTCTGCATAAATATCCGCGCCGTTCCGTTGAACGGCATGCGGTTGCACCCGATGGCTTAATTGATTAAGTTTGCCTGCGCAGAATTGTGCACAGGTTGCACAGTCTTTGTGATGAAAATTAGTATCCCTATTGTATTGGCTGTTAGATCATTTTGATTGAGATTTAGCCCATTTGAGGGTTTGTTTGATTGCTCGACTTAAATTTCGGAGTTGAATTATTAAACAGAGTTCGTCAAAGCCCTCAATGTCGTTGTGGATCACTGAGTATCCCTTTGCGGTCTGTGAAATTACTATTCGTAAAATGTTTCCGGTATCGGTGTTGCGCACCGAAAATATCGGGTTTGCATCCCGTAGACGCGTTCCGTCAACGCAGATGTCTATATAATGTGGTGTTATAAATTTTTCTGATTGCATTGCTTCGTTTGCTAATGAATTCTTGAAGGTGGTAATCAGGTACTCTTCAAGTCGGTCGTATGTTTCGGGGTTGCTTAAGTAGTCTTTTATCATTGATGTGTGAGCTAATGCTCGTCCTGTGATTAAAGAGTCACTCGGTTTGGTGAGCTCTATTTATTAGGGGGGTGTTGTGCAGGGCTGCATCTACGTTTCATGATATATTTCCTTTAGTCAATATAAAGTCATTGATTTCGGCTTTCTCTGAGTGGAATTATAAGTCAATGTGGAGTGACTGTCCGGGCTACACTGTTAGGTGTTTAAGGTTGTTTTGGTATGGCAAATATTCGGATCAGTTCTTCCTTGCACGCCTCGTCAAACCATCGGCTTTCAATAAAAACAAATTGCTCTAAAAGATTGCAAGATTTAAACGTGCTTTTAATGTGTAGCATTTCTGTTGAATCATTTGGTGGCTGTTTTTTCAGCAGGGTGTCATAGAGCTTCTGGCCTGGTTCGTCAGGGTAGAAAAATAAGTGGGGTCTGAGTGCAGGGCCGTATTCACGCTCATCAAAATCTACGTATGTGATTGCAAGCAGTCCGTATTTGATGTTCTTAGAGCGGCCAATCAAGCGAATTGTATTGAGGAGACAATAGGCAAGCCCTAGTAAGAATTCAGATGCATCGTCCTGTTTGAGCATTTTTTGCAGCTTTGCAAGCCTGCTGTCTCTCGATATTAATGGGATCTCTTCAAAGCTATCGATTTCGCAAAAAAATATTTCGAGATTTCTGTATGCCTCTTTGGCAATTATTTTTTCGTAGAATCGTATCAGGTTCATTTTTATACTCCATCGGCTTAAAGGGGGCAGGTATTTGGAGTGCTTTGCATTTTTATGTGTAGGTACAAATAGTTAAGCCGTCTATGTGGTAAATGAGTTCCGCTGATGCAACTCGCCTATCTCGATTTATAGTACTGCGGTTTGGGTGCGGTTATAAAAGGCTGGGTTGTGCAGGTGCTGTTCTAGTCAGCAAGTAGGGGTGAACCTGATCAATATGAGCTTGAATTCTTCTATGTTTATTTTCTTTATGGGCATGGTGAGTTATACATGTCGCCTTCAAATTTTTGGTGTTCTATGTTTTGGTTGCATCGATGCTCCTAATTGTACTTGTCAGCCGATGGATTGCTGGCGTGCGACGGAGTGGTGAAGAAGTTGTGTGAGTGGTGGCGCTGTAGGGGTTCATTGTTTTTTTAATTTGATTGAGCGAGATATTTTTAAGCTTATCTTGTGTGTTTGTAATGCTTTCTATTGTCGTTGCAAGGTATGCGCCTTTGCTGGTCCATTGGCTGAATCTGCATATGGTGTTGTGATTAAATATGATCGCTCCATCTTTGAGGTCGTGAGTGAGGTAAAGTTCTATATTTTTGATTATGCCGTTGCCCTTGATGTTCTTGTTATGTTTTTTGATTAGAGTGGTGACTCGTATTGCTGGTTCGATTTGCAATCCAACAAACATTAGTTTGTCTAGGTAGTAGTAAATTTTATTTTGGATGCTTATTGTTTTATTTTTATAGTCGGTTTTTAGCTCTTTTTCGTAAAAATGAAGGTCATTTTTTGAGCCCACTAATAAATAGTTGGATTCGTTCAGTGCTGCCTTGGAGAAGCTCGGTAGGTCTATGATGCCAGGGTTGTCCAGTGAGGCTCCATCTAGGTAGGTGCTGAATATCTCGTTGAGCGGGGCTACAGGCATTTTAATTCTCTCTGTCAGCGACTTGGGTTGGTTTTTAAATCATGATGTCGTTGTAGAATTACGCGGATTTGTTTCAGTTCTGGAGCACGATGTGAATTAGGATTCGCATTAAGTCCTGCCTCTGCTGACTTTGCCAGTTGTTCAACTTTTCTTGGGTCGTCAAGGAAGTTTGTCACACATTTGCAAGCCTTTTCCCACTGTGAGTTAGTAAGCTTTCTGGTTGCAGGATCAATTGGTTTGAATTCTATGTTTGAGCCTGATTGACTGGGCTTCAGCTCTATATGGCCACCGGACGATTTTGGTAAACCTGGGCCAAACACATTGACATGAACACCTCGACCTAATACATCACCACCTGCAGTATTGGATTTTACTTGGTAGTTAGACAGTCCTAGAGAGTCTATCCATCCAATTGGATTCGGCGCATATTGATAAAGATTCAACCCCCCGGCATACCCAATTGGATCCGCCGAAACAAACCGCCCCACCTGCGGATCATAGTACCGGTACCGGTTGTAATGCAGTCCGGTCTCCACATCCAGGTACTGCCCCTGAAACCGTAGCGCAGTGTCGAGTTTCCTGCGCTGCGCCGCCTCGCTCAGCCTCACCTGGGCTTGCCCCCAGGCGTGGTAGTCCGCCCGCCAGACCATCTCGCCGTGCTGATCGGTCAGCTCCAGCGGGGTTCCTAGGTGGTCGCATTGGTACCAGTCCAGCGCTTTGAAGGCCGGTGCCTGTGGCTGGTGTTGCCAGACCGGATCCTGATCGATGTCATACGGCCCGTCATAACTGGGCTCGGGCAGCAGGGCGATTTGTTGCTCGTACGAGGCCTGCACCAGCGGCACGAAGGTGCCTGGTTCGTAGAGATAGTGGGTGGTGCGTTCGCCGCGCGGGTGGTAGGTGCTTTCAAACGCCAGGTGGTCGCCGTCCCAGCCATAGATGCTGCTCTTGCAGCCGTAGCGCTCATCGAGGTCCAGGCGTTGCTTACGGTTCCACAGCGGGCCGGCCTGCGCGCGGTCTTGGTACTTGGCGGCCGATTGCTTGTAGAGGCGCCGGCCGAGGGCGTCGTAGCCGTAGTTGACCTTGAGCCGGGCATCTTCGTAGCCCACCAGGCGGTCGTACAGGTCCCAGGTGAAGCGGCCGTGCTGGCCGTCCAGCCAGCGCTCGCTGAGGTTGCCGCGGGGGTCGTAGCGGTAGTGGTTGCCCAGGTACTGGTGCAGCAGGTTGTCCATCTGCCGGCTGCGTCTGAGGCCGTTGGCCTGGGGCGCTTCGCTGGGGTCGAGCAGGTTGCTGGCGGGGTCGAAGGCGAAGGTTTCCGCGCCTAGCCGGCTGTGTGCGCCGAGCAGGCGGTTGAGCGGGTCGTAGCGGTAGCTGAGCGTGCCGCGGTTGCTGTCGTCGATGGTGGTCAGTTGGCCGGCGGGGTCGTAGTGGTGCTGGCGCTTGCGCAGGTAGTCGTTGCTGCCGGGCCGGGTGAGGCTTTGTGTGTGCAGGTAGCCGTTGGCCGTCCATTGTTGGCGTTGCTGCAGGCCGTTGCCTTGCACGCGGCCGATTTCCCGGTGCAGGGCGTCGCGCTGGTAGCTGAGCAGCTCGGCGTCATCGAGCTTGATCGCCAGCAGGTGGCCGCTGCCGTAGGTCAGCCAGCTGACCCGGTGGCCATCCGGGCGGGTGGTGGCACAGCGTTGGTTGAGGGCGTCGTACTCGTGCTGCCAGATGGCCACGCTGGGGGTGTCGAGAAAGCGGTAGTACTGGTGCTCGCGGGTGAGGTTGCCGGCCCGGTCGTAGAACCACTGCAGCTTGCTCTGGCTGTTCTCGGCCATGAGCAGCTGGCCGTTGCCGTCGTAGTGGAAGGCTTCGCTTTGCCAGTGCTGGCCATGGCGGTGGCCGGCGTGGCGTTGGCTGAGGCGGCCGAGCGGGTCGAAGGCGAACTCGATGATCCGGTCTTCGTCCAGCTGCTGGGCGAGCACGCCGCTTTCGGCGTGGTAATGGTAGCTGCGGCGTTTACCGTCGAAGCCGGTCTCGCTCAGCAGGCGGCCCATGCTGTCGTAGCTGAAGCGGGCGCTGCTGTGGTTTTCGTTGCGCAGCTCGAGCAGGCGGCCGAGGCGGTCCCAGCGGTAGTCGAGGGTGTGCCCCTGGGCGTCGGTGCGCGTGGCGATCAGGCCGGCGACGTTGTAGGCCCAGCAGGTGCGCCGCTGCAGCGCGTCGGTATGGCTGAGCAAGCGGCCTTCGGCGTCGCGCTCGAACTGCTCGACGCTTTGGTCGGGGTGGGTGAGGCGGGCCAGTTGGCCGGCTTCGTAGGCGTACTCGGTGACTTGGCCGAGGGCGTCGGTGTAGCGGATCAGCTGGCCGCAGGGGTCGTAGTGCCAGTGGCGGGTGTGGCCGGAGCAGTCGGTGTATTGGCTGAGCAGGCCGTCGGCGGTGTAGGCGAGGGTTTTTTCGTTGCCATTGGCATCGACTACGGCGATGGGCAGGTTGTCGCTGTTGTAGCGGTACTGGGTGGTGTTCTCCAGCGGGTCGATGGTTTCGATGAGGTTGCCGCGCTGGTCGTAGTCCCGCCGCCACAGGCCGCCTTCGGCGTCGCGGGTCTTGAGCAACTGGTCGTGGTCGTCGTAGGCGTAGTGCACGCAGCTGCCGTCGGCGCGGGTATGTTGCAGCAGGTTGCTGCGGTCGTCGTAGGCGAAGAGGTCGGTGCTGCCATCGGCGTGCACATGGCGCACCACGTTCTTGGCCGCATCGCGGAACAACCACTCTTCGCTGCCGTCGGGGTACACGATCCGATAGGTGTAGCCAAGAATGTCGCAGTAATGCCAAGTCTCGTGCCCCAGGGCATCGGTGACGTAGGTGAGGCGGATGTTCGGGTCCCACTCCAGGCGGGTGTCGAAGCTGCCGTCGTCGGCCCATTCGCGCACGGCCTTGGCCTGCGGCCCGGTGCCTTGCCATTGCAGGTTGATGCCGCGCCCGGTGCGATCGCTGTAACGAGTGATCAGGTGATCCTGATACTGGTAGCTCCAGGCTGCCTGATGCTCATCCTGGGCCTGGAGCAGATCGCCGTGCTCGTCGTAGCGATAGGCGGCCAGCTGGCGTTGTGGCTGGCCGTTGCGCACCTGCCACAGCGCACTGATCCGACCTTGCTCGTCAAGCTCGGTGGCCAGATGCTGGTGCTGCACCTCGTTCTGGTAGGTCAGCAGGTCTGACAGCACCTGCCTGCCCGCCACCTGATGCTCGTAGTGCAGGGCAATCCGAGCGCCGCCGCGAAGGGTGATGGTGCTCAGGCGGAATTGTTGACCGACCCGCTGGAAGTGCTCGTGGCGCTCATAGCCGCGGGCGAGGATCAGCATGTCTTGGGCGCTGCGAATGAGCGTCATGCCCTCGATGGGGTCATGGTGAAACTTGCCGGGTTTGGGCAGCGGATAGGCATGGCTGCGGCCATCGGCAGCGTGGTAGCTCACGCCCTTGGCCGTGATGTCCAGGCGTACGCTGAAGGGGCTGATCCAGCGGGCACCGAGCTCAGCCTGGTCATAGGCGTCGAGGTTGGAGCAGTAGGTGCGCGTCCAGGTAATCGGAAACGGCCCAGGCAGGCTGAAGTCGGTATGAGACAGCGACTCGGTGCCCAGTGCGTAGCTGATGCTGTTTTGTGTACCGCCGCAGGTGCGATTTTTGCTGCAGTTGGGGTTGGCCCGGGTTGGCGCCTGGCTGCCGATGCGTTCGACGCTGCCTTTGTTGCCCTGGTGCCGGGCGACGGCGCCATTGGCGGTGATGTTGGCCTGACGCGTGCGACCACCGCGTCGACGCAGTACGGCGCTATGCAGGCTGTCGAGCAGCCAGCCGATACTGTGTTGCAGGGTCGGGTTGGCCAAGGCGTGAAGGTTGCTGCGAATGGTTTCAGCGGCCCATGTGAGGAGCTTGATATGCGGTGTGACCAGTGGCAGCAGCACGCCGGAGGCTAGCGCACCGACGCTGTTGCTGAGGTGGGTTAGGCTGAGCTCTGCTGCGCTGGCGCCGACCTTGGCCAGCTTGACGCTGTGATCAGCCAGGTAGCTGAAGAGCGACACCGTGGTGGTGGGATCGCGGAGCATCAGGCGGCTGGCGTTGGTTTTTAGTTGCTGGCTTGCCGCGCGGGTGTCGAGGGTGCCGGTGGCGAATCGGTGGAGCATGTCGGCCATCGTCATCAGGGCCGTATGCCCGGTATTGCCGGCGTGGGTCAGAATCGCGGGGAGCTCCTCCTTGCCCCGTTCAATGAAGGTTTCGATCTCGCCTTTGAGCGACTCGTTGACGTGATCGATGATGATGGTGATTACCGAGTCGGCAATGTTGCCGGCGGGGTTGTGGCGCAGTTTCTGCCGGGTGAGGAAGATCACCGGGCGCAGGGTCATGCGGGCGGCCGCCATGGTCGGTGGCAAGGGCACCACGCCGATCAGGTTGACCCCCAGGCTGAGCCAGTCCGGCACGTTGCGCGATTGGGTCTTGAGCAGATGAATGATGTCGCCGATGGCATCGACCAGGGCGATGATGTTGCCGACAGCGGGGACGAAGCTGGCGAAGTCCTTGATCTTGCTCAGCGACAGGCTTTCATGGATCCCTTGCAGCCAGTTGTTGATGGTGGCCAGGCCCTTGCCGATGTCCTCTTCGACCAGGGTATTGAGGGGGGCGATGGCGTCCTGGGCTTCACGAACGGCTTGGGTTTCATCGCGCTCAGCTGACATGCTGGGTCACCTCGCTGGCCGATGGCGTCAAGGCCCGTGAGAGCATGGTTTTGCTGGGGGTAAATCTATGGGCGGAGTGGTTTAGGAGCTGGTTGGCCAGGTCCGATGCTGGCTGCGTCAGAGCCGGAACAGGGACGCTGCCGGTGAGCGTTTGCGCCACCATCTGGTTGAGCTGAGTACTGATGGTGTTCGCTGCCGCCTCGTTTGTGGCTGGCCAATGTTGCTCGCCAAAGTAACTAGCGGGCACCCAGGGGTCGGCCGGGTCTTTGCCGAAGTCAACTTTGGTTGGACCTTGACTCAGGCCTGCGACAAGCGCGTGTCCCTTGCCATCGAGCGTGCCGCTGAACACCTTTCCTAGGGCGTCTTCGACGCTGTAGCTGCTGTTGCTTAGTGCCTCGCGACTGGCGTAGTGGCTGAACAATTGCAAATTCCCTTTGCCCGTCGTGAGTTCCTCAGGAAACGCCGCCGCCTCACTCTTCGCGCCCTGGTACACGAAGTCGCTGGCATGGGCGCTATACACCCCACTGGTGGCGTGGCTGATGCCGCCAGCGTTGTAGGTGCTGCTGCTGCCGGCGGCCTGGATCACCAGCTCTTCCTTGGCACTGAGGGTGATGCGCTCGGCCGTGACGCTGACCTTGAGCTTGGCTAGCAGGTTGATGTTGTCTTTCAGGGCGCGGATATCGATGTCGCCGGAGGCGGCGACCAGGCGCCAACCAAGGCTCTGCACGAAGCTGCGCATCCCCCGGCTGGCACTGACCAGCAGGCGCTTGCCGATGGCCAGGCTGGTGTGGCCGCCACTGCTCAAGGCCAGGTGTTCGCCGCTGGCAATGTGGGTGGACCCAGGCGTTGAGGTGGCGATGCCGGCCGGGCTGGCCATGACCAGTTGCGGGGTGCCCAGTTCGGTGCGGGCACCACTGCCTTTGATGGCCTGATGCTGGTCGTGCAGGGCCTTGGCGACGTCATCCTGATCGCCTGCCTCTTGGGCCAGGTGATCACGTGCGAGGGCGTAGAACGTTTCGTGGTACTGCTGGGCAACGCCCAGGCGTTCGGCGGTTTCGGCCAGGTCGGTCTGGTGCTCGCAGGCATTGCGCCGGGGCTCGGTGGTCAATAGCAATCCGGCGCCGGCGCGTACCACGCCGTGGCCATCGCTGCGTAGCTCGAAACCCTCGCCGCGTGGTTGACCGCCCAGGGGGCGAGGGTGGGTCAGATAGCCCAGGTGCAGGGCCGAGGCCTGGTGGTCGCTCATCAGCGTGGCACTGATTTGCCCTTCGGTGTCGTCCAGGCGCAGCTCGTTGTGGCGTTGGCCTTTGTGCTCCTTGCTGCGGATCGGGCTCAGCGCCTTGAAGTCGGGCAACTTGTACGGCGGCCGGTTGACCGCATGGTAGCTGCGGCCAATCACCAGCGGCTGGTCGCCATCGCCATCGAGAAAGGCCACCACCACTTCCTGACCCACCCGTGGAATCGCCATATGGCCCCAACCGGCGCCAGCCCACTGCTGAGCCACCCGCACCCAACAGGAGCTATGGCCATCCTCGCGACCTTGGCGGTCCCAAGGAAACTGCAAGCGCACCCGACCGTGCTCGTCGCAGAAGATCTCCTCGTTGCTCGGGCCAACCACATGGGCAATCTGTGGCCCGTCGATGCGCGGCTTGGCCAGCAGCGGCGCTTTCCAGTCGACGCTGTCGGGGATCAGCTCAGCGGTGAAGCTGTAGCGGGTGCCGACTTCGGCACCTGCCGCTTCTTCCTCCAGGCTGGTGTGTTGCACGCCTTCATGCCGCATGCTCACCGCGCGCCAGCCACTGTTCAGGCTCTCGCGTGGATGGCCGGTGAGGGTGAAGGCAAGGCCGGGGACAATCCGCGCATCGTCGCCAATGACCGTGGCTGTGCGCGCATCACGGCGCAGCGCCTTGAGGCGGGTCTGGGTGAAGGGCAGGCCGGCTTCATCACGCTTGTAGCGCCCGGGTGCGTCATAGCGTTCATAGCGTGGGTGCTGTTGTTCGAGGCCTTGGGCCTGGACGCTGTGCTGCTGGTCGTAGCGGGGGTGTTTGAAGCTGTAGTCGCGCTGGGTCTGGCTGCTGCTGCGCAGCTGCTCGCGGTAGCTGAAGCGGCGCAGTGCCGGCTGCGGCTGGTCGCCGCCGGGGTTAGGCTGATAGAGCACTGGCGCGCCTTCGATGGCGCCGAGGGTCATGATTCGGTCGGTGTAGATCAATGCATGCGCGCTGGCACTGTGCCGGAAGACCGACAGCAGGCCTTCTTCGGCGGCCAGGCGTTGATAGAAGTCCAGGTCCAGCTCGCCCACTTGGACGCAGTACTCGCGCGGTTGATGGGGGCACGTCAGGCGTTGCTCGGCACTGAGCCGGTAGCGCGACTGCAATTGCTCATCGAGGATCTGCGTCACGCTGCGGTGCTGGAACACTTGCCAGTCCGAGCGCAGCTGGGCGCTGGCCAGTTGCGGAACGACTTCGGCGCTGTAGCGGGTGCGCCGCTGACCGCTGCTGCCTTGCTCGAAGCGGCTGATGATGCCGTGCACATGGCGCACTGCTTCGCCGTGGCTCCACACGGTCAGGCAGGCGGGCAGGTCGAGCAGTTGCGCAAAATCGATATCGGGGTCGTCGCTGACCAGTTCGATCTGCAACGAAAAGCACTCGGAGATCGCTTCGCTAAGCGTGAAGCTGACGACATCGAAGGCGATGTCGTTCGCGCAACTGAAGGTAAAGCGCACATCCTGCTGTGTGGGCATTCGGGCTTCCTGCATCGCCGATCCATGGGCCAGGATGAACCCCGCAGGGGCAGGGCATCCGTTTGGGCTCGATGGTGCAAGGAAGCGCTTCTCGGTCAAAAGCAGACCGGTCTGATGCGAGCGTGGGAAATTTCTCTAAATGCGGCTATCGCGACGGCTGCCGCGACTAGCGGTGCACGCTGGCCTGGCTGTTACTGGCGATTAGCGAGGCGCCGCAGGCGGTTTTCATGCCGTCCAGGGCGACCGGCGTGCCATTGACCGAATAGGTGGGGCTACCTTCGATGATGGGAAAGCTGCCCTTGCACAAGGGGCAGGCCACCAGGTTGCCTTTGCCCGCCATTGGCCGGCCATTGAGATGGGTGTGGGGGATCGATTCGATCACGCTGCCGCCGTGATCGGTCTTGTCGCCCAGGCGCACTATCGCTTTCATGGGGCACTCTCCTACGCAGTGAAGTGGGTTTATCGGACCAGGATGTCACTCAAGGCCTGCAAGACTTCTTGGGTGCTGCGCTGCAACCGCCAGGACAACACCCCGTACACCGCCGTGCAGACGCCGCAGAGCACCACCCAAGGTGTCCACCAGGGCCATTGCCGGTTCATGCGGTAATGGCGTGGGGCGAGGTTGTCCAGCGGCTTGGTCAGCTGTTCAGGCAGCGGTCCGCGCAGCGCTCGCAGGGTGTGCTGCAGGCGGCTGATCAAGGCTTGCAGGGTGTTGCTGCCATCGGCCTGGATGGCGTACTGGCCCTTGTAGCCAAGGCACAGACAGAGGTACATGAACAGCAGGACATCGGCGTACTTGCTCGGCTCGAGCAGCATGCGGTCGAGCAAGGCAAAGAACTTGGCGCCACCCCAGGTTTCGTTGTGCAGGCAGCTGAGCATCGGATCACTGCCCCAGACCGACTGCTGGCCCCACGGGGTGGTCAGGACCGCCTCATCGACGAATACGCACAGGCAATAGCTGAAGGCCGAGAGGGTGGTTGGGTCATAGTGGAGCTGGCCAAGCTCTTGCAGGATGGCGGTTATCTGTAGCTTGACGTCGCCATGCAACTGGGCGATGTCGTCGAAGCTATGGCTGTGGCGCAGCCGTATCACCAGCCCAAGCAGGGGCATGCTGGCATCGGTCAGCGGGTTGTAGCTGCTGCCGCGCAGCTCGAAATCGATGCGGTCGATGACGTGGCTGCGAGCGCGTCGGCCGCCGTGCCAGCCGGTGTTCGCCTGCTCGATGTGTTCGAAGCGGTTGCTCGGCGCTGCCGGTGGAGATTGCATCAGTTGCCTCCTTTTCAGAGCGTGACTTGTCGGCCAACACGGGCCGGCCAGCTGTAGTGCTCATTGCTACGGGTGTTGATGATGTCCAGCTTGTGGAACGACTGTGGGCTGGCGTAAAGCGTGAAGAAGTACGACAGCACGCTGCCGAACAGGTACAGCTCGCCGTCGCTGTCGAACGGGCTTGGATCGACGCGCAGCGTAGTGTTCAGGCCGCGCACGGGTACACCTTTGAACAGCCAGTCCAGCGGCCGGGTGTCGGCCTGTTCGATGGCTTGCAGGCGGGCGCGGGTGGCGCGCTGTTTGGGCAGGTCGGTGAGGCCGGCAAAGTCGTAGCTAGCCAGCACTGCGCGCAAGCCTTCGGCGCAGTTCAGCGACAGGCTGTTGAGCGACAGGTTCGACAGCAATTGCCAGTGCAGCTGGCCATCCAGGAGCGGCGGCAGGCTTTGGGTCGGGCGGGTGATATTGCTGAAGTTGGCAAAAGCCGGGGTGGATTGGCTGGGGCGATCGATCTCACCGATGCCCAGCTGGCTGGGCAGTTGGCCGTGGGTGCAGGTCATTTCAATGCTGAGGACTTCGCGGTTGCCGCGCCAGGCTTTGCCGTCACGCTGGAGCAAGCGCAGGATTCGCTGGCTTTGATCCTTGCTCGGGATGAGCTCGACGACTTCCTGGTAGTAGGGGCGGGCCTCCTGCTCAGCCAGTGCCGCGGGGTGGTCGAGGCTTTCGAATGGCTGTAGATCGTACAGCCACTGTTTTTTTGTTTGGCCCTGGTCATTTTCGTAGCGGCATGCGCGAACCCGGTCGACGCAAAATACCTCGCCTCGGGTCTGGTTTACCCCGGGCGGCTGCAACAGCATCGAGCTGTCCTGGCCGTCGAGGGGGGTGGCTTCGACGGTATGTTGGAATTGATTGATCGCGGGTGTGCAGTACAGGGCCAGATCTTCTAGGCGCAGATCACAGCCTGCGGGTAAGGGTTTATGGAATGTAAATTGGAAACTGACCTGCTCAGTTGGGTAATCCGGTAGATAGGCAGCCAGCTCATTTAATGTGAATGCCCAGAAGCGCTGCAGGAAATGAAAGTACTCCTGCAGTAGGCGATAGCCATCCAGCTCTGCCCGAGGGCTGGGTAATAGTGCCTCCTCTGGCGTAAAGCCTGGGAAGTCGATGATGTTCGGCGGCAGGCTGAGGATCTTGTCATCGATGACGATACTGATGCGCCGCAAGTGCTGGCTAAGCCAAAGATAGAGCGTTTGTGCAGCGATCGGCTCACCGATCAGTTGCACGGTGAAGTTGTCGCAGCCTGAACGCTTGAGCGCCAGCTCAGTCAGTGATTGCAACTCGATGCGTAGGATTGAACTGTCAGGCCGGTGTTCGGTAGTGACGGCTGTTAGTTGCAGAGGGTGGATCGCCACCTGCGTGCAGGTGCGAAACTCACATGACACGCCCTCAACCTGGGATGAGAACAATCGAGTGCCCTTGGCGATGGGTTGACGTTCGCTGATGGCCTTGGCGATAGGTTCGAATCGCACCAAGGTCAGGCTAGGCACAGGCCGCAGGTAATTGGGCCAGAGCATCTGCAGCAGTGGGTGGGTGGTTTCTGGCAGGTCGTCATCGAGCTTGCGCCGCAACTGAGTGGTGAGGAACGCGAAGCCTTCGAAGAGCCGCTCGATGCTTTCGTCGCCTGATTCGTTATCCAGAAACTGGGCGAGCCTGGGGTCGTCCTGAGCGAAGTCATGCGCCAGCGCGCGAAGAAAAGCCAGCTCGGATTGATAGTCGCTTTTGAAAGTCATGGGCGTGCTCGTTGCGGCGGCTTGATAAATGGCAAGTTCAATGGGTATGCATGGTGGAACTAAGTTTTTACATTGCTTGGTAACTTGTAGGAAATTTCTTACTTGTGTATTGGCTGGCACTTAAATAGCGCTCGATGCTACTCGCCCATTTACGCTATGGCTGTTATCAATATGTAAGGGAATATGTTTTGTTGTCGTTGCTTGTCAAGGTTTTTTATCTGCTGTTACTGTGCGTTGGTTTTTCGATAGAACGCATGGCGTCGCTAATTAAATGACGCGGCGGTGGGTTGTCAGTGTGAAGTAGAGGACGCGTCTAATAATGAATCGGGGCAAGGACGTTCTGTTGCGCGGTTGGGCAAAGTTCCAGCCTCATCTCGCGCTGCTCACCGTGTGGCTGCTGGCTGCGCTGGTCGTGGCACTGCTGGTTGCGATCTGGTGGCTAGGGCCGGACTGGAACTGGGGTGAGCGGCAACCACTGGCGCCCCTGGCAATGCGGGTAGCCGCCAGCACGCTGGTGTTGGCGATGCCATTGTCGCTCTGGGCCGTGTGGCTGTTTTGGCGCAATCGGCAACTGCTGGGTGAGCGCCAACAGCGTACCGAGCGCCTTGAAGACCCTTGCCTGGTTCATCTGCAGGCCCAGACGCGCGCGCTCGATGCCAGCATGGCGACCTTGCGTAGCCACAGTCATGAGCGTGGCTACCTGTACCGTATGCCGTGGTACCTGGTGCTGGGTGAGCAACATGCCGGCAAGTCCAGCTTCATCGAGCGCTCCAGTCAGAACTTCGCCCTGAGCCGGGTAACGCGACAAGCGCAGCCGAGCGACCCTGACCTGGCCTATCCGATCGACTGGTGGATGGGCGAGCAGGCGGTGATAATCGACCCGCCGGGCGAGTTAATCAGCCAACCCGAGCGCCAGGTTGCCGCGCCAGCGCTTGCTAGTGTCGCTGGCGACGATGATGAGCACCTATCCGTGGGGCCACCGCCTTCGGGTGTGCTGCACGAGCAGTCTGGGCTGGGCCTGCCGGCGCAAGCCGAAAAGCGTCTGTGGCAGCATTTGCTCGGCTGGCTGGCGCGCAATCGCAGTCGTCAGCCGCTCAATGGCATCGTGTTGCTGGTCGATGTGGTGGCGTTGCTGGAAGGTACGCCCGAGCAGCGTCGTGCCCTGGCGTTCGTGCTCCGGGCGCGGTTGTTCGAGCTCAGTGCAGAATTGGGCGTGCGCCTGCCGTTGTATGTGGTGTTGAGCAAATTTGACTTGCTCGAAGGCTTCGAAGAGCTGTTCGCCGGTCTGCCCGCTGCGCAGCGTGAGGAGATTTTCGGTTTTACCTTCAGCCTCGATGCCGTGCATGCGTTCGACACTTGGTTGGAGGAGTTGGCCAAGGCCTATGCGCAGATGGTCACGCTGCTCAACGAGCGGGTGCTGCAGGCCATGGGTGAGCCGCGCGCGCAGCAGGAACGTGAAATGCTGCTGTGCCTGACGCGCCAGGTCAGCGGCTTGCAGCCGCTGCTGCTGAGTTTTCTGCGCGATGTGCTCGGCAGTGATCGCTACAGCACACCGGCCTTGGTGCGTGGGCTATACCTGTCGTCGGTGTACCAGCAAGGGGTGCTGTCCAACGTCTTTCTGAGCAAGGCCGCGCGCACGTATGGTTTTGTCGAGTTGGCTAACGCGGCCAAGCCGCAAGGTCGCTCGGTGGTGTATTTTGCGCAGCACCTGTTGCAGCGGGTTATCTACCCCGAAGCAGGCCTGGCCGGTGATAACAGGAAGGTGGCGCTGCGCAAGCGCCGTCACTTGCTGGCAGGCTCGATCGCCGCTGGCGTGCTAGGGCTGTGCTTGACCGCAGCCTGGGCCAATTACTACTTGGACAACCGCGCCAAGACCGACCAAGTCCTGGCCAGAAGCCAGCTGTTCAGTCAGCTCGACGATGAGCAGAACCTTGACCCTACCGGACGCAACTTGCTCGCCTCGCTCGACGAAATCCACGGCG
Organism: Pseudomonas sp. BT-42-2; assembly: GCF_025847435.2. NCBI lineage: Bacteria > Pseudomonadati > Pseudomonadota > Gammaproteobacteria > Pseudomonadales > Pseudomonadaceae > Pseudomonas > Pseudomonas sp. BT-42-2. Next base: position 45,950 of record NZ_JAOYTM010000004.1, read on the forward strand.
CATTGGCGGTCTATGGCAATTACCGTGAGGCGTGGCCGCTGGCTAACCTGGGGCTGTACCAAGGGCGTGCTATCGGGCCGATGGTCGATCACGCCTACCTGAATGTGTTATCGCGGCGTTTTCTCCCGGCCTTGGCCAAGGGTGTGCTTGAGACGATTCGCCAAGCCGCCCCCGGCAGCGACGAGCAGTTGGCAGCGCTGCGTGTCTATCGGATGCTCGAAGAGCGCAACAACCGTCGTGCGCAGGTGGTGCAGGAGTGGATGGCCAAGCGCTGGCAGCAGGCTTACCCTGGCGAGCGCGCGGTGCAGACGGCGTTGATGCGCCACCTTGAATACGGCTTGAACTACGCCGACGCTGACTTGCCAGCCAACGACCCGCTGATCAGCGAGGCGCAGCAACAATTGCGCAAGTTGCCCCTGGAGCAGCGGTTGTACCTGATGCTCAAGCAGGATGCCCAAGAGCACTTGCATGGCGCGTTCGACCTGCGCAACCAGGTGGGGCCAGCCTTCGATCTTGTCTTCCAGCTGCCGCAAGCTGGCGACAGCGATGGCGACGACGCCCTGATTGTACCGGCCTTGATGACGGCCAATGGCTTCAAGCAGTTTTTCGAACCGCGTAGCAAAGCCGTCACTGAGCTGGCGATGATCGATCAATGGGTGCTCGGTGAGCGGGCTGCGCTCGATTACTCAGAGCATGATCGGCAGGCCTTGCTTAGCCGCCTGCAAGCGCTGTACAGCGCCGATTACATCGATACCTGGCGACGAGCGCTCAGTCAGCTGAGTGTCCAGCCGTTTGCCGATCTGAGCCAGGCCTTGACCGTGCTGGAGCAGATCACTGGGCCGGCAGCGCCCATGCGCCGTCTGCTCGAAGCGGTTCGCCAGCAGTCGGTCATCTACCCTCAAGTCGCGGTGGCGCCTGGCAATGACGAGCAGGGCGCTGCTCAACACGCTGCGGCGCAGCTCCAGGCCCAGGGCATCCGGCGCGCCTTCAATGGCTTGTCTGGGATGCTGGCTGGAGAGGGCGACAAACCTAGCTACTACGACGAAACGATCAAGGCGATCAGCGCCATGCAGGACTACGCCAAGTCAGTGCAGGACAGCCCCAACCGCGGCAAGGCGGCGCTGGCCCTGGTGACATCACGCTTTACCCAGACTGAGCCCGACCCGATTGCCAATGTGCAGCGCATCGCCAGCGGCCTGCCCGAGCCGCTCAATCAGCAAGTTCGCGACCTGGCCGAGCACACTGCACAAGTGCTGACGGTGGCGGCCCTGCGTGAGCTGGAGAAACGTTGGCAGGTGGATGTCTACAGCTTCTTCCAGGCGCGCCTGGCGGGTCGCTATCCGTTCCGGGGGCGTGCCGAGGATGCAGCACTGGAAGACTTCGAGGCGTTCTTTGGCCCCAAAGGGCGCTTGCAGACGTTCCAGGCGCAGTATCTGGACGTCTTCCTCAAGGACATACCCGACGCGCTGCACGGCGGCGAGCAGCGCAATCAATTGGTCCGGCGGGAGGTGATCGAGCAGCTAGCGGCGGCTGAGCGCATCCGCGAAACCTTCTTCGACGCCAGCGGCAATCTCAGTGTGCAGTTCAACATCGAACCCTTGGGCTTGAGCCCAAACCAGCGCACCAGCCTGTTGGACCTGGACGGGCAGACGGTTTCCTACACCCATGGGCCCCCGTTCATCAGTGGGGTGATCTGGCCGAACAAAGGTAGCCCGATGCGCAGCAACCTGACCCTGCTCAGGCGCAACGGCACTACCAGCAGCCTGGAGTACCGCGGCCCCTGGGCGATGTTTCGCCTGCTCAGCCGCGGCGCGCTCAATGGCCGCACTGCGACCAGTGTCGACCTGAGCTTCCGGACCGGGGATGGCATGATGCGTTACAAGCTGAGTTCGGAAAAAACCTTCAACCCGATCACCCAGCAGCCGTTCAAGGGGTTCTCCCTGCCACGGGCTCTGCTGCAGCCAAGCGTGGTGGAGCAGCAGGCGGCTGCCTGGGTGCAGTAGCGACAGTCAAAAACGCCGGGTACTGAGCAACTCATCCAGCACCCTGGCTGCGACACGGAACGGCATCGACATGTGATCCTCGCCCGGCTCGACCTTAAAATCACTGCGCAGCCCGTACTGCGAGAGCTGCTCGAGCCTCAGTTGCAGCGAGCGCGCATCCTGGATCTCTTGTGGCATCTCGCGCTCGCCCATCAGCAAGCTCAGGCTGCTATGGGTCAGGTCGATCTGCCCGGCCTGGGCGCGCTGGGTGAAGGTGCGCTCGTGCGCCATCAGGTAGCGATCGCGCCACCACAGGCTGGGGCTCACCGCCACCACGTGCTGGAAAAGCTGCGGCCGGGTGAACAGGGTGTACACGCCGAACATCCCGCCAAACGAATGCCCGACCAGGCTACGTTGATCCTGGTCGACCTTGAAGCGTGCGTTGACCTTGGGCATCAGGCGCTGTTCGATAAAGTCGAGAAACAGATCCTGGCCGCCCTGGGGCGGCACGTTGCGTTCAGGCGGTTGCGGTGGCGACAGGTCGAAGGCGCGGCGCTCGAAGTCCAGCGGCGTGTCGCTGGGGTAGCCAATGGCGACCAGGATCGCGCCGCGCAACCTGTCCTGCGCGCGTTTGGCGGCGTGGAAGGCGGGGAAGTAGGCATTGCCGTCCAACAGGTAGATCACCGGATACCCCCCCGTCCAGGGCACATCGCCCCCGGGCAGGCTGATCATGATGCGGTACTCGCGGCCTTCGGCGCTTGTCATCGTCCACTGCTCGCTGCCGTCCAGGCTGACCGGATCTGCCTGGGCCAGCGACAGGCTGGCCAACAGCAATGTACCTATGAATAGAAACAGTCTGGCAAACATGCGTGTGCTCCTTACCAGCGATAGCTGAGGCTGGTGACCAGGCTGCGCGCTTCACCGCGGTAGCAGTAGCCCTGCTGGCAATTGATGTAGCGCTTGTCGAACAGGTTGCGCGCGTTGAACGCCAGGCGTACGCCGTCCAGGCCGCCGCCGAAGTCGTAGTGCACACCAGCATCGACCAGGGTGTAGCCTTCGTTCTTCACGGTGTTCTGCGCATCGCCATAGTTGCTGGCGGTGTAACGCGCACCGCCCCCCACGCCGAAGCCCAGCGGCAGGCGGTAGTCGAGCCACAACGAGGCCAGGTGACGTGGCACGTTCAGCGGTTCTTTACCCTCGTTGCCGTCGGTGCTCTTGGTCACTTCAGCGTCGTTGAAGCTGTAGCTGGCGGTCATCTTCAAGCGCTCGGTGAGGTCGGACACCGCCTCCAGCTCAAGACCACGCGAGACTTGCTCGCCGGTGGCGATGCTGCGGGTGGGGTCGGACAGGTCGCGGTTGAGCACGTTCTGCTGGGTCAAGTGATAGAGCGAGGCGGTGAGCATGGTCGAACTGCCCGGTGGTTGGTACTTCACGCCCACTTCGTACTGCTCGCCCTCGGTCGCCTTGTACGGGCTGCCATCGGGCTGGCTGCTGCTTTGCGGCAGGAACGAGGTGGCGTAGCTGGCGTAGGGCGCCACGCCGTTGTCGAACAGATAGAGCACGCCGAGCGAGCCTGTGGTGGCCGAGTCGTTGTCGTTGCGGTTGGCGCTGTTGTCGGCGACCAGGTTGTTGCTGCGGCGCACGTTGACCCAGTCGCGGCGCAGGCCGGCCGACAGGCGCCAGCGATCGATTTCGATCTGGTCTTGCAGGTACAGGCCGCTGCGGTGCTCCAGGCCATCCTCGTCGGCCAGCGCATCGCTCGGGCGCGCCACCGGTTGGTGATAGTTGGGAGCGAAGCGGTCAATCGACGGCGCCGGCCCCATGGCATAGAACAGCTTGGTGTCGACCAGGGCGTAATCCCAGCCGCTGACCAGGGTGTGCCGCCAGTCGCCGGTGGCGAAGTGGCTGACCAGGCGGGTGTCGGTCGACAACGAGCTCAGCTGTTCGTAGACCCCCACCGCGTAGCGGTCGAGCACCGTGCCGCGCTCCTGGTACGGCTGCAGGTACTGGTTGGTGGTATCGACCTGGCCGTAGCGCAGGTTCTGCTGGAAGGTGAAGGTATCGTTGAAGACGTGCTCGAACTCGTAGCCCAGGGTCCACTGGCGCTGTTCGAGTTTGTCGAAGTACTCATCGCCCTGCCAGAAGTTGGTCAGGTGATCGCCCTGCTGATAGAGCATCGGCGAGGCGGCGGTTTCCCGCTCTTGGTATTGCGCCAGCACGGTGAGGCGGGTGTCGGGGTCGATCTGCCAGGTCAGCGAGGGCGCGATCAGGCGTACGTCGTTGTTCAGCTGCTCGATGTAGTTTTCCGCGTCGCGATAGACACCGACCACGCGAAACAGCAGGTCACCTTGCTCATCCAGGCGCCCGCCGATATCGAACTGACCCTGTTGGTGGTTGTAGTTGCCCGACTGGATCTGCACTTCGTTCTTGGCCAGCAGGCTCGGGCGCTTGCTCACCCGGTTGACCATGCCGCCTGGGCTGATCTGGCCGTAGAGCACCGATGAGGGGCCCTTGAGCACTTCGATGCGCTCAAGGTTGTAGGCCTCGGTCTGGTACAGCGACAGCCAGCCACTGCCCGGTTGGCGCAGGCCGTCGAGGAAGTCGGCGGCGATGGTGGTCTCAAAGCCGCGCACGCTGATCATGTCAAAGCGCGGGTCCAACCCAGAGCTGCCGACCCGCACGCCAGCGGTATAGGCCACGGCGTCTTCGACCCGGTCGACCTTGCGGTCGGCAATCTGCTCGGCAGTTACCACGCTGATGCTTTGCGCGGTTTCCAGGATCGGGCGGTCGGTCTTGGTGGCGCTGCTGGCATTGCTGGCGAAGTAGCCTTCGACTGGGGCAAAGGCGCTCTGCGTGCCTTTAGCGTCGATAGTGGTCGGCTCCAGTTGCACCCCCAAATCGCTCGGCGCGGGCAGCACCACGTAGCCAGCGGCGGTCTTGTGCGCGGCCAGGCCGCTGCCGCTGAGCAGATGGTTCAGGCCATCCTCCAATGAGCCGCCGCCCGCCAGGCCTGGGCTGTTCAACCCACGGACAGCCTCTGGGGAAAACGACAAGGTGATGCCCGCACGCTCGGCAAAGCTGCTCAGGGCTTGATCCAGCGGCCCGGCAGCAATGCTCGGGGCGCTCTGCGCTTGGGCCAGGGCGGAACCTGCGAACAGGCTCAGCGCCAGGCAGATGGCACGTGGCAGGGGGCGGCTGGGGAAGGGCGCTAGGGGTTTGGGGGAGCGGCGGGCGGGCAACATGAAAAGGGTCCGTTCAGGAAGTGATCATCCCTAACCGGATGAGGCGCGAAAGTCCGACAGGTTTTTCTAAGCCTGGACAACCCGTACCCACCAGCGGCTGCGCTCGACGATGCGCACCGGCAACAGGTGGGTGATGTTGCGCAGCATCAGCGCCGGTTCATCCAGGCGGAACACCCCGGACAAGCGCAGATCCGCCACCGCCGCATCGCAGCCTAACCAGCCGTGACGGTAGCGGCTGGCTTCGGCGAGCAAATCGCCCAGGCGGATATCGCTGACCATCAGCAAGCCTCGGCTCCAGGCGAACGGGTCGAGTGGCCCTGGCGCCAAGGCACGCATGCCCTGGGCGTCGATGGCCAGGCCGGTGCCGGCTTGTACGCTTCGCATGCCGCTGCTGGCACGCACCCGCACTTCACCGCGTTCGACGTGCAGTTCGCTGTAGCCTTGCTGTTCGCGCAGTACCGCCCGTGCCTGCTTGCCGTCACACAGTGCATAGCGGCAATGGGCGCGCCAATCGGCGCCGTCGAGCAAGACTTCGCCGGCCCGCAACGTCAGCGCATGGCCGTGCACATCGACTGCGCTGTTGGTGTTGAGCATCACCTGCAGGTCACTGGCCAGTGCCAGCTGACGGCGTTCGCCGGTGGCCGTGGCGAAATCGCTACGCCAGCCCGGTGGCGCCTTGCTCACCAGTAGGGTGCTGGCGCCCAGCGCCGCGCCGACGCCGAGCAGCTTGAGCATGCGTCGTCGGCCCAGGTCAGTCTCGGCGCGGCGTAGCAGTGCGTTGGTCTGGGCGGCATCGGGTAATTGGCTGGCATTGAAATGCCCGCTCAACTGACGCATGCGCTGCCAGGCCAGTTCATGACGGCCGTCGCGCAGGCGCCAGGCCTGGAGCTGGGCGAGCAGCTCGTGGCTGTCGGGATGCTCGCGCAGGCGCATTTGCCATTCGATGGCCTTGCACACAATGGCTTCGGGTATGCGCTCGGCGCTGGCGCTCATGGCGCCTCCTCGAAACACACCCGATAACAATGCAGCAAGGCAGTGGCGACGTGACGCTCGGCAGTGCGGCTGGAGATGGCCAGTTGTTCGGCGACCTGGGCGTGGCTCAGGCCGCCCAGTTGATAGAGCAAGAAGGCTTCGCGCACTGCAGGCTTGAGCCCGTCGAGCATCTGCGCGATGCGTTCCAGGCACAGCAGCGCCTCGTGGCGTACTTCAGGCGAGGGGTAGTGGGCCTCTGGCACCAGGGCCAGCGCTTGCAGGTAGGCGCGCTCCAGCGCATCGCGGCGCCAGTGGTCGATCACCAGGCCGCGGGCGATGCGCGCCAGCAGTGCTTTCGGCGCACGGTCGCTGATCGGCTGGTTGCGCACCAGCAGGCGCACGAAGGTGTCCTGGGCCAGGTCCGCCGCTTGCTGCGAGCAGCCCAGTGAACGGCGCAGCCAGCCGTGTAGCCACCCGCGGTGGGTGCCGTACAAGACCTCGAGCGGGATGATCGAATCCGTTTCAGGCAGCGACATGGAACGCCCCGGGGCAGACAATAGAAGAGGGAATCACGAAAGCGCGCACCATAAACGCGAATCGTTCCCAGTTCAACTGTTTTTACAGGGCAGGGGAGGCAACGTGGGAGCCGGGTCAGCTCCCACTGGAGGAGGGGTCAATCAGACGCTGAGAGCTTTACCTTCACTGCGGCTCTGCTCGAGCAGCAGGCTCAACTGCGCAACCTGGCGCTGCAATTGGTCACGCTCTTCCTTCAGACGGCGCAGTTCATCACGACGTACGGAGACATAAAGGGTCTGGACGGGAGTAGCTGGCATCAAGGTACCCATTGCACACCTCGCAATTGGCTAGTGACATTTGTAAGCGTAGACGCTCGCGCGGCGCGCATTCTGAATTCTTTCTGCGGCCTTGGGAACTTTTTTGTTTATCGTTGTCACGCCGTTCGTCGCTGAACCCTCGGGCGAAGTGCTGGACTAATCTGAAAATCTGAACCGCCTTGTCATCCATTTCTTAGGGGAGCGTCAGCACATGCAACTGGGAATCGTCGGGCTGGGCCGCATGGGCGGCAATATCGCAAGACGGCTGATGCGTGCAGGGCATCGTACCGTGGTCCATGACCGCAACCGCGAAGCGGTCATTACCTTGGAGGCCGAGGGCGCCCAAGGTGCGCACGACCTCGGCGCGCTGATCCAGAAACTCAAGGCGCCGCGCGCGGTATGGGTGATGCTGCCGGCCGGCGAGCCCACCGAGCAGACCATTGCCCAATTGGCCGAGTTGCTCGAGCCGGGCGATGCGATCATCGACGGCGGCAATACCTTCTACAAGGACGATATGCGCCGCGCTGCCGAGCTGGCCAAGCGCGGCCTGCATTACCTGGACGTTGGCACCTCCGGTGGCGTCTGGGGCCTGGAGCGCGGTTATTGCATGATGATTGGTGGCGAGCAAGCGGTGTTCGAGCGCCTTGAACCGCTGTTCAAAACCCTTGCTCCGGGGGTCGGCGATATCCCGCGTACCCAGGGCCGCAGCGGTGAGCATGAGCGCGCCGAGCATGGCTATATCCACGCAGGCCCCCCCGGTGCCGGGCACTACGTGAAGATGATCCACAACGGCATCGAATACGGCCTGATGCAGGCCTATGCCGAAGGTTTCGACCTGCTGCGCAGCAAAGGCGGCCCTGAGTTGCCCGAAGCCCAGCGCTTTGACTTGAACGTAGCCGAGATCGCCGAAGTGTGGCGCCGTGGCAGCGTGGTCACCTCTTGGCTGCTGGACCTGACTGCCGATGCCCTGGTCGCTGACCCTGCGTTGTCTGAGTTCAGCGGTTCGGTGTCCGACAGCGGGGAAGGGCGCTGGACCATCGACGCCGCGGTCGAGCAAGCCGTGCCGGTGCCGGTGCTGTCCAGTGCACTGTTCGCGCGTTTCCGCTCGCGTCAGCAACAGGGCACCTTCGGCGATAAAGTGCTCTCGGCCATGCGCCTGGGCTTTGGTGGCCACGTCGAGAAGAAACGCGGATGAGCCAACAGAAGATCCCCGCCGCGCCGCCCTGCACGCTGTTCTTGTTTGGCGCCAATGGCGACTTGGTCAAGCGCTTGCTGACGCCAGCGCTGTACAACCTGAGCCGCGATGGTCTGCTCGATCGCAACCTGCGCATCGTCGGGGTCGATCACAACGCCGCCACCGCCACGCAGTTCGCCGAGCGCTTGCATAGTTTCATGGTCGAGCGCGACAAGGGCGAAGGGGCCGCCACGTGCCTGGATGACAAGGTCTGGGCTCGCCTGGCCAAGCGCATGGACTACCAGACGGGCGATTTTCTCGACCCAGCTACCTACCAGGCGCTGGCCAAACGCATCGACAAGACAAGCCACGGCAACGCGATTTTCTACCTTGCCACCTCGCCACGTTTCTTCCCGGAAGTGGCCCAGCGCTTGGGCGCTGCCGGCCTGCTCGACGAATCGGCGGGTGGCTTTCGCCGGGTGGTGGTGGAAAAGCCGTTTGGCACCGACCTGGCCAGCGCCGAGGCGCTTAACGCCTGCCTGCTGAAAGTGATGAGCGAGCGGCAGATCTACCGCATCGACCATTACCTGGGCAAAGAGACGGTGCAGAACATCCTCGTCAGCCGTTTCTCCAACGGCCTGTTCGAGTCGTTCTGGAACAACCACTACATCGACCATGTGCAGATTACTGCCGCCGAAACCGTCGGCGTCGAGACCCGCGGCGCCTTCTACGACAATACCGGGGCGTTGCGCGACATGGTCCCCAACCATTTGTTCCAGCTGCTGGCGATGGTCGCCATGGAGCCGCCGGCAGCGTTCGGCGCAGATGCCGTGCGCGGCGAGAAGGCCAAGGTGATCGGCGCCATCCGCCCATGGTCGCAGAAAATGGCCCTGAAAAACTCCGTGCGCGGTCAGTACAGCGCCGGCAAGCAAGGTCGCAAGCGGGTGCCGGGCTATCGCCAAGAGGCTAACGTCAGCAAGGACAGCCAGACTGAAACCTACGTTGCCCTCAAGGTGATGATCGACAACTGGCGCTGGGCCGGTGTGCCGTTCTATCTGCGTACCGGCAAGCGCATGAGCGTGCGCGACACCGAAATCGCCATCTGCTTCAAGCCCGCGCCGTATGCGCAGTTTCGGGAGTCGGAGCTGGAGCGGCCCAAGCCCAACTACTTGAAGATCCAGATTCAGCCCAACGAAGGGATGTGGTTCGACTTGCAGGCCAAGCGCCCTGGGCCGGAGTTGGTGATGGAGAATGTCGAGTTGGGTTTTGCCTACAAGGACTTCTTCAAGATGACCCCGGCCACTGGTTACGAAACCTTGATCTACGACTGCCTGACCGGCGATCAGACCTTGTTCCAGCGCGCGGACAATATCGAGAACGGCTGGCGTGCGGTGCAGCCGTTTTTGGATGCCTGGGCCAGCGAAAGCGAAGTGCACCCGTACCCTGCAGGTGAAAATGGCCCTGATGCCGGTAACGAGCTGCTCAGCCGCGACAAGCGCGAGTGGCATACCCTGGGCTGATGGCTGGGCATCGGTGTCGCCCTCTTCGCGGGCAAGCCCGCTCCCACAGGGATAGCGCTGCTTTCAGGATCGGCGCCGTACCTGTGCGGGCTTGCCCGCGAAGAGGGCGGAACGTTCATTGCCCTACTGGCAGACCAAGCTGCCCAGGCACGACGCCGTCATCCAGTCAGCGCGCCCCCTGTGGGAGCGGGCTTGCCCGCGAAGAGGGCGGAACGTTCATTGCCCTACTGGCAGACCAAGCCGCCTGGGCACTACGCCGTCATCCAGTCAGCGCGACCCCTGTGGGAGCGGGCTTGCCCGCGAAGAGGGCGGAACGTTCATTGCCCTACTGGCAGACCAAGCCGCCTGGGCACTACGCCGTCATCCAGTCAGCGCGCCCCCTGTGGGAGCGGGCTTGCCCGCGAAGAGGCCGGAACTTTCACCACCCTACTGGCAGACCAACCTAGAGACCTCGAACAACCCAGATCAAGCATCAAGACCCGCAAGGAGCCCCCATGCCAGCACCGATCGAAGACTACGCCCTGCTGGGCAACTGCCGCAGCGCCGCGCTCGTCAGCCGCGATGGCTCGCTGGACTGGCTGTGCCTGCCGCGCTTCGACGCCCCTGCGGTGTTCGCCGCGCTGCTGGGCAACGAAGAAAACGGCCGCTGGCGCCTGGCTCCCTGCGATCCGGTCGAGCACTCCAGCCGTCGCTACCTGGGCGATACTCTGGTGCTGGAAACCACCTACAGCACCGCCAGCGGTCGCGCCCGGGTGCTCGATTTCATGCCCTTGGACGAAAGCAACGCGCTGATCCGCATCGTCGAAGGCCTCGCCGGCGAAATCAATTTCGAAATGGACCTGGTCCTGCGTTTCGATTACGGCCGCAGTGTGCCCTGGGTAGAAAAACTCGACCCGCTGACCTTGAGCGCCGTCGCCGGCCCCAACCGACTGATCCTGTGCAGCACCGTCACCACCCACGCCCGCGACCACCACACCGTCGCCCGCTTGCGCGTGTGCGCCGGCGAACGGCACAGCTTCAGCCTGCGCCACCAGCCTTCGCACCTGCCGGTGCAGCCCGGATGCGACATCGACAACGCTCTTGAACACACCCTCACCGGATGGCAAACATTCGCTGACCGTTGCCCGGACATCGGCCCCCACACCGCTCAGGTGCGCCGCTCGCTGCTGACCCTCAAGGCCATGACCTACGCGCCTACTGGCGGCATCGTCGCTGCCGTGACCACCTCGCTACCCGAGCGCATCGCTGGCGAGCGCAATTGGGACTATCGCTACTGCTGGCTACGCGACGCCACCATGACCTTGCTCGCTTTCATGAACCTGGGCTACTTCGACGAAGCCCAGGCCTGGCGCGAATGGTTGCTGCGCTCGGTAGCCGGCAACCCCGAGCAGATGCAGATCATGTATGGCCTGGCCGGGGAGCGCGATCTGCAGGAATACACCCTGCCGTGGCTGCCCGGCTACGAGCACTCCCAGCCGGTGCGCGTGGGCAATGCGGCGTCACAGCAGCGCCAGTTGGATATCTACGGCGAAGTGGCCGACGCCATGACCCAGGCGATCAAAGGCGGCTTGCCGCGCCATCCACGCAGCGCCGCGATTGCCCGCCTGATCCTGCCGTACGTGGAGCGTATCTGGCGCGAGCCCGATGAAGGCATCTGGGAAGTGCGCGGCGGGCCGCAGCATTTCGTGCATTCCAAGGTCATGGCCTGGGTGGCATTCGATCGTGCTGCGGGGCTGGCCGACACCACCGAGGAGGACCGCGAACGCGGCCGGCATTATCGCCAGGTGGCCGATGAGATCCATCGCGACGTCTGCGCGCGCGGGCTGGATGGCAAGGGTGAGTTCTTCGTGCAGGCGTACGGCTCCAGCGAGCTGGATGCCAGTCTGCTGCAAATCGCCCTGACCGGTTTTTTACCGGCGGACGACCCCCGCTTTCTGCGCACGCTTGAGCAGATCGAAAAACGCCTGCTGAGAAACGAGCTGTTGCTGCGCTATGACAGCGACAGCTGCAGCGATGGGCTGACCCCAGGGGAGGGCACCTTCCTGGTCTGTTCGTTCTGGCTGGCCGATGTCTATGTATTGCTTGGCCGCCAGGAGCAGGCCCAGGCGCTGTATGAGCGTTTGCTTGGCCTGTGCAATGACGTGGGGTTACTGGCCGAGCAATACGATCCGGCCGGCAAGCGCATGCTGGGCAATTTCCCCCAGGCATTCAGCCATATCGGCATCATCAATACCGCGCTGAATTTGCACCGGGCGCAGTGTCCGGTGCGCGATCGGGCTCGCTGTGGTTGATTTGAGCCTGGTCAATCCAACGGTGCGCTTGGGTCTCTGAATAGTATGTGACGCATAACGTCACATATGTTATTTTGCTCCGTGTGATGCGTCGGGTCACACTTGCGTCATTCTCACTGAATGGATGCAGCGCGATCCTCATGATCATCAGCTTTCGGCACAAAGGACTGCGCGTTTTTTTTGAAACCGGCAGCACCCGCGGGATCCAGCCAGCCCATGCCAGCCGCCTCAAACGGCAGTTGCAAATCCTCGACCGTGCCATCGCGGCAGACGAGATGAGCGTGCCTGGCTGGCAATTGCACCCGCTCAAGGGCGAATTGGCTGACTTCTGGTCGATCAGTGTCTCAGGCAATTGGCGGGTGATTTTTCGCTTTATTGGGTCGGACGTAGAGTTGGTCGATTACCTTGATTACCACTGAACAGGAGGGCACACCATGCCTCTGCACAATCCGCCCCATCCAGGTGAAACGCTGCGTGAGGACGTCTTGCCGACGCTAGGCCTGACAGTGAAAGCGTTTGCCGCGCACCTGGGTTTTTCCCGCGAGGCGCTCTCGCGGGTACTGCATGGCCGGGCGGCAGTCTCACCTGACTTGGCGTTGCGCTTGGAGATGGCTGGAGTCAGCACGGCTCGTCTGTGGCTGGCGATACAGGCTGATTACGATCTTTGGCAGGCTCGAAATCGTAAGCAGCCTGTTGTCGAGCGGCTTTTTCAGGCGGCATGAACGCTGTAGTCAAGCCCATCGTTTCTGCCATGGTCTCGCGCGGTTGTATCGATAGATAAAACCTTTCGACTTCTCCGTCGATCATTGTTGAGCTGGATTGTTGTCGCCTTTGCCTTTGCTGTGGTCTTTACCTGTAGCTGTGACACCGTGAGAAATCGTCGTCAGGGCAGTCGTTGGTAACTGCCCTTGTCTGCTTTATTTCACAAACTATTGCTCGTAGAAGCCCACAGTGTCTCGAAGTTGGTCTGAGAACTCGTAGATGTCGTCAAGAGAGTTGATGGGGTGGCGAGTTTCATTTTTATCTTTGTCGAATAGTCCTATGTACTTTTGTGAGCGGTTGAAGTGGAGCCTTGTGATCGGCTTCCTATTGTTATCATCCAGCAGAATGCCAAAATAACTTTGGGTGTCGCGATGGATGACGCGTTTCGAATCAACCGTTGTGCGAACTATTGCCTTGACAATATGGAAGCCTTCGAGCTCCTCCATTGTTGTTTGAATTCGGTCTTCGCCCGCATCAGACACCTCTGCTTGCGTGTCTGCGATTACCTTTTCAGCTGGGGTGGGGTAAGGGATTCCACTGATTGCAGACTTGAGACGATCATTGATTTGATCGTTGAGAAATTGCGAGGCCGCTTTGCGGGTTAGGAGGCCGAATTGTTCGCGAACTTTTTGAGTGATTGCGCCGTCATACACACGGGATGCAAAGAACTTAATGAAGTCGTCATCGGGCTGGCTGAATTGTGATGACATTTCGCGCTTGATTTGTCCTACATACTTCAATTCGCCCGCTGCGTTGATGATCGAATCAACATCAAAAGCCGATTTTGTTAGCTTCTGTAATTCTGGAATGACATGCTCGTCAATGTCGAGTAGGTCGACCTCTAGAAATGGCTTTTCGTCCATTTTATTGGGTGCGTCAAGGTCAGTGAAAAATCTATAGTGCCTTCCATTTGTCAGGATGGATATTCTTGCGGTCGTGACATGGAAATATCGGAAGAGTTGGCTGGCATGGTTGATGTTCAGTGGCTCGCCAATTTTTTTTGTCTCAATCAAGATCTGGATTTCACCATTTTTCAAGATGGCGTAGTCGATCTTTTCACCTTTTTTCGTGCCGATGTCGCACACGTACTCGGGGCAACTTCTGATGGGTCAAAGACGTCATAGCCTAAGACCGAATGGATGAAAGGCATGACAAATGCGGTTTTAGTGGCCTCTTCTGTTTGGATGGTTGAGGCAAGCTGGTTGACCTTTGCGGCCAGTGAATTGAGACGGTCTACAAATTCCATTTTAGCTCCACTGAGTGCTCACCCTTTTGGGTGGTAGAGGCGAAAAGCTACTACGGGCTGTGATCTCGCCGCTACTGTCGTTTTATCCATGCTGGATACCCGGCCAGGATGGTAGGTGCGCAAGCTTCACAATGGAAAGGTCTGTTTCTTACACAATCTAAAAAGGCCTTCCCAATTCTGTGTAGTCCGTTTCTGAATCAATAATTTTAGTGTCTTTTTTTGCTGATGAGCATTGAGTGCTCCTGGCGAAGTTTCGAGCCTGTCTCGCTTTATAGCTTTTAGCGCCATAGTCATGTGGGCGATTACATTTTATTGCCCGTGCGTTCTTGCTGGACTGAAAGCAGCAGCGCTATCGCTCTGCTCGGCTCGCAACCAACCCCGCAAGCGCCTGGCGTAGGCCGGGCAAATCGCTGAAACGTCGCTCACGCGTGACGCTACCGCCCTGCATTTCCAGCCACTGAACACTGTCGCGGTCACCGGCGTAGCGTTCGGCGACCTGGCCGTCGCGGTCCAGCAGGATGCGGTAGTTCGCCGAGCGCATGTTTGGCACCAGCACAGCCTGGACCAGGCTCGGCAGCTTTTCGATATCCGCCACGAAGACCACGCCGCGTTGTTCCAGATAACCTTTCGGGGTGTGTTCCACCGCACTGTTTACCAGGCGCGCGCTGGACATGCTGCGGGCAATCATCAGTACACGGGTCTGGCCATCGAGGGTGTAGGGCTGGTCGAACTGGTCAGAGAGCGTCCAGGCATCGCGCACAGGCAAGGCCTGTTCGGCCAGCAGTGGGGGACAGCTCAGGCTGAGGATCAACAATAGCCAGGTCCGCATCGGGCAATGCTCGCGAGTAAGTGTGCTCCTTACCCTAGTCGTGCGCACACGCTAAAGCCAGCCGGCGCATGCTAAGTTACCCCGACCTCTCCCTCACCCGAGATGAGGCCCGAACCGGCGGTGGCAAACTCAGCCGACCCCACACGGCCCATAAAAGGAGTTTACCGATGCCATTCCCAGCCCATGAACACACCGCCCTGTTAGCGCTCAAGGGCGTCGGGCCGACCGTCATCGCACGCCTTGAACACATGGGCATCGACTCGCTGGCGCTACTCAGTCAGGCGAATGTAGGTGACATCCTCGCTCAGGCTTCTGCCGCAGTGGGCTCGACCTGTTGGAAAAACAGCCCGCAAGCGCGGGCGGCGATTACTGCGGCGGTCGAGTTTGCCAGGAGTGCCCAGTCAAGCACAGCCGCCGTCCGCTAGGCAGCGCTGGTACCTGAGATAGTCGTGCGTGCCGTTGCCCGTGCAGATGAACCCCGCCTGCTCATACAGGTACCTGGCGGGGTTATCGGGGCGCACGCTCAAGGCCAGCTGGGTGAACCCCAGGCTCAGTGCATCAGCGTTGTACCTGTCCAGTAGCGCCCGCCCCACGCCGTTTCGCCGGTAGCGCTGCGAGACATGGATAGTGCACAGCTCAGCCGCGCCTTGCTCGGCAGTCCATAGCGCGTAACCGGCGAACTGCTCATCGATGAGCGCGACCGTCAGTCGCTCGAAGTTATCCACCCAGCGCCGTAGATGCCTTTCCAGTTGCAGGCGCCAGGCCGCCTCGTGGGCCGGCTCCCAGCGTTGGATGTAGGCCTGTTCGCCTTGATAGATCGACGGCAGGTCGGTCACCTGCGCGGGTCGTAGTCGAAGGGTCATCCTTGTGCCCTGTAGCTGATGAGCGGAGGTGGGGCGACGAGACAGAACGCTCAAGACTTCCCGTCAAGAAACCCGGATAATGCCCGCCATCGTTTTGCTCGAATTATGGTAATCCCGCATGGAAATCAAGGTAAATTTTCTCGATAACCTTCGACTTGAAGCCAAGTTCGATGATTTCACGGTGGTGGCCGATCAACCTATCCGCTACAAGGGCGATGGCTCGGCACCGGGTCCGTTCGACTACTTCCTGGCTTCGTCGGCGCTGTGCGCGGCTTACTTTGTAAAGCTGTACTGCCAGACGCGCAATATCCCTACGGAAAATATTCGCCTTTCGCAGAACAACATCGTCGATCCAGAAAACCGCTACAACCAGATCTTCAAGATCCAGGTCGAGCTGCCGGCCGATATCTCGGAAAAAGACCGCCAGGGCATCCTGCGCTCGATCGATCGCTGCACGGTGAAAAAGGTCGTGCAGACCGGCCCTGAGTTCATCATCGAAGAGGTGGACAACCTCGACGCCGATGCCCAGGCGCTGCTGATGCTCGACAGCGACGCCAAGGCTCGCACCTACATTGCCGGCAAGGACCTGCCACTGGAGCAGACCATCGCCAACATGTCGGCGATTCTCGCCGACCTGGGCATGAAGATCGAAATCGCCTCGTGGCGCAATATCGTGCCTAACGTCTGGTCGCTGCACATTCGTGATGCGCATTCGCCGATGTGCTTCACCAACGGCAAGGGGGCGACCAAGGAAGGCGCGTTGGCCTCGGCCCTGGGCGAGTTCATCGAGCGGCTGAACTGCAACTTCTTCTACAACGATCAGTTCTGGGGCGAAGACATCGCCAATGCGGACTTCGTGCATTACCCCAACGAGCGTTGGTTCAAGCCGGGTCCGAAGGACGCGCTGCCGACGGAAATTCTCGATGAGTACTGCCTTGAAATCTACAACCCCGACGGCGAGCTGCGAGGCTCGCACTTGTACGACACCAACTCGGGCAACAAGGAGCGCGGCATCTGCTCGTTGCCGTTCGTGCGCCAGTCGGACGGTGAGGTGGTGTACTTCCCCTCCAACCTGATCGAAAACCTGTACCTGAGTAACGGCATGAGCGCCGGCAATACCCTGGCCGAAGCGCAGGTGCAGTGCCTGTCGGAAATCTTCGAGCGCGCGGTCAAGCGCGAGATCCTCGAAGGCGAGCTGGCGCTGCCGGATGTGCCGCAGCAGGTGCTGGCCAAGTACCCCGGCATCCTCGCCGGGATCCAGGGCCTGGAAGAGCAAGGCTTCCCGGTATTGGTCAAGGACGCTTCGCTGGGCGGTGAATTCCCGGTCATGTGCGTGACCTTGATGAACCCGCGTACCGGCGGTGTGTTCGCCTCGTTTGGCGCGCACCCAAGCTTTGAAGTGGCGCTTGAGCGCAGCCTCACCGAACTGCTCCAGGGCCGTAGCTTCGAAGGCCTCAACGACCTGCCGCAACCGACCTTCGAAAGCCACGCGCTGACTGAGCCGAACAACTTCGTCGAGCACTTCATCGACTCCAGCGGCGTGGTGTCGTGGCGCTTCTTCAGTGCCAAGGCCGACTTCGAGTTCGTCGAGTGGGATTTCTCCGGCCAGGGCGAGCAGTCCAATGCCGATGAAGCGGCGACCTTGTTCGGCATCCTCGAAGGCATGGGCAAGCAAGTGTACATGGCGGTCTACGACAGCCTTGGCGCCAATGCTTGCCGGATCCTGGTGCCGGACTACTCGGAAATCTACCCGGTGGAAGACCTGATCTGGGACAACACCAACAAGGCCTTGCTGTTCCGCGCCGACATCCTCAACCTGCACCGCCTCGATGACCGCAGCCTGAGGGCGCTGGTCAAGCGTCTGGACAACTGCGAGGTGGACGAGTACACCGCCATCAGCACCTTGATCGGCATCGAGTTCGACGACAACACCGTCTGGGGCCAGTTGACGATCCTGGAGTTGAAACTGCTGATCAGCCTGGCCTTGAAGCGCTTTGAAGTGGCCAAGGAACTGGTGGAGACCTTCTTGCAGTTCAACGACAACATCCTGGAGCGCGGTCTGTTCTATCAGGCGCTGAACGTGGTGCTCGAAGTGCAGTTGGACGATGAGCTGGAGCTGGCCGACTACGAGGTCAACTTCCGTCGCATGTTCGGCAACCCACGGATGGATGCGGTGCTCGGCTCGGTCGACGGCAGCGTGCGCTTCTATGGCTTGACCCCGACCAGCATGAAGCTGGAAGGGCTCGACCGACATTTGCGCCTGGTCGACAGCTACAAGAAGCTGCACAGCGCTCGGGCCAAGGCGGCGCTGTCCTGATAACGGCGTAAACAACAAAAGCACCCGAGGGTGCTTTTGTTGTTTTTTGCAGCTTAGAACGTCCCGCGCTAGAAGAAGCTGCGCTGGGCCTTGAAGGTGAGCATGCCATCGCAGTAGCTGTTGATACCTGTATAAGCTGCGCAGCCGCCCCCACTGAGGTCGGAGTTGCTGTAGATCAGGTTCAGGTCCAGGCCCAGCCACGAGCGCGACAGCTTCAGCGACCAATCGTTGAAGCTGTCGACCTGGCGGCCATCGCCGATGGTGTAGGGCGTGCCGAGGCGGTGATGGGCCAGCTTCACGGTCACCCCGAGATCCAACAGCGGCAGTTGGCCCAGATCGGCGAACAGGGTACCAATGCGGTTGTCGGGGTTGTCATTGAGCGCGCCGCCCAACTTGCTGCCCAACAGTGACAGGCCGCCGTACATCGCGTAGCGGTCACGGCCTGATATCTCGGGGTAGCTGTAATGGATCAGCCCTACCTCGTAGCCCAGGCTGTTGTCGAAGTGGTGCTTGTAGCCCAGGTAGTTATCCAGTTGCAGGGTGGAAGTGGGGGTCAGGCCCATACTCGGCGCGTACTGGCCGAAGTACCAGCCGCTGGGGTGGGTGAAATCCAGGCCGCCGTGGAACGAGCCGATCGCGCTGGGAGAGATCAGCCCTTGGGCCATGCTGCGCGAAGCGCTGGTGCCCAGTTTGAAATCGAACTCGCCTAGCTGGCGCTGGATGATCTGCGCCTGCAGCGGCGGGCTGAGGAGCAGGGCTGCGCTGAGCAGCAATAGCGGCTTGGTCATCGTTACCGTCCTGGAAAGCCCGGATTTGAGAGGCCGAGGATACCTGTGCCCGCCGGCATGGGGAACCCTTGAGCGAGCCTGCTGGTTTTCCCTGTGGGCGATCTGCGGCCTGAGCGTGGGTATATTCGATCAGGCACTAAGCATGTACCCAACTCATCTTGTGTCCCGGGCACAGGCCATTGCCGTTAACCGGGGATAGGGTTTAGCTAATCGCTGGCCGGGCGCAATCGGCTCGGCCTGAACACTCCAAGACAACAATGGCGCGCTGACCGCCTCAAGCAAGACGGCCGCGCGGAAAAATCAGGTGCACGCCATGAGCACACCCCTGGATTTGCAAGCATTGAAGGCCCGCCAGCAGGCAGCGTGGGCCAGTGGAGATTACGCGGTCATCGGTACCACGTTGCAGTTGGTCGGCGAGCGGTTGGCCGAAGCCTGCGACCTGCGCTGGGACGAGCAGGTGCTGGATGTCGCCGCCGGCAACGGTAATGCCACCCTGGCGGCTGCACGGCGCGGTTGCCGAGTCACTTCCACCGACTATGTACCCGAGCTGCTCAAACGAGGTGAAGAGCGCGCCCGCGCAGAACACCTGGATGTCGTGTTTCAAACCGCCGATGTTGAGGCGCTGCCGTTCGACAGTGGCGCGTTCGATGCCGTCATTTCGACCTTCGGTGTGATGTTCGCCCCCGATCAGGCGCAGGCGGCCAAAGAGCTTGCCCGTGTTTGCCGCTCGGGCGGCAGGATTGGCCTGGCCAATTGGACCCCACAAGGTTTTATCGGCCAGATGTTCAAGACCCTGGGCCGGCACGTGCCACCGCCTGCCGGTGCGCAACCGCCATCGCGCTGGGGCGATGAAGAGCAGTTGCACCAGCTGTTCGGCGATGCCATCGGCTCAATCAAGGTGAGCCGCCAGCATTTTAATTTTCGCTACCGTTCGCCGGCGCATTTCATCGATGTGTTTCGCACCTGGTACGGCCCGGTGCACAAGGCCTTTGCGTCGCTGGATAGCGCCGCGGCGGGTGCACTGGAAAGCGATTTGACCCAGCTGCTCAATGAGCACAATGGCGCAGGCGAAGCGTCGTTGGTGGTGCCCAGTGAATATCTGCAAGTGGTGATCAGCCGCCGCTGAAGGTAAAGCCAGCGCCAGGCGGCGCCTGGGCTGGCGTTATCTGGTGATAGTGACAGGTGTGGGGGACACTCTGGCCTCTTCGCGCCGAACCGCCGCGAAGAGGCCAGAACCCACAACACAAAAATAGAAAATCAATCGTTGGCTTGTGCTTTGGCTTAACTGGGGTTAGTTGCCTGCGCCTTGCGCAAAACTGTTAGCCTTGACGGGTTTCAGTCGCATTGGACAGGCCATGGCCAACCACAAGATCGAAATCCGTCGACGTAACGTCGAGAAGATTCTGCAAGCTGCCGAGAAGGTGTTTGCCGAAAAGGGCTTCGGCGCCACTTCGATGGGCGATATCGCCGAGCAGGCCGAACTGCCGCGCTCCAATCTGCATTACTACTTCAGCACCAAGGACGACCTGTATCGAGCGGTGCTGCAGGATCTGCTGGATGTGTGGAAGCAGGACGCCCTGTGCTTCGAGCGCTTCGACGACCCGCGGGTGGTGTTGACCAGTTATATCCGGGCCAAGATGAGCCATTCGCGCTCGCGCTCGCTGGGCTCGAAGATCTGGGCCGAGGAGATGTTGCACGGCGCGCCGCTGCTGGGCGCGAGCCTGGATGACAGCCTGGTGCCCTGGGCGCAGCTCAAGCAAGCGAAGATTCGTCGCTGGGTCGAGGAGGGGCGGATCTTGCCGGTCGAGCCTTCGGCGCTTTTGTACATGATCTGGGCCTCGACCCAGCACTACGCCGACTTTGGTTATCAGGTCGAGCTGCTCAATGGCGGCGAGCCGCTGTCGGACATGGCTTTTGAAAGGGCGGTGCAGACGGTGACCGGCGTTATCCTGCGCGGTATTGGCTTGGAGCCGTGAGCTCATCGCCCGTATAGCCGTATAGGCAGGTTATTGATTTGCCTATACGGCTGGACGACGCTTTATCTGATGCTCTTGGCGAGTTCTATATATTTTTCCATCGCCATCTCCTTGGACATTCCTTTCAAGTCTCCCCAACCTCCTTGTTTGATTTCGATATCGCCCTGTTTTTTGTAATGTCCCAAGTCTACGTTGCCTACCTTGCTCTGGGCATAATCGCCATAGATCGCTTGCTTGTAATGCATCCAGAGTTGGCGTCGTACTGGAATCGGAACTGGCGGTTCAGGAGGTAGAGCAGAGATGCGATTTACTTCGTCATTAAATTGGCGCTCGAGAGTCATTTTGGTGCTCCTGTAGACAGTGGTTAACGCAAGTGCTCAGAGCAGCACTGTTTGGCTTTTTGCACTTGCTTACCGCAGAGGATTAGGTCACTTGGCGAGTTGACGCATTGGCTCTCTACCTACATTGGTTTTGCTGGTTGTGTATGTCTACTGGCAAAAATGTCAGGTGTATGTGCTGAAAGCAGTAAGATTCCAGGTTTCATGCCGATGTCAGGAAGCAATGGATGAATGAAGCACTGATTGAACGAGCTGAGCGCAGTATCCATGACGTGCACCAACTGATTCATACGGTGTTTACCCGACCTGCGGCTGAGACCCGCGAGGTGCTTGAGCAACTGATGGCGGTGTTTGCCGATGACTTCAGCATGGTCACCACGGCTGGGGCGCTGGTGGACCGTACCCAGGTGGGGCAGATGTTCGATCGCGTTGCGGGCACCCGAGTGGGGTTGGAAATGCTGGTCAGCGATGTGCAGGTGGTGTGGCAGGCGCGGAGTGGCGTTGCCTTGAGGTACAAGGAGACGCATCGTTTGCCCGGGGTTGAGCAGGTGCGGTATTCGTTGGTGATCGTGCGGTGCAGCGCACAATCGATTGTTTGGCAGTGTTTGCATGAGACGGCGTTGGGGTGAAGTACTGGGGCCGCCTTGCGGCCCCGACTATCGCCGAACAAACCGCAACCTAACTGGCCTCACGATACGGATTGCGCGGATCCTGGGTCCAATTCAGATAAGGCTTGCCGGTATCCTGCGCCACCATCTCGATGCAGTCCTCGACTGGGCAGGTGATCTGGCACAGGTTGCAGCCCACGCATTCCTCCTCGATAACGCGGTATTCATGGGTGCCATCGGCCTTCAGTGTGCTGCTTATCGCCTGGTGCGAGGTATCTTCGCAGGCGATGTGGCAACGCCCACAGCCAATGCACGCTTGCTGGTCAATCTGGGCAATCACCTGGTAGTTGATGTCCAGGTACTTCCAGTCCGTGGTATGTCCAACCGCCTGGCCACGGAACGCGTCCAGGTTGCGATGGCCATGTTGGTCCATCCAGCGCGCCAGCCCGTCCTTCATGTCCTCGACAATCCGAAAGCCATGCAGCATGGCCGCCGTGCATACCTGCACCGCACCGCTGCCCAGCGCGATGAACTCGGCGGCATCCCGCCAGTTACCGATGCCGCCGATGCCGCAGATCGGCAGCCCGCGAGTCTCAGGGTCGCGGGCAATCTCGGCAACCATGTTCAAGGCAATCGGCTTGACCGCCGAGCCGCAATAACCGCCATGGGTGCTCTGATCGCCAACGATTGGATGCGCAACCATGCGCTCGAGATCGACGCTTGTGATCGAGTTGATGGTGTTGATCAGCGACACCGCATCGGCGCCACCGCGATGCGCAGCGCGGGCCGACTGACGAATGTCGGTGATGTTCGGGGTGAGCTTGACGATCACCGGCAGCGAGCAGTAGGTCTTGCACCAGCGGGTGACCATCTCGACATACTCTGGCACCTGGCCGACGGCGGCGCCCATGCCGCGCTCAGGCATGCCGTGTGGGCAGCCGAAATTCAGCTCGATACCATCAGCGCCGGTGGCCTCTACCAGCGGCAGGATGAACTTCCACGACTGCTCCTCGCACGGCACCATCAGCGACACGATCAGCGCGCGGTCGGGCCAGTCCTTCTTGACCTGGGTGATCTCGCGCAGGTTGATCTCCAGCGAGCGGTCGGTGATCAGCTCGATGTTGTTGATGCCCTGCACCGAGCGGTTGGCGCCAAAGTGCGCCGAGTAGCGCGACGACACGTTGACCGCTGCTGGGTCTTCGCCGAGGGTTTTCCAGACCACGCCGCCCCAGCCGGCCTCGAACGCGCGGACCACGTTGTAAGCCTTGTCGGTTGGCGGTGCAGAGGCCAGCCAGAACGGGTTGGGTGCCTTGATACCGGCGAATTCGATAGACAAGTCGGCCATTTACGCAGCCTCCACATTGAGCATGAGTTGGGCATGGATGGCTTCGGCGGCCAGCTTGCCGTGTTGCACGGCCTGGACGGTGAGGTCCTGGCCTAGCGCGGTACAATCGCCGCCGGCATAGATGCCGGGCAGGTTGGTGCGCAGGTTCTGGTCGACCTGAATGCGTTCGCCGTCGCGGGCCAGTTGCGCGGCCAGCGGGTCGCTGAGACTGGTGTCGTCGAAGCATTGGCCGATGGCTTTGAAGATCGCGTCGGCGGCCAGCTCGAAGGTTTCGCCGGTATCGTGCAGGCGGCCTTCGACCAGCTCGGTGCGGGCAAAGCGCATGCCGCGCACGCGATTGTGCTGATCGAGCAACACCGCATCCGGGCGTGCCCAGGTGTGCAGGCGTACCTGGTTGGCCTTGGCGATGTCCTGTTCATGACCGGTGGCGCCCATGTCGGCGTGGCCACGGCGGTACACCAGGTTGACGTCGCGGGCGCCCAGGCGGCTCATCTGCACAGCCATGTCGATGGCGGTATTGCCCGCGCCGATCACCAGGCAGCGGTCGGCCAACGGCAGTTGGCTCAGGTCATCGGCCTGGCGCAGTTCGCGAATGTAGTCGGTGGCGGCGAGCAGGCCGGGCGCTTCTTCGTCCGCCAGGCCCAGTTGGCGTACAGCGTTCAGGCCCAGGCCGAGGAATACCGAATCGTACTGCTGGTGCAGCTCGCTCAAGCTCAGGTTGCCGCCCAGGCGCTGGCCGTGGCGGATCTCGATGCCGCCGATGCCAAGTAAAAATTGCACTTCTTGCTGGGCGTAGTCATCCACCAGTTTGTAGCGGGCGATGCCGTACTCGTTGAGGCCGCCGGACTTCTCGCGGGCCTCGAAGATCACCACGTCGTGGCCATGCATGGCCAGGCGATGAGCGCAGGACAAGCCGGCCGGGCCGGCGCCGACCACTGCGATACGCTTGCCCGTGGCCGGCGCGCGCTTGAATGGGTGCTCGCTGAAACCGGCGTTGTCCAGCGCGTAGCGCTGCAGCTGGCCGATCAGCACAGGCGCGCATTCCTGGGCGTTGTTGCGCACGCAGGCTTGCTGGCAGAGGATTTCGGTCGGGCAGACCCGGGCGCAGCTGCCGCCGAGGATGTTCGCCGACAGAATCCGTTCGGCGGCGCCTTGCAGGTTGTCGTCACTGATGCGGTGGATGAACGAGGGGATGTCGATCTCGCTGGGGCAGGCGTTGACGCACGGCGCATCGAAGCAGTACAGGCATCGAGCGCTTTCCAGCGCAGCCTGGCGGGCGCTGAGGGGGGGAGCGAGATCGCCGAAGTTATCGGCCAGTTGGTCGGCGCCGGCGCGGGGGCGCGGCAGGTGCTTCAGGGCATCGATCACGGTTGTAGCCTCTCTCTTTTTTATGGATGCAGGCGGCGGTCACCCGCCTGTCCGTTTCGGGGATGGCAGTCAACGGGTACATCATTCTTGTTCTTGCTCGCCCAGCGCAGGCTATCGCCAGCCTGCGATGGGCTGCCTAGCAGGCCCTTGCTTCAACGCTGAACGGGCGTCGGCCGCTGATGCTCGGCGCGTCGGCTGAGCACCTCATACACCGAGGGGTAGGCCGGGCGCTCCACGTAACGACCGGCGCCAGGTTCCGCGCGCAGGTCGCCATCGGCCCAGAGCACCCGGCCCTGGCTGATGGTGTGGCTGGGGATGCCGCGAACCGTGCGGCCTTCGAAGATGTTGAAATCGACCTGCTGGTGGTGGGTCTTGGCCGAGATCGTGCGGCTGCCCTGTGGGTCCCACAGCACCAGGTCGGCATCGGCGCCGACGCGGATGGCGCCCTTGCGCGGGAACAGGTTGAAGATCTTCGCCGTGTTGGTGGAGGTCAGCGCGACGAACTCGTGCATCGACAAGCGCCCGCTGTTGACCCCGGCGTCCCACAGCACAGCCATGCGGTCCTCGATGCCGGCAGTGCCGTTGGGGATGCGGCTGAAGTCGTTGCGCCCGGCGGCTTTCTGCTCGGCGCAGAAGCAGCAGTGGTCGGTGGCGGTGGTGTGCAGGTTGCCCGATTGCAGTCCGCGCCACAGCGCCTCTTGATGCTCGCGTGGGCGGAACGGCGGGCTCATCACAAAGCCTGCGGCGGTGGCCCAGTCCGGGTCGCGGTAGACGCTGTCGTCGATCAACAGGTGGCCGGGCAGGACTTCGCCGTACACCGGCTGGCCCTTGGCCCGGGCATAGGCGATTTCATCCAGCGCCTCGCGGGTCGACACATGCACCAGGTACAGCGGCGTGCCCAGGGTTTCGGCGATGCGGATGGCGCGGCTGGCGGCTTCGCCTTCGACCTGGGCAGGGCGCGACAGCGGATGCGCCTCGGGGCCGGTCATGCCCTGGGCGAGCAACTTCTGCTGCAGGTGGTAGACCAGCTCGCCGTTCTCGGCATGCACGGTAGGCACTGCGCCCAGTTGCAAGCAGCGCTCGAAACTGGCCACCAGAGTGTCGTCGGCGGCCATGATCGCGTTCTTGTAAGCCATGAAGTGCTTGAAGCTGTTGACCCCATGGTGCGCGACCAGCTCGCCCATCTCTTCGGCGACCTGTTCACTCCACCAGGTGATGGCGACGTGAAAGCCATAGTCGCTAGCGGATTTTTCCGCCCAGCCGCGCCAGGTGTGGAAGGCTTCCAGCAATGACTGCTGGGGGTTGGGGATGACGAAGTCGATGATCGAGGTGGTGCCGCCGGCAAGCCCTGCGGCAGTGCCACTGAAGAAGTCTTCACTGGCCACCGTGCCCATGAACGGCAATTGCATGTGGGTGTGCGGATCGATGCCACCGGGCATCAGGTATTGACCGCTGCCATCGAGGGTTTCGCAGCCGGCGGGGGGATCGAGGTCTTCGCCAATGGCGCGGATCAGGCCATCAACACACAGGACATCAGCGGGGTAGCTTTCTTCGTGAGTAACCACGGTGGCGCCACGGATCAACAGGGACATTGCCGTCTTCCTCGCAGGCTGACCGGTCTTGGGCCGGTTCTTGAAATTATTTTTCTGGCAGTGACTGGAGGATAGTTTTAATCCTGTCAGGCCTGACAAGAATGAAATCTAGATGGGGATCTACTATTGTTCAAGAAATATTTTTATAAGCATATTCAGTTTATAAGTTATTGAAAAATAACGAATTAAAACAAAAATCACCAAAATGGTGAGCCTCCTCACCATTTTGACGCACTTGACAAGATGGCAAATTGGTCAAGATTTTCCATGCAAAATCAGCTGCTTGAAACTGGGTGTGAGGGCCTGGTCCGCGGCGCAGAAAAAATCGCTGCACCAGATTGAAACCTGATGCAGGGGCCAAGGCCGGCTCGTTGCAGTAACAGCGTCAGCCACGGGTTTGACCGTGTCCGCCGCTGGCGTTGAACAATGCTTTGCAGATCAGTTGATTACCTGTGGTCGGCGGCGGTCGACCGGGGCAGCTTCGGCCAACCCGGCATGCTTATTGAGAGGGCCCGCAGCCAGGCCGGGCCACAGGTGCAGTACTGGTGGTGTGTGTACTCCGGCCATCGCATTAGCCCGATGAGCGAAAAATTAAAAGAAAATCTGGAGAAGGCCCCATGCAACCGAGCAGATCGGAAGTGATCGAAAAGGATGGTCTGTGCGAGCTCAATGCTGGCAGCGACGTCCTCGACAGCCCCCGCTACAACCACGACATGGCCCCCACCAAGGTGCACCAGCGCACCTGGAACAAGTGGCACATCACCGCCTTGTGGGTGGGGATGTCCATCTGTGTACCGACCTACACCCTGGGCGGAGTGCTGACCGCCTACTTCGGCTTGAGCGTGGGTGAGGCGTTGCTGGCGATCCTGCTGGCCAACCTCATCGTATTGATCCCGCTGACCCTCAACGCCTTCCCAGGGACCAAGTACGGCATTCCCTTCCCAGTGCTGCTGCGCTCCTCGTTCGGCATCCTCGGCTCCAACGTGCCGTGCCTGATTCGTGCGGTGGTCGCTTGCGGCTGGTTCGGTATCCAGACCATGTTCGGCGGCTTGGCCATTCACCTGTTCCTGGGCTCGGTGTTCGACGGCTGGAAGGCCCTGGCCGGTACCGGCGAGGTGCTGGGCTTCATGATCTTCTGGGCGCTCAACCTGTGGGTGGTGCTGCGTGGCGCCGAGTCGATCAAGTGGTTGGAAACGCTGTCTGCGCCGCTGCTGGTGGCAGTCGGTTTCGGCCTGCTGTTCTGGGCCCTGCCGCACATGTCGATGACCGAGCTGCTGGCCCAACCCCCCAAGCGTCCAGAGGGCGCCAGCGTGGTCAGTTACTTCTGCGCGGGGCTAACGGCGATGGTCGGCTTCTGGGCCACGCTGTCGCTGAACATTCCCGACTTCAGCCGCTATGCCAAGAGCCAGAAAGACCAGATCCTCGGGCAGATTTTCGGCTTGCCGCTGACCATGTTCCTGTTCGCCGCCCTGGGGGTGGTGATGACCGCCGCCTCGGCCTCGCTGGTGGGGGAAACCGTCTCCGATCCGGTCAGCCTGATCGGCCGTATCCAGAGCCCAGGCTGGGTCGCATTGGCCATGGCCTTGATCGTGATCGCCACGCTTTCGACCAACACCGCAGCGAACATCGTTTCGCCCACCAACGATTTCCAGAACATCGCCCCCCGCTTGATCGGGCGCACCCGGGCGGTGCTGCTGACCGGGGTGATCGGCTTGCTGCTGATGGGCCACGAGCTGTTGAAAAAGCTCGGCTGGATCGTTTCCGAGCTGAGCCTTGAGAGCGTCTATTCCAACTGGCTGCTGGGCTACTCCAGCCTGCTCGGGCCAATTGCCGGGATCATGGTGGTGGACTACTTCCTGATCCGCCGTCAGCAGCTGGACCTTGCCGGGTTGTATCGCGACGACGTTTACCCGGCCTGGAACTGGGCGGGTTTCGCCGCCTTCGCGCTACCGGTGGCGCTTACCGTGATGGCTATCGGCAATAGCAGTTTCAGTTGGTTCTATGACTACGGCTGGTTTACCGGTTCGCTGCTGGGTGGGGCGCTGTACTACGTCCTCGGTGGCATCGCTGCCCGCAGTCCCGCGCGGCTGGCTAAACCTGTGCCCTGAGCAACCGCGCTGGTCTGTTCGCGGGCAAGCCCGCCCCCACAGGGCTTGGCGTGATGTTCGGATCAGCGTTCAGCCTGTGCGGGCTTGCCCGCGAACAAGTCCCACTCGACAACCCATGCGTGTCAGCAGAAAAAAGCCTGAGGAGATGACCATGAATCCTGCCAAGGATGTCCTGCAATCCACCGACCGCCACGTCGACAGCGCCCGCCTGTGGCAATCTTTGATGGACCTCGCGCGCCTCGGCGCTACCGCCAAGGGCGGCGTCTGTCGCCTGGCGTTGACCGACCTCGATCGCCAGGCCCGTGACCTGTTCGTGCAGTGGTGCCAAGCGGCCGGCTGCAGCGTCAGCATCGACGGCATCGGCAACATCTTCGCCCGCCGCCCGGGGCGCAATCCCAAACTGCCGCCGGTAATGACCGGTAGCCACATCGACACCCAGCCTACCGGCGGCAAGTTCGACGGTTGCTTTGGCGTGATGGCGGGTCTTGAAGTGATCCGCACCCTCAACGACCTCGGCGTCGAAACCGAGGCGCCGCTGGAAGTGGTGGTGTGGACCAACGAAGAAGGCTCGCGCTTCCCTCCCTGCATGATGGGCTCGGGCGTGTTCGCCGGTAAGTTCACCCTCGAGCAGACCCTGGCCAAGACCGACGCGCAAGGCGTGACAGTGGGCGATGCGCTCAACGCCATCGGCTATGCCGGCCCACGTGCCGTGCTTGGTCATCCGGTGGGTGCCTACTTCGAAGCGCATATCGAACAGGGGCCGATTCTTGAGGACCAGGCCAAGACCATCGGCGTGGTGCTCGGCGCCCTCGGGCAGAAGTGGTTCGACCTGAGCCTGCGTGGCGTCGAAGCGCATGCCGGCCCCACGCCCATGCATTTGCGCAAGGACGCCCTGGTCGGCGCTGCGGCGGTGGTCGAGGCGGTCAACCGCACTGCGCTCGGCCATCAGCCCCACGCTTGCGGTACGGTTGGATGCCTGCAAGCGTATCCGGGCTCGCGTAACGTCATTCCGGGGGAAGTGCGCATGACCCTGGATTTGCGTCATCTGCAGGGCGATCAACTGGATGCGATGATCGTCGAGGTGCGTGAGGTGATCGAGGCTACCTGTGCCAAGCACGGCTTGAGCTACGAGCTGACCCCAACCGCAGATTTCCCCGCGCTGTATTTCGACCGCAGTTGCGTCGACGCGGTGCGCGACTCGGCGCGCACGCTTGGCCTGCCGCACATGGACATCGTCAGCGGGGCAGGGCATGACGCGATCTTCCTCGCCGAGCTAGGCCCGGCGGGAATGATCTTCGTGCCCTGTGAAAACGGCATCAGCCACAACGAGATCGAGAACGCCACGCCCGAGGATTTGGCGGCAGGCTGCGCGGTGTTGTTGCGGGCGATGCTGGCAGCGTCCGAGGCGATTGCCAGCGGGCGCTTGGCCGCCTGACGGCGGCTAACACTGCTGGGCTAGCGGCACGGGGAAGGGGCAGCACGGCCTGCCCCAGTGCCTCGTTGACGACGGCCGCTGGCCCTCGCCAAAGGCCCGGCCATCCAGAGTCCGGCGGATTGCCTGCACCATCCGCTGTCGCAAGGCTCCGACCGCGCTGACTGGGACCTATGGCTACAGACACATGGCGTGGAGCCTGACGGCGCGGGCCGAGCTTTGCTGAGGATCTGTTGTTATTGCGCACAGCGCGATGGGCCAGGGCATTGCTCTGGTGCAAGACAATCATGCCCAGGAAGCGTTACAAAGTGGCAGGCTGGTGGTGGTGCTGGACCTGCCCTGACCCGCGCGCTTCGCCTATTACGCGGTTGCTTGCTCGCAAGCCTTGCAGCGTGTGCCGGTATCCGCGTTCATCGATTGGCTCAGGCATCAGGCGAACCTTGCATCGCCAGTATTGCCCACCGTCTGAAGGGAGATCGCCCCGCCCATGCTCACCCATACCGCTTACCTGCACAGTGCCAAACGCGCCAGGTTGCAACGCTTGCGCGGGCGCGTCGGCTTGGGCCTGGTCGCCGGGCTGTCGGTGCTGGCGGGAATGACCGATGCCATCGGCCTGTTGGCGATGGGCGATTTCGTCTCGTTCATGAGTGGCAACACCACTCGCTTGGCCGCAGCCATCAGCCAGGCCGATCTGGCCCTGGTGGTGCGTCTGGCGCTGGCGATTGTTGGCTTCGTGGTCGGCAATGCCCTTGGCGTGATGCTGGTGCGCAGCTTCAAGCGCAAGGCCTGGCCGGTGCTGTTGATCGTCGCCAGTCTGCTGACCGGCGCTGGCCTGTGGCCGGTACCGACGGCATTGCCAGCGCTGCTCACGGCGATCCTGGCCATGGGCATGATCAATGCCGTGGTCGAGCAAGTGAATGGCCTGCCGATCGGCCTGACCTATGTGACCGGTGCGCTGTCACGCTTCGGTCGCGGGCTTGGGCGCTGGCTGCTGGGCGAGCGGCGCAATGGCTGGCGGGTGCAGTTGGTGCCTTGGACTGGCATGTTGCTGGGCGCCGCGCTGGGGGCTTGGTTGCAACAACGGCTGGGGCTGATGGCGCTGATTGGCAGTGGCACGTTGGCCAGCGTACTGGCCTTGGTCTGCGCCTTCATCCCCAGGGCTTGGCAGTTGGGCTACCTGCCGCGCTAACGGAGCTGTAGTCCATTTCGGTAAGGGTAACGGCTTAGTCGAGCACCGGCCGCAGGAAGCTTCGCTCATAACTCAGAATGAACCGTTGCTCGGTCGCCAGGGCGAACGCGGCGATGCATTCCGGATCGGTTTCGGACGCTTTGCGGTACTGTTCGTACGCCGCAAGGCTGGGAAAACTGAACAATGCGTAGGCGATATTGTTGGCGCCCTCGGACGGCAGGAAATAGCCATGGTGGTTGCCGCCCATGCGGTTGACCAGTTGAATCCACAGCCGTGAGTAGTGCTCGAAGGCGGGTATCTGATAAGGGTCGATGACGTATCTGAGATGGCAGGTGATCATTCGCTCATTCCTTTGCTGCGAGGTGGGGCGCACACCTTAGCAGGCAACCCTAGCAGCGTCGATTAGCGCCCCGTCAACGTGAGCATCAGGGTCTGACTCATCAGCTCATAGCCTTCGCGCAGCGCCCTCGGCGGCAGACCCTTGTGACAGGGTGTGCCGGGATTTTCCTCTGTATGGTCCGATTGGCCCCCATCTGTAGCTTATGCCAGTTGCCTGCCTGCTTTAGCATCGATGGCCCAGCCTAGGTGCAAGTTATGAACGAGACTCCCCGCACAATCGATTTTTCCGGCCTGATGGTGCGTCGGTTGCAAACGGGTGACCACGCGATGATCTGTGCCCAGCGCGAAAAAATGTTCGCTGAGGCCGGTGGTGAGCCTGCCCAGCTGCGCGTCATGACCGAGCACTTCGCGACTTGGTTACGCCCGCGTTTATTGGACGGGCGATACTTTGGCTTCGTCCTCAGCGATCAAGGCAAAACCGCTGCGGCGATTGGTTTGATGAGCCTGGACTGGCCGCCGCATCCGGCTCATCCAACCTGCGCCCAGCGTGGTTATGTGCTCAATGTGTTCGTCGAGCCTGACTACCGACGGCGCGGGTTGGCCTCGGCCTTGATGAACCTGGCCGATGCCGAGTTCGCCCGGCGCGGCATCGGCTTTGCCATTCTCCATGCCACCGAACTTGGCCGGCCGGTGTATGAAAACCTGGGCTGGGTACCGACCGCTGAGATGGCCAAGACCATCCCGCTCGATTGAGCGACTAACACGCCCTACAGCATTTCACTTTATTGAGTTCCAAGACATGGATATCCACTTGCTCCTCGCTTATTCCCTGGTTGCCGCGATTGCCATCGCCAGCCCTGGGCCTGCCTCATTGATGGCGATCAACAACAGCATCCTGTACGGCGCACGCTCGGCGATCTGGTCGTCGCTGGGCAATGTCAGTGGCCTGTTCTGCTTGTCGGCAGCGGCGATGCTCGGCTTGGGGGCCTTGCTTGCTAGCTCGGAAATACTGTTCAACGCCGTGAAGATTCTGGGGGCGGCGTACCTGTTCTACCTGGGCGCAAAGCAGCTGTTAAAGAAGAATTCGATGCTTGCGAACGATGGCGCGGGCAGCAGCAAGGCCAACAGACCGACGCGGATGAAACTGTATAAGTCGGCATTTCTCACGGCAGCGACCAACCCCAAGGCGACTATGTTCTTCACCGCGTTGTTCCCGCAGTTCATTGACCAGGGGGCTGCATTGCTGCCGCAGTTTCTGATCCTTACCTCGATTTTCATGGCGCTGTCGCTGATGTCGCTTGGGCTGTACGCAATGCTCGCTTCGCGGGCCAAGGGCGTGTTGACCCGGCCGGCGTTTTCGCGCTGGGTCAGCCGGGTGGTAGGGACCACCTTCATTGGCTTCGGCGCGGCGATTTTGATGATGCGTCGGCAGACGGCCTGAGCGCGGCGCAGCTGAATACTGCTCAGGGGGGCATTGCTGGCAATCGAGGGCTGTGAGCTCCACTATTGAAGCTGATCGAATAGGTGGCGGAGGTGCGTCATGCAGCGATTCAGCGCAGGGTGTCTATGCGGCGACGTGCGGATTGAAGCAACGGGGAGGCCCTACCGGGTTGGCCTGTGTCACTGTCTGGATTGTCGAAAGTTTCACGGGGCGTTGTTTCATGCCTCGGCGATCTTTCCTCAGGCGGCGGTGACGATCACGGGTGAGACGCGCGATTACGCGGGGCGGCATTTTTGTCCGCGTTGTGGTTCGTCGGTGTTCAATCGCAGTGCTGATGAAGTCGAGGTCAATCTGGGGGCGATGGATGCGCCTGATCAACTGCAGCCGACCTATGAAAGCTGGACGGTGCGCCGCGAGGGCTGGTTGCCGGCGTTTGCCCTGGCCAAGCATTACCCGCAGGACCGTGAAGGGGTAGGGCGAAGCGAGGATTGATGGCGTGTCAGTGCCGGCCTCATCGCGGGGCAAGCCCGCTCCCACGCAGGCCGCTCAGGTCCTCGTGGGAGATGGGCGTGGGAGCGGGCTTGCCCCGCGATGAGGCCGGCACAGTCAATCCATTGGCTGGGCTTACAACCAGTAAGTCACCGCCCACCAGCCCAGGCCACCCATCACGACGGTATACGGCAAGGCCATCCACACCATCCGCCCGTACGATAGCCGAATCAGCGGGGCAATCGCCGAGGTCAGCAGGAACAGAAACGCTGCCTGGCCATTGGGCGTGGCCACGCTGGGCAGGTTGGTGCCGGTATTGATCGCCACCGCCAAGGTCTCGAAATGCTCGCGGCTCATCGCACCGTTGACAAATGCTTGCTTGACCTCGGTGATGTAGATGGTCGCCACGAACACGTTGTCGCTAATCGCCGACAGCAGGCCGTTGGCCAAGTACAACATGCCTGGCTGCTGCTCGGCCGGTAGGGCCAGCACCGAGGCGATCAGCGGGCTGAACAACTGCTGCTGATGGATCACTGCGACCACCGCGAAAAACACCACCAGCAACGCCGTGAACGGCATGGCGTCCTGGAACGCGCGGCCCAGGCGGTGCTCGTCGGTAATGCCGGTGAACGCGGTGATCAGCACGATCACCATCAGGCCAATCAAGCCGACTTCGGCGATGTGCAGACCCAGGCAGACAATCAGGATCAGCGCGGCAACCCCCTGCACCCGCAGTGCCAGGCGCTGCGCTGGGGTGCGCGCGGCATCGTCCTCGGCGGCGTGGGCAGCCAGCACCTGGCGTACGCGCTCGGGCATCAGGGTGCCGTAGCCGAACAGGCACAGCTTCTCCAGGGCTACGCAGGTCACCAGGCCGGCGGCGAGTACTGGCAAGGAAACCGGCGCCACCTTGAGGAAGAAATCGGCGAAGTGCCAACCCAGCTCATGGCCGATCAGCAGGTTCTGCGGCTCGCCGACCAAGGTGCACACCCCGCCCAGCGCCGTGCCGACTGCGCCATGCATCAACAGGCTGCGCAGAAAGGCGCGAAACTGGTCGAGGTCTTCACGGTGCAACTGGGCGACCTGCTGGTCGCTGGCCAGCTCGGACTCTTCCCGAGGGTTGGCCCCAGACGCCACCCGGTGATAAACCGCATAGAAACCCACCGCCGCGCTGATGATCACCGCCGTCACGGTCAGGGCATCGAGAAACGCCGAAAGAAACGCCGACAACACGCAGAACAACAGCGCCAGCAGGGCCTTGGAGCGCACCCCCAGCAGGATCCGCGAGAACAGGAACAGCAGCAGCTCCTTCATGAAGTGAATACCCGCGACCATGAACATCAGCAGCAGGATCACCGGGAAGTTGTGCAGCAGCTCTTCGTACAGCGCCTGGGGCGTGGTCAGCTTGATCAGCAAGGCTTCGATCAACAGCAGACCGCCAGGCATCAGCGGATAGCACTTGAGGGCCATGCCCAACGTGAAGATGAACTCGATCACCAGCAGCCAGCCTGCGGCCACTGGGCCAGCGCTGAGCAGCACCAGTGGGTTGAGGATCAGGAACAGGCAGATGACCGCCTTGTACCAAAGCGGCGACTGGCCCAGAAACGAGCGGGCGACAGTGCCGGCCAGAGAGCGCGACATGAATTTGTATCCTTATGATTCTGCAGTGGCGCAAAGTGCCCCAAGCGGGCGCATCGCGCAAGCTGTGCAGTCCCGCTTTTGGCACAAGTGCGGCCTTTGGGGTGCGCTATAGTCCGGCGCTGAACCCTTTTCCCACAGGAGTGCCGCCCGTGACCGACTACACCGCGTTCAAGGTCGAACTGACCGACAACATCGCCCACGTTCAGATCAATCGCCCGGAAAAGATCAACGCAATGAATGCGGCGTTCTGGGAAGAGATCATCGCGATCTTCAAGTGGATCGACGACACCGATGCGGTGCGCGCCGTGGTCATCAGCGGCGCAGGCAAGCATTTCTCCTCGGGCATCGACCTGATGATGCTGGCGTCGCTGGCCAGCCAGCTGGGCAAGGACGTCGGTCGCAATGCTCGCCTGCTGCGCCAGACCATCCTGCGCATGCAGGCCTCGTTCACCGCGGTCGACAAATGCCGCAAGCCGGTCCTGGCGGCGATCCAGGGGTATTGCCTGGGCGGTGCGATCGACTTGGTTTCGGCCTGCGACATGCGCTACTGCAGCAGCGATGCGCAGTTCTCGATCAAGGAGATCGACATGGGCATGGCCGCCGATGTCGGCACCTTGCAACGTTTGCCACGGATCATCGGTGATGGCGTGATGCGCGAAATGGCCTATACCGGTCGTCACGTCGAGGCCGAAGAGGCGCGGCAGATCGGCCTGGTCAACCGGGTCTACCCTGATCAGGCGGCGCTGCTTGATGGAGTCTTTGCCATTGCCCGGGAAATTGCGGGAAAATCCCCCATTGCCGTGGCCGGCACCAAAGAGATGATCGGCTACATGCGCGACCATCGCATCGACGATGGCCTGGAGTACATCGCCACCTGGAACGCCGCCATGCTGCAGTCCGAAGACTTGCGGGTAGCCGTGGCGGCGCACATGAGCAAACAGAAACCGACGTTCGCCGACTGATTGGGCGGGGGACGCGCTTGAAGGAAGCCGAACATGTCAGCACGCTGGACTACCGCAGTACTCGACCCGCAGATCTCTGGGGGCTGGGCCGTTGCCCGCGGCCCGGACGGGTTCCTGGTGGATGACAACGGCGCGCTGTTCCCTCGCGAGTGGCTCAAGCGCCAAGCGCTGGACGTGCTCAGCGAGCACGGCATCGGCCACTTCGACGGCGAGCCGGTGTTCTTGCTCGAACTGCGCAGCGCTGGCGAAGTGGCCGGTTGTGGCTGGCGTGGCCTGCGCCAGTTCATGCTCGAAGGCGATTTCGATACCTACAAGCTACTGGGCTATGCCGCGCAGATCGGCACCTGGGCGCGTGAGCACCGTTTCTGCGGCAGCTGTGGCCAGGCAATGACGCAGATCCACTGGGAGCGGGCGATGTACTGCAAGCCTTGCGATCTGCGCAGCTACCCACGGATCTCGCCGAGCATGATCGTCCTGGTGACGCGCGGTGACGAGATTCTGCTGGCGCGCTCGCCGCGCTTTGTCACCGGGGTCTACAGTACCCTGGCTGGTTTCGCCGAACCCGGTGAGTCGGCAGAAGACTGCCTGGTGCGCGAAGTGCGTGAGGAAGTGGCGGTGGAGGTGAAGAACATCCAGTACGTGGGCAGCCAGTGTTGGCCATTCCCGCATTCGATGATGCTGGGCTTTCATGCCGAGTACGCCGGTGGCGAGATCGTCATGCAGCCGGATGAGATCGAGGATGCGCAGTGGTTCAACGTCCATGCGTTACCGCCATTGCCGGCCGGGCGTTCCATCGCCCGGCACCTGATCGACCTGTATGTCGCGCGCCGCTTAGGCTTGCCCGAACCAGTGCTGCCAGGCTAGGCGCACGGTCAACGCCAGCACCACGGTGATGAACACCGGGCGGATGAACTTGCTGCCGCCGCTGATCGCCGTGCGTGCACCGAAGAAGGCGCCGACCATCACTGACAGGCCCATGGCCAAGCCGACGATGTAGTCCACTTGCCCAGACACGATGAACACCGTCAGCGCCGCGATGTTGCTGACGAAGTTCATGCTGCGCGCCACGCCGCTGGCGCGGACCAGGTCGATCGGATACAGCAGCAGCGTGCTCACCGTCCAGAACGCCCCGGTGCCAGGGCCTGCCACGCCATCGTAGAAGCCCAGGGTGAAGCCCTGCGGCACCTGCCAGGTTTTCTTGATCGGTGCATCGGCATCCAGCGGCGCCTTCGGCGTGCCGCCAAACAGCAGGTAGATACCACAGGCGAAGACGATCACTGGGAGCATTTTGTTCAGCCATTCGGCGGGCAGGTAGTGGGCGATGATCGCCCCCAGCAATGCCCCGACCAGGGTGGCGAACAGGGCAGGGCGCCACTGCGCCGGGTGGAACAGCTTGCGCCGGTAGTAGGTGAAGCCGGCGGTGGCCGAGCCGAAGGTCGAGCTGAGCTTGTTGGTGCCCAGCACCAGGTGCGGCGGCATGCCTGCGGTGAGCAGTGCTGGTGTGGTCAGCAGGCCGCCACCGCCGGCGATGGCATCGATGAAGCCGGCGACGAAGGCGACTGCGGCGAGGATCAGCAGGGTGAGCGGTTCTACAGAGAGTTCGAAAGGCATGAGGGTTCGGGCTTAAGCGGCAAAGGCGCGGCAAAAGGCCGCGCTAAAGCCTGCCATGGTAGCCCTCGGGGTGAAGGGTTGCCAGTGCTGGCCTCATCGCGGGGCAAGCCCGCTCCCACGTTGGCCCTGCGATAAACCCAGCCAGTCGCAGGAGCCGGTGGGACTGCCAGCAATCTTCACAGGAACCAGCGGTACTCCCTGGCACTGACCTCCTGCATGAATGCCAGGTGATCCTGACGCTTGTTCTCGCAGTAGACCATCACGAACTCCTCGCCCAGGCCTGCCAGCACGGGTGGGTAATCGCGCATCGCGGCTACGGCGCTCAGCAGATCCTTGGGAAAATCAATGCCGCTGCGACGATCTTCATTGAGCGGCGCGATCGGTTCCTGCGCCGCGTCCAGGCCATGCTCCATGCCCGCCAGAATGGCCGCCAGCACCAGGTACGGATTGGCGTCGGCCCCGGCCAAGCGGTGCTCGATGCGCAGGTTGCGCGGATCCGACTCGGGAATACGGATGCACGCGTCGCGATCTTCGAACCCCCAGCTGGCGCGGCTGGCGGCATTGACCATGGCGCCATAGCGCCTGAACGCATTGTGGTTGGCGGCAAAGATCGGCATGCAATGCGGCAGCAGCGCCAGGCAACCGGCCACCGCATGGCGTAACGGCCGTTGCTGGTCAGCGGCCAACAGGTTGTTGCCGGCCTGGTCATACAGGCTGACATGCACATGCATGCCGCTGCCCGGCGCCTGCAAGTAGGGCTTGCTCATGAAACTGGCGCGCAGGCCGTGCTTGAGGGCCACGCCGCGGGTGCTGCGACAGAACAGCGCCGCCCAGTCGGCGGCGCGCAGGCCGTCATCGCAGTGGCCGAAGTTGATCTCGAACTGGCCGGGGCCCAGCTCGGCGGTGATCACGTTGGCGTCCACGCCTTGCGCATTGGCGGTCTCGACCATTTCGCGCAGCACGTCGCTGAAGCGCGACAGCCGTTCGATGTGCATGTTGGGCTGGTCATCCTGATCGCCGCTGAGCGGGTCGCGGGGGAACTGCGGCACACCGTCCTGGAGCGTGCGTTCGAACAGGTAGAACTCCAGCTCGAAGGCCACCACCGGGCGAATGCCGCGACGCTGGAGGCGTTGTAGCACGCGGGCGAGCACTTCCCGTGGCTCGAACTCGATGGGGGCGGCGGTGCCGTCGGAGCTGATCAGCATCTGCCCCAGCGGTTCACGCTCCCAGCTAACCGGCTTGAGGGTGCCGGGGATCAGCCGGCGTGGCGCGTCCGGGTCGCCGTCGTTGAAGCAGTAGTCGCCAATGTCGAACAATCCGCCTTGCACACCGAGCAGTACGCAGTTTTGCGGCAACTTCAGCGGGCTGCCAGCCGCGACCTTTTCCAGCATGTCGACGGGGTAGCGCTTGCCGTAGAAATGCCCGGGGATGTCCAGGCTGATCAAGTCGACATAGCGTACAGCGGGGTGTTGGCTGCGAAATGCGCGTACTTCACTGAGCAAATCGGCAAAACCTTGGATGGTGGTCATGGTGTGCTCTCAACGGAAGACCCAGAGGACACGGGTCGCCTGGGTGGACAGGTTGGCATAGCGAAAATGACGGTTGGGCGGCAGCTGGAAGCTGTCGTTGGGGTAGAGGGTGACGGGTTCATCCTGGCCATCGAGCCAAAGGGTCAGCTCGCCTTGCAGAACAAAGCCGCCTTGCTCGGAGCTGTCGTTCAGGTGCCCCTCGCCACTGCTGGCGCCCGGCGCCAGGTGGCTATCGAGCATCGAGAAGCCGCCGTTGAGCTTGGGCGACACCAGCACATCGGTAACGCCACCGGCGTAGTACAGCGTGCGCCGCTCGTCCGGGCGGGTGACCCAGTCCAGCGCGCGCGGTTTGCTGACGTTGTAGAAATAGGTGGTGGGCACCTTCAACGCTTCACTGATGGCGGTCAGGTCAGCCACGGTCGGGCGCGACAGGCCGCGTTCGACCTGGGACAAGAACCCCACCGAGCGATTGATCTGATTGGCCAGTTCATCCAGGGTCAGCCCACGGTGCTTGCGCAGGTCGCGGACCAGGATCGCCAAGCCTTCGATTTCATCTTGCATGTTCATCGCAGTGGCTCCGATCAGAAGTTGTCGCGTAGCCGATACCAGGCCTTGGCCGCCGCCTCCAGTGGCGCGGCCAGCAAGTCGCCACCGGGGAAGCGGCCGTTGTCGATACCCTGGTACAGGCTCAGCAACTGCTCATCGCCGAGGATCGCATCGCTGACCGCCCGCGCCCCGGCCAGGGTCGGCAGCACGCCATGGCCGGAAAACCCCTGTAGCCAGTAGCGCTGGCCCTGGCGGCCGATGTCTGGGGTGCGTTGGATGCTGCAGTCGATGTGCCCGCCCCAGGCATGCTCCAGCGCGACCCCGGCCAGTTGTGGGAAGACCCGCTCCAAATACGGTCGAGTGGCGCTGGCGATGTCCTTGGGAATGCCACCCAGATAGGTGCAGCCGCCGCCGAACAGCAGGCGATGGTCCGGGGTCAGGCGGAAGTAGTCGGGGACGAACTGGTTGTCGATCACGCAGCTGTTGCGCGGCAGCAGTGACTGGGCGAAGGCCGGTTCCAGTGGTGCGGTGGTCACTTGGTAGGAGCCAACCGGCAGCAGCCGGCGGGCCAGGGGCCGATCGAGGCGGTCGATGTAGGCGTTACAGGCCAGCACCAGCACCTGGCTGCGGACCTCGCCATGATCGCTGCGGGCGACGAAACCGCTGGCGGTTTGCTGGTAGTCGTGGACCTGGCTCTGTTCGAAAATCTGCCCGCCAGCGGCTTCGATGGCACTGGCCAGACCTTGCGCCAGCTTCAGTGGGTTGAGATGGGCGCCATTGGGGTCATACAGCGCGGCCTGGTAGCGGGGGCTGTCGATCCAGTCGGGTAGTTCATCGTGGCCGATCAGGCGCAAGGCGTCGTAGCCCCATTTTTCCTCGGCTTCGCGTTTTGCCTGGGCAAGCAGGTTGACCCGGCGGGGTAGCACGGCAGTCCACAGGCTGCCGGTCCGGTAGTCGACATCGAAGCCATGGCGCTGCGGCAGTTCACGCAGCTCTTGGGCAGCCCAGCACATGCTGTCCCATAAACGGCGGGTACGCTCAAGGCCCAGGGCTTTTTCCAGCGGCGGCATATCGCACGACCAGCCCAGCAGCGCCTGGCCGCCATTGCGCCCGGACGCAGCCCAAGCCACCCGGCTAGCTTCCAGCAGCGTTACCCGTTTGCCGGCCATGGCCAGGCGCAGGGCGGTGTGCAGGCCGCTGAAGCCGGCGCCGATGATCAGTACCTCGGTATCAAGCGGGCCTTGCAGGGTAGGGCGTAGCGGGATCGGTGCGGGGTAGGTTTTGGCGTAGTAGCTGGCGACGTGCTGTGCGGATTGCTTGAACATGCCGAGCCTCGTGAAATTTATTGTTGTTTATTTCATGAAAATTTAGCAGAAGATTTTCATTGTGCCAGTGAGGTGTGTAGGCATGCGCCGCGAAGAGGCCAGCACAGACAACGGCCCAACAGGTAAGCTTCGCCTCGAACGCCCAGTTTCATTCCTCGAACAAGAGCGATTACCGCCATGCGCCGCCTACCCTCGCTGACCGCCCTGCGCACCTTCGAATGCGCCGCCCGCCACGGCCATTTCGGCCGTGCTGCCGCCGAGCTGTGCGTCACCGACAGCGCCGTCAGCCACCAGATCCGCCAACTGGAAGAGCAGTTGGGCGTGGCGCTGTTCGAGCGCGTCGGCCGCCAGGTGCGCCCCAGCGCGGAAGCCGAGCGCCTGCTGCATCACCTGCAACAGGCCTTCGAGTTGATCGGCAAGGCCTGCGATGAGCTGCGTGACCCAGCCTCCCAGGCGGTGCTGCGGGTGGCGGTCACTGCGGAGCTGGCGCAGAAGTGGCTGGTCGCCCGCTTGGCCGACTTCAGCAGCCGCTACCCGCACATCACCCTGCACCTGCACGACCAGCCAATCGATGCTGGCGCCCCGGCCCTGGATGTCGATATCGCCATCACCTACGGCACCAGCGCGTTGGACGCCAGCACCCACTTCGTCCGGCCGCTGCCGTTGTTGCAGTTCTTTCCGGTGTGCAGCCCTGGGCTGTTCAACCAGGGCGGGCTCAAGCGCCCACGCGACCTGGTACGCCACTGCCTGCTGCACGACGACCAGGATGGCAAGACCTGGACCACCTGGCTGGCCACTCACGCCGATGACGCGCTACCTACCCGCCAACTGTATTTTCCCCATGCGGCGTTGGCCCTTGAGGCGGCGGTGCTGGGCCAGGGCGTGGCGATGGGCGACAACCTGACCTGCCAGGCCGATCTGCAAAGTGGCCGCCTGGTGCGCCCGTTCAGTGCCAGCGTCACTGCCCAAGGGCAATACGCCCTGGTGTGCGAACGCCTGCGCCTGGAGCGCGCAGCAGTGGCGGATTTCGTTGATTGGTTCATCGAACAGATCGCCGAACCCTGAATTGAATTCACCTATCGCTGAGTTTTCATCGTTGGAAGCGTGGCGTTGGGCGGCGTAGCGTCTGCTCATCCCATCCAGTGACGACGAGGTTGACCCATGGCACGTTCGCTTACCACCACTCCCAAAGCTGATGGTTTCCGCCTGCCCGGAGAGTTCGAGCCAAAGGCTGGCTGCTGGCTAGGCTGGCCGGAGCGCACGGATGTCTGGCGCAACGGGGCAAAGCCTGCGCAAAAAGTTTGGGTCGAGATTGTCACTGCTATCGCCAGCAGTGAGCCGGTGACGGTCTGCGCCTCCGCTGCCCAGTACGCCAATGCCCGGCGGGTACTGCCCGAGCAGGTGCGGGTGGTGGAAATGACCTGCAATGACACTTGGTTCCGTGACAGCGGGCCGTGTTTTGTGGTCAACGACAGCAGCGGCGAGGTGCGCGGCGTCGACTTTGAGTTCAACGCTTATGGTGGGCTCGATGGCGGTCTGTACTACCCGTGGGACAATGACGATCAGATCGCCCGCAAAGTCCTCGAGATCGAGCACCTGGACCGCTATCGCGCCCCATTGATCGCCGAGCTTGGCGGGATCCAGAGCGACGGCCAAGGCAGCCTGCTGACCACCGAACAATGCCTGCTCAACCGCAACCGCAATGCCCATCTGGGCAAGGACGAAGTGACCCGCAGGCTGCAGGACTACC
This sequence comes from Pseudomonas sp. BT-42-2, assembly GCF_025847435.2. Lineage (NCBI taxonomy): Bacteria > Pseudomonadati > Pseudomonadota > Gammaproteobacteria > Pseudomonadales > Pseudomonadaceae > Pseudomonas > Pseudomonas sp. BT-42-2. The sequence continues at coordinate 88,355 of NZ_JAOYTM010000004.1, forward strand.
TGGGCGCCGAGCAGGTGATCTGGTTGCCACGGGGCTGCAAGTTCGACGAAACCGACGGTCATGTCGATGATCTGGCCTGCTTCGTGCGCCCTGGTGAAGTGGTGCTGCAATGGACCGACAACCGCGACGACCCGCAGTGGGAAATCTACCAGGAGGCCTACGATATCCTGCGCAGCACCCGCGACAGCCGTGGCCGCGAGCTTAAAGTTCACAAGTTGCCCCAGCCGGATGTGCTGCAATGGACTGCCGAAGAAGCCGCCGGCCTGGATCAGGTCGAAGGCACCCACCTGCGCGAGGCGGGCACGCGCATCTGCGCCTCGTATATCAACTATTACGCGGGTAATTCGGCGATTGTCGTGCCGCTGTTTGGCGACCGCAATGACAGCGTGGCGCAGGCGACGTTGGCTGAATTGTTCCCTGGGCACCGCATCATCGGCATCGAAAATTCCCGCGAGATCCTGCTGGGTGGCGGCAACGTGGCTTGCATCACCATGCCGCAATACGCTGGGGGACGCCGCTGATGAAACTGCGCAAACTCGCCCTTGCGGTGGCGTTGGGCTGCGCAGGGGCGGCGGCGCAGGCCGCCGACGCACAACAGCCGACCGTCAACCTGTACATCTGGGGCGAATACCTCGCCCCGGACACCCTGGCCAACTTTGAGAAGCTCACGGGCATCCGGGTGGTTGCCGACCATTTCGATTCTCTGGAAACCGCCGAGACCAAGCTACTCACCGGCGGCAGTGGCTACGATCTGGTGCTCAGCGCCGGGCAGCACTTGAGCCGAGCCATTGCCAGCGGCGCCTTGCAGCCGCTGGACAAGGCCAAGCTGCCGCACCTGCAGGGTATCGGTGAAGAGTTCCGTCAGCACATGGCAGTGTTCGACCCCGGCAACCGCTACGCCGGGACTTACGCCTGGGGCACCACCGGGGTGGGCTTTCAGCAGCAGGCGGTCCAGGCGCGGCTGGCCGATGCGCCGCGCGATAGCTGGGCGATGTTGTTCGATCCGCAGGTGGTGGCGAAATTCGCCGATTGCGGGGTCAGCCTGCTGAATGATCCCAATGAGGTGTTTGCCGCGGTAATGCGCTACCTGGGGTTGGACATCAATCAGCAGCGCCTGGAAGACCTCAAGCTGGCTGAGGCGCAGTTGCGCAAGATACGGCCCTACATCCGCTACTTCGACAATGATCGCAACATCAATGACCTGGCCAATGGCGAAACCTGTGTGGCGATGTCGTGGAACGGCAATGTGGCTATTGCCCAAGGCCAGGCGCAGCAGGCGGGTAAGCCGTTCAGCCTGGATTACCGGATTCCGCAGGAGGGCACGTTGATCTGGCTCGATGCCCTGGTGGTGCCCAAGGATGCACCGCATCCACAGGCCGCCTGGGCGCTGATGGACTACTTGATGCGCCCTGAGGTGATCGCGCCGATTACCGACACCATCCACTATGCCAATGCGATAACCGCCGCTGATGGCCTGGTGGATGCGCAGATTCGCAATGCGCCCGGAACGTACCCGCCGGCAGAGGTGCGGGCGCGGTTGTATAGCAAGAATGACAATGGCAAGCAGTTCAATCGCGAGCTGACAAGAGCCTTCAGCCGGCTGAAAAGTGGGACGTAGGTTGGCTGATGGCCTCTTCGCGCCGAACCGCCGCGAAGAGGCCGCAACAGGCTCCACAGTCATGCGCCTAGGTTGCAGGCGTCTTGCGCTTGCTTTGTCGAGGCTTGCCACTGGCGGCTTTGGCCGCTCCAGCGGCCTTGGCCTTGCCGCCGCTGCGGCGCTTTTTCTTCCAAGGCGCACCCTTACCACCCGCAGGCACCAAAGGCCCACTGATGGTCATGCGCATGCCTCGGCAGCGCTCGACCAGTTTGCCCATCCATGCCGACTGGCGGGCGACGAACTCTTCCAGGCTCATCTCGCCACTTTGCACCATGTCCAGCGCCTGCTCCCAGATCGCCGTGGTGCCAGGGTCGGCAATCGCCCGGGGTACGGCATCGATCAGGCTGAACGCCGCCGGGGTAGCCGCCAGCGCCTTGCCATTTTTCACCAGGTAACCACGATCGAGCAGGCCTTGAATGATGCTGGCGCGAGTCGCTTCGGTGCCGATGCCGGTGGTGTCCTTGAGCTTTTGCTTGAGCTTGGGATCGTCGACCAGCTTGGCGACGTTCTTCATGGCCTTGATCAGATCGCCTTCGGTGAAGGGCTTGGGCGGCTGGGTCCACAGGTCCTTGAGCTGCAGGCCATGCACGGCGCAGTCCTGGCCTTCGCGCAGTGCGGGCAGTACCTGCGCAGGTGGCGCTTCACGGCCTTTGGCTGGGGTCAGCGCTTCGGGCAGGGCGCGGCGCCAACCCGCCTCGACGATCTGCTTGCCCACCGCGCGCAAGGCGTGGCCGGCGCAATCGAATTCGGCCTGGGTGCGGTCGTACTCGTGATTGGCCAGGAACTGCGCCAGATAGCGTGCCCGCACCAGGGTGTACACCGCCTTGTGCTTGGGCGGCAGCCGCGAGGGATCGCTGGCGGCGGCGGTGGGAATGATGCCGTGGTGCGCGCTGACCTTGGCGTCATTCCAGGCCCGCGAGCGGCGCTGCGGTTGCAGATGTGCGTGCAGTGGCGCAAGGCTGGCGTCGGCGCGCTGCAGGGCGGCAAGAATCGCCGGGGCCTCGGCGTGTTGGCTTAGCGGCAGGTAGCCGCAATCGCTGCGTGGGTAGGTGATCAGTTTGTGGGTTTCGTACAGGGCCTGGGCAATGTCGAGGGTTTCCTGGGCGCCCAGGCCGAGCTTTTTCGAGCACACCTCCTGCAGGGTGCCCAGGTCGAACGGCAGCGGTGCTACCTCGCGCACGCGCTCGGTGGTCACCTTGCTCACTCTGGCACTGGCGGCAGCGTTGATCTGGTCAGCGGCTTGCTGGGCCAAGCCCTGGTTGAGGCAGCGACCCTGATCGTCACAGGCATCTTCAGGTGCGCGCCATTGGGCGTTGAATACGCTGCCGGCGTGTTCCAGCTGGACGTCGATGGCCCAGAACGGCACGGGTACGAAGTCAGCGATGCTGCGATCACGGTCGACCACCAGGCGCAGCGTCGGCGTTTGCACCCGGCCCACCGGCAACACCCCTTGGTAGCCAGACTGCTGGCCGAGCAGGGTGAACAGTCGGCTCATGTTCATGCCGATCAACCAGTCGGCACGCGAACGGCCCAGGGCTGAATGGTACAGGCTGAAGGTTTCATTGCCGGGTAGCAGGCGTGCCAGGGCCTTGCGAATAGAAGCGTCATCCAGCGCCGACAGCCACAGTCGCTGGATCGGTCCGCGGTAGCGGCAGTGCTCGACCAGCTCGCGGGCGATCATCTCGCCTTCACGGTCGGCGTCGGTGGCGATCACCAGCTCACTGGCTTGGCCGAGCAGGCGTTTGACGGCCTTGAATTGGCTGGCGGTCTTGGGCTTGACCAGCATCTTCCACTTGTCCGGGATGATCGGCAGGTCAGCGAGGTTCCAGCGCTTGTAGCGGTCGTCGTAGTTGTCGGGTGGGGCGGTTTCAAGCAGGTGGCCGATGCACCAGGTGACGCACAGGTCAGGGCCTTGCCAGCAGCCATCGCCGCGGCGGGTGGCGCCGAGGACTTGGGCGATGTCTTTGGCCTGGGAAGGCTTTTCGCAGAGAAAGAGGCGCATGGCCGGCAACGCTTCGTGGGCAAACGATGGGCGTTAGGATGCGCAAAGAAAAGGGGGGAAGCAAGCTATATCTGTATGGATGTACAGCTTTTTGTGTCGCGCAGCTAATTGGCTGTCGACCCTGATCGCGCGGCAAGCCCGCTCCGATCCAGGAGCAGGATTGCCTCGCGAAGATCAGATCAGGCGATCTCGTGGGAGTCGCGGACCATATCTACGTGCGGGATACCGGCCTCGAGGAATTCCTCGCTGACCACGCGAAAGCCCAGCCGCTCATAGAATGGCGTGGCATGCACCTGGGCGCTCAAGGTCTGCTGCTTGAGGTCGCGGTGCTGCGCTTCGGCGATCACTGCCTGGACCAGCGCGTCGCCCACCTTCAGGCCACGCCAGTCCTTGAGCACCGAGATGCGGCCGATGGTGCCATCGGCGAGCAAACGGGCGGTGCCGATCGGGTAGTCGCCTTCCAGGGCCAGGAAGTGCAGGGCTTCCTGGTCTTCGGCATCGAACTCCAGCTCAGGCGGAATGTGCTGTTCGGCGACAAACACCGCTTCGCGGATGCGGCGGATATCGGCGTTGTCTTTATGCCAGTCGGCGAGGCGAACGCTGATTTTATTCATTGGCGAATCCCACACTCCCTTGTTTGACCAGCTGGCAGACCAACGTGCGGCCTTCTTCGTCGTTGAGCCACTCTACAAGGTTTTCGATGTGCAGTGCGTCGGCCGCGCAGATCAGCTTCAGCAGTTCGCGCAGATGCCCCGAGACCAGACGGCTCTGGCCGCTGGCGAACAGCAGCAGGTTGTCATCGACTTCCGACCAGGCCAAGCGCGCGCTTGGGTTGCGCACCAGGATCGCGCCTTGTTCCAGGCTGTCGATCAGCTCTTCTTCGCTGAGCTCTTCGCCGGCAACCTGCTCGGGGTAACGCGGCTCGGTCATGAACTGGCCGAACCAGGTCAGCAGCAGGCGCTCGTCGCCCATGTGCTCGGCGAGCAGGGCCTTGAGGCGGTCGAGGGCGTCGTGCTGGATCTGGTGCGGGTCGCTGACCGGCTGGGCGTCGGCGTCGCTGTAGCGCTCTTCGTCCGGCAGGAACTGGCTGAGGAAGTCGGTGAAGTGGGTCAGCACTTCAGCGGCGCTCGGCGCACGGAAGCCGACCGAGTAGGTCAGGCAGTCGTCTTCGGCGACGCCGTAGTGGGCCAGGCGTGGCGGCAGGTAAAGCATGTCGCCCGGCTCCAGGCTCCACTCGTCGGTCTGCTCGAAGTCGGCGAGGATGCGCAGGTCGGCGTGCTCGATCAGCGGACTGTCGCTGTCGCACATCTGGCCGATCTTCCAGTTGCGGTTGCCGTGGCCTTGCAGCAGGAACACATCGTAGTTATCGAAGTGCGGGCCGACGCTGCCACCAGGGGCGGCGTAGCTGATCATCACATCGTCGATACGCCAGCTTGGCAGGAAACGGAAGTTTTCCAGCAGCTCGGCCACTTCCGGGACGAACTGGTCCACAGCCTGTACCAGCAGGGTCCAGTCACGCTCTGGCAGCTCGGAGAAGGCGTCTTCGGCGAACGGGCCGCGGCGCAGTTCCCACGGACGCTCGCCATGCTCGAGCACCAGGCGCGACTCGACTTCCTCTTCCAGGGCCAGGCCGGCCAGCTCGTCGGGGTCGATCGGGCTTTCGAAATCAGGGAAGGCCTGGCGCACCAGCAGGGGCTTCTTCTGCCAGTAATCGCGCAGGAATTCACGAGCAGTCAAACCGCCAAGCAGCTGCAGTGGAGTATCAGGATTCATGTTCAACCTATTGAAAAAATGTAATTTTCGTCCGGGAATAAAAACGCCCGGCCAGGCCGGGCGTTGCACGCGGGCACAGACTTAGATGCGTTTGGCCTGGGCCACGGCGTTACCGATGTAGGTCGCCGGGGTCAGCAGCTTGAGCTCAGCCTTGGCTTCGGCAGGCATATCCAGGCCGTCGATGAAGGTCAGCAGCGCTTCAGGGGTGATGCCCTTGCCACGGGTCAGCTCCTTGAGCTTCTCGTAGGGGTTTTCGATGTTGAAGCGGCGCATGACGGTCTGGATCGGCTCGGCCAGGACTTCCCAGCAGGCGTCCAGGTCGGCGGCGATGCGCTGGGTGTTGATTTCCAGCTTGCCGATGCCTTTGAGGCTGGCTTCGTAGGCGATCACGCTGTGGGCAAAGCCGACGCCCAGGTTACGCAGCACGGTGGAGTCGGTCAGGTCGCGCTGCCAGCGCGAGATCGGCAGCTTGCTGGCCAGGTGCTGGAACAGTGCGTTGGCGATGCCCAGGTTGCCTTCGGAGTTTTCGAAGTCGATCGGGTTGACCTTGTGCGGCATGGTCGAGGAGCCGATTTCGCCAGCGACGGTCTTCTGCTTGAAGTAACCCAGGGAGATGTAGCCCCAGACGTCACGGTCGAAGTCGATCAGGATGGTGTTGAAGCGCGCGATCGCATCGAACAGTTCGGCGATGTAGTCGTGCGGCTCGATCTGGGTGGTGTACGGGTTGAACTGCAGGCCCAGTTCGTCTTCGATGAAGGCGCGGGCATTTTCTTCCCAGTCGATCTGCGAGTAGGCCGACAGGTGGGCGTTGTAGTTGCCCACGGCGCCGTTGATCTTGCCCAGCAGCGGCACGGCGGCAACCTGGGCGATTTGACGCTCCAGGCGGTAGACGACGTTGGCCAGCTCTTTGCCCAGGGTGGTCGGCGAAGCCGGCTGACCGTGGGTGCGCGACAGCATTGGCACGTCTGCGTACTGGTGGGCGAGGGCGCGGATCGACTCGGCGATCTGGCGCATCAGCGGCAGCAGTACGTCGTCACGGCCTGCGCGCAGCATCAGGGCGTGGGACAGGTTGTTGATGTCCTCGCTGGTGCAGGCGAAGTGGATGAACTCGCTGACCTTGGCCAGTTCAGGCAGCTGCGCAGCCTGCTCCTTGAGCAGGTACTCGATCGCCTTGACGTCGTGGTTGGTGGTGCGCTCGATTTCCTTGACGCGTTCGGCGTGTTCCAGCTTGAAGTCGCTGGCCAGGGTATCGAGCACGGCATTGGCCTCGGCGGAGAACGCCGGCACTTCACCGATCTGCGGGTGAGCGGCCAGACGCTGCAGCCAGCGCACCTCGACCAGGGCGCGGAAACGGATCAGGCCGTATTCGCTGAAAATGGGGCGCAAGGCCTGGGTTTTGCCGGCGTAGCGGCCGTCTACAGGGGAAACCGCAGTGAGCGAGGAAAGCTGCATGGGGTGTTCTCGGACAGTCAGGCTTTTGGAAGGGCGCATATCATACATGAAAAATGCGTCCGGGTCGGGTGGCTGACCAAAGGTCGGGCCATTTCGAAGCGTGTAGTACCTGGCGTGGGAGCGGCCTGGCCCCGCGCCGGCGGTGGTGCATTCGGCATCGCAATCGCGGGGGCAAGCCCGCTCCCACGGTTCACTTCAGTCGTTGGGACGCATCATCGTGTAAAGCTCGTTGAGCAGCTTGCGCCGGCTGAACACCAGCTGCCAACGGTGCCCGCCCAGCTGGCGCCACAGGCGGGCGGCGCGAATACCGGCGAGCAGCAGGGCGCGGATCTTTGAGGCGTTGCTGGCCTGCTGCAGGAAGCGCATGTCGCCATGTACCTGGATACGCTGGCGCAAGGTGCTCAGGGTGTCCTGGTACAAGGCTCCACTGGAAGCGATGACGTTTTCATGAACCAAGCCGAAATGGTCGGCCTGCGACTGGATCTGCGGCAGGCGGTTGCCGATGGTCTCGAGCAGGTCGTCGCGCTTGGCCAACTGCCGCTCCAAGCCGAGCATCGACAGGGCATAGCGCAGTGGCTCGCGCTGCAGGCTGCTGGGGTCGCGCTCCAGGGCGCCGACCAGCGCACGATAACCATCGCGCAGATTGAGGTCATCGCCGCCGAACACTTCCAGGGTGTCCTTGGGGTCACGTACCAGCAGGCTGTTGAGCATGCAGCCGATGTTGGCCTCGGTGGCCTGGCCGGTGCGGGCGATACGGTCGACCAGCACCGCCGCCTGGAACACGCCGCCAAGGGCAACCAGTTGCTCCTGGAGGTTGCTCATGGACGAGGGCTCCAAGGCTCGGCGGTTTCGATCACGCCGCCGCCCAGGCACACTTCTCCGTCATAGAACACCACCGATTGGCCCGGAGTGACGGCCCGCTGTGGTTCGTCGAACACAGCGCGGTAGCCGTTTTCAGTGCGCTCCAGGGTGCAAGCCTGATCACCCTGGCGATAGCGGACCTTGGCTGTCAGGCGGCGCGGCGCAGCCAGGTCGATCGGGTTGACCCAGTAGATCTGCGAGGCGAGCAGGGCGCGGGAGAACAGCCACGGGTGTTCGTTGCCCTGGCCAACTACCAGCACATTGCGCTCAAGGTCCTTGACCAGCACGTACCACGGATCGTCACCGGCATCCTTCAGGCCGCCGATACCCAGGCCCTGGCGTTGGCCGATGGTGTGGTACATCAGGCCATGGTGACGGCCGATCACTTCACCTTCGGTGGTTTCGATGTCGCCCGGCTGGGCCGGCAGGTACTGCTTGAGGAAGTCACTGAAACGCCGCTCGCCAATGAAGCAGATCCCGGTGGAATCCTTCTTCTTGGCGGTGGCCAGGCCATGCTTCTCGGCAATGGCGCGTACTTCGGGTTTTTCCAGCTCGCCAACCGGGAACAGGGTGCGGGCGATTTCCTTGCCGCCAACGGCGTGCAGGAAGTAGCTCTGGTCCTTGTTCGGGTCCAGGCCCTTTAGCAGCTCGGTGAGCTCGCCAGTGTCGCGACGGCGCACGTAGTGGCCGGTGGCGATCAGGTCGGCGCCCAGCGACAGGGCGTAGTCGAGGAACGCCTTGAACTTGATTTCGCGGTTGCAGAGGATGTCCGGGTTGGGTGTGCGGCCGGCCTTGTACTCTTCAAGGAAGTGCTCGAACACGTGGTCCCAGTATTCGGCTGCAAAGTTGGCGGTGTGCAGCTTGATGCCGATGCGGTCGCACACGGCCTGGGCGTCGGCCAGGTCTTCGCGGGCGGTGCAGTATTCGGTGCCGTCGTCCTCTTCCCAGTTCTTCATGAACAGACCTTCCACCTGGTAGCCCTGCTCGATGAGCAAAAGGGCGGAGACGGAAGAGTCCACGCCGCCGGACATGCCGACGATGACGCGGGTCTTGGCGGGGTCTTTGAGTGCTGGGCTGGTCATGGCTACCGATGTGTATCAGGGAAAAAGGTCGATTCTATCAGGCCAGCTCGCGCGCGTCAGTCGCGCAGCAGGCTAAGGCTGTGCAGCGGGCCTGCCAGGTAGTCGTCGAGGCAGCGTGGCACCAGTTCGCTGCGCCAGCGCGAGGGCTCGGCCAGCAGTTGCTCGCGGGTCATCCATACGGCGCGGACGATATCGCTGTCCAGGGCAAGTGCTGGGTGATGGCGCACGGGGCGCGCGGCAAAGCAGATGCGCTGGTAGGTCACGCCGTTACTGGGGGCGGTATACAGGTAGATGCCGACCACGCCAGTCAGTTCGACGTCCCAGGCGGTTTCTTCCAGCGTCTCGCGCAGGGCAGCCTGGGCCAGGGTTTCGTTGGCTTCCAGATGGCCAGCGGGCTGGTTGAAGACGTGCTGGCCGGCTTTGAATTCTTCGACGAAGAGGAATTTGCCCTGGTCTTCGACGATGGTGGCGACGGTGATGTGCGGTTGCCAGGTCATGTGCATCTCCAGTCCCTGTAGGTTCTTAGAAAGCACAAACCCCGGTGCGTGGCCGGGGTTTGTGTTGTTACTTCAAGCGAGCCTTACAGGGCGGCAATGGCACTGTTCAGGGTCTGGCTTGGACGCATCACCTTGGCGGTCAGCTCGGCATCCGGGGCGTAGTAGCCACCGATGTCCGCTGGTTTGCCCTGAACGGCGTTGAGCTCGGCGACGATGGTCGCTTCGTTCTCGGCCAGGGTCTTGGCCAGCGGGGCGAAGCGCGCTTGCAGTGCGGCGTCGTCCGACTGCGCAGCCAGCGCTTGTGCCCAGTACAGGGTCAGGTAGAAGTGGCTGCCGCGGTTGTCGATACCGCCGACTTTGCGCGATGGCGACTTGTTGGTGTCGAGGAACTTGCCGGTAGCCTGGTCCAGGGTGTTGGCCAGGACTTTGGCACGCGGGTTATCGTAGGTGTTGCCCAGGTGCTCCAGGGAGGCGGCCAGGGCCAGGAATTCACCCAGCGAATCCCAACGCAGGAAGTTCTCTTCGACCAGCTGCTGGACGTGTTTCGGAGCCGAACCACCGGCGCCGGTCTCGAACAGGCCACCGCCGTTCATCAGCGGGACGATCGACAGCATCTTGGCGCTGGTGCCCAGCTCCATGATCGGGAACAGGTCGGTCAGGTAGTCACGCAATACGTTGCCGGTCACCGAGATGGTGTCTTTGCCTTCGCGGATGCGTGCCAGGGAGAACTTGATCGCCTCGACGGGTGCCAGGATACGGATGTCCAGGCCGGTGGTGTCGTGGTCTTTCAGGTACTTCTGGACCTTCTCGATCATCACGCCGTCGTGGGCGCGAGCTGGGTCGAGCCAGAACACGGCTGGGGTGTTGCTCAGGCGGGCACGGTTAACGGCCAGCTTGACCCAGTCTTGGATCGGCGCGTCCTTGGTCTGGCACATACGGAAGATGTCGCCAGCTTCGACGTTCTGCTCCAGGACGACCTTGCCCTTGCCATCGACGACGCGTACGACACCGTCGGCCTTGACCTGGAAGGTCTTGTCGTGGGAACCGTATTCTTCGGCTTTCTGCGCCATCAGGCCAACGTTCGGTACGCTGCCCATGGTGGTTGGGTCGAAGGCGCCGTTGACTTTGCAGTCTTCGATGGCGGCCTGATAGATGCCTGCGTAGCAGCGGTCAGGGATGATCGCCTTGGCATCTTGCAATTCGCCGGCGGTGTTCCACATTTTGCCCGAGTCACGGATCATCGCTGGCATCGAGGCGTCGACGATGACGTCGCTTGGCACATGCAGGTTGGTGATGCCTTTGTCGGAGTTGACCATGGCCAGGGCCGGACGAACGGCGTACAGGGCCTGGATGTCTGCTTCGATCTGGGCCTGCTGCTCAGCTGGCAGGTCCTTGATGCGGGCGTACAGGTCGCCAATGCCGTTGTTGGCGTTGAAGCCGACGTCGGCCAGGGCCGAGGCATGCTTGGCCAGTACTTCGCCGTAGAACTCTTCGACGATGACGCCGAACATGATTGGGTCGGAGACTTTCATCATGGTGGCTTTGAGGTGTACCGACAGCAGTACGCCGGAAGCTTTGGCATCGGCGATCTGCTCGGCGATGAAGGCTTTCAGGGCTTTGCGGCTCATGGTCGCGCAGTCGATGACTTCAGCGGCCTTGACGGCGGTTTTTTCCTTCAGAACGGTGATTGCACCGCTCTTGTCGACCAGCTCGATGCGCAGGCTGTCGTCAGCCTCGATCAGGGCGGCCTTTTCGCTGCCGTAGAAGTCGCCGTTGTTCATGTGCGCGACGTGCGACTTGGAATCGGCAGCCCAGGCGCCCATTTTGTGCGGGTGCTTGCGTGCGTAGTTCTTGACCGACAGCGGTGCGCGGCGGTCGGAGTTGCCTTCGCGCAGTACCGGGTTAACGGCGCTGCCCTTGATGCGGTCGTAGCGTGCGCGGGATTCTTTCTCTTCGGCGCTGGCTGGCTCGTCGGCGTAGTCAGGGATGTTGTAGCCCTTGCCTTGCAGCTCTTTGATCGCCGCTTTCAGTTGCGGGACCGAGGCCGAGATGTTCGGCAGCTTGATGATGTTGGCTTCAGGGGTGGTAGCCAGCTGGCCCAGTTCCGCCAGATGATCGCCTACCTGCTTGTCTGCGCCGAGTTGCTCCGGGAATGCCGCAAGGATGCGGCCAGCCAGGGAGATGTCGCGAGTTTCGACGGCAATGTCAGCCGAAGCGGTGAAGGCTTCGACGATCGGCAGCAGCGAATAGGTGGCGAGGGCGGGGGCTTCGTCGGTGAAGGTATAGATGATCTTGGAACGGGTGGGCATGCGGGTTAACTCTCTATGTGCTGAGCGTACTCGAGTCTCGAGGTGCGCAGGGTAGGCGCTTCGCTCAGGCGACGCCATGAGCGGAAAGTCGAGAGGCTGCGAGCGGTGATGGTGGATGCATCAGTCGAGCGTCAAGTGCTGGGCCGCGGTAACAACCCAGGCTTTTGGCCATTCTTGGCCGAGGGCGAGCCGCATTTTCCAAGGGTTCGCCCCGATGACCCTGCGGTCAGGGCCGGAGTATATCAAACCCTTTGGGCTAATCAGCAAGGCTAAGTGGTATCAACGCATTTATAAGACCAAAGACGTAGGAGCAATGTGGCGTGTTGCCGCAGGTTCGGCGGCCAGCTTGCAGGTCAGCAGATGTGGTTTAGGCTCAGTGGATCGCACGATGTCCAATCACACCCGAAAGCGGAGTAGTGCAAGCATGGCTTACCAGAAAATCAAGGTTCCGGCCGACGGCGCCAAGATCACCGTCAATGCAGACCATTCGCTCAACGTTCCCGACAACCCCATCATTCCTTATATCGAGGGCGATGGGATTGGCGTCGATGTCTCGCCAGTCATGATCAAGGTGGTGGATGCCGCAGTAGAAAAAGCCTACGGCGGCAAGCGCAAGATTGCCTGGATGGAAGTCTATGCCGGCGAGAAGGCTACCCAGGTCTACGACCAGGACACCTGGCTGCCGCAGGAAACCCTTGATGCGGTGAAAGACTACGTAGTCTCGATCAAAGGCCCGCTGACCACCCCGGTCGGTGGCGGTATTCGCTCACTCAACGTGGCCCTGCGCCAGCAGCTGGACCTATATGTCTGCCTGCGTCCGGTGGTGTGGTTCGAGGGTGTGCCAAGCCCGGTGAAGAAGCCTGGCGATGTCGATATGGTGATCTTCCGCGAGAACTCCGAGGACATTTATGCCGGGATCGAATGGAAGGCCGGCTCGCCTGAGGCGAACAAGGTGATCAAGTTCCTCAAGGAGGAAATGGGCGTCACCAAGATCCGTTTCGACCAAGATTGCGGTATCGGCGTCAAACCGGTGTCCAAGGAGGGCACCAAGCGCCTGGTGCGCAAGGCCCTGCAATACGTGGTCGACAATGACCGCGAGTCGCTGACCCTGGTGCACAAGGGCAACATCATGAAATTCACCGAGGGCGCCTTCAAGGATTGGGGCTATGAAGTGGCCAAGGAAGAGTTTGGCGCCGAGCTGCTCGATGGCGGGCCGTGGATGAAGTTCAAGAACCCCAAGACGGGCAGGGAGGTGGTGGTCAAGGATGCGATCGCTGACGCCATGCTCCAGCAGATCCTGCTGCGCCCAGCGGAATATGACGTGATCGCCACCCTCAACCTCAACGGCGATTATCTGTCCGACGCCCTGGCGGCAGAGGTCGGCGGGATTGGCATTGCCCCAGGCGCCAACCTCTCGGATACCGTGGCGATGTTCGAGGCCACCCACGGCACCGCGCCCAAGTACGCTGGGCAAGACAAGGTCAACCCAGGCTCGGTGATTCTTTCGGCAGAAATGATGCTGCGGCACATGGGTTGGACCGAAGCGGCCGACCTGATCATCAAGGGCACCAACGGTGCAATTGCAGCCAAGACCGTGACCTATGACTTCGAGCGTCTGATGGACGGCGCGACCTTGGTCGGCAGTTCGGGCTTCGGCGAGGCGTTGATCAAGCACATGTAAGACATGCAAAAACCGGTCGCCTGGTTAAACAGGCGACCGGTTTTTTCGTTTTACCGGCAGAACGCAGGGTACTCCAGGCTCAGGCAGTCACGGTGGTTGCCGGTGGCGCGGCAGGCGCTTCGGCCTTGGCGCCGACACCGATATTGACGGCGTGCAAGCCTTTGGGGCCTTGGATGATCTCGAAATTCACCGGTTGGCCAGCCTTGAGGGTCTTGTAACCGTCCATCTGAATCGCTGAGTAATGGGCGAATAGATCCTCGGTTTTGCCGTCCTCATTGATGAATCCGTAGCCCTTGGCATTGTTGAACCACTTGACTTTACCGCTTGCCATCCCTATGTCCCTCTGCAAAGGACTCCATCACTGGAGTATCATCCACGTCATCCGCATACGAACCTTGCGAAAAAATCTGGTTGACTGCGCGGATCTTTATCGACCACGGTGGGTTCTTATTGGTTGTAACACCGTTTTGCCGATAGTCAAGGTCATGCGGCGCCCGCGCCAGCGGCGGCCTGTGCGGTCAACCCACAACCTTAACCTGTCGATGTGATGAAATTCTTTCCATGCATGCACACAGTCAGATTCGACTAACATTCAATCAGGATCGTCCTCAAACCAACGAGGACGATGGCTCCGGTCTGGCAGTGCAAGAAGCCAAGCCGATCCTGCAGGCGCCACCGATGTACAAGGTGGTTTTATTCAACGATGACTACACGCCGATGGATTTCGTCGTCGAAGTGCTCGAAACGTTCTTTAGTCTGAACCGCGAGCTGGCGACCAAGATCATGCTGACCGTCCATACCGAGGGACGGGCAGTGTGCGGATTGTTTACCCGCGACATCGCCGAAACGAAGGCCATGCAGGTCAACCAATACGCCAGGGAAAGCCAGCATCCGCTACTCTGTGAAATCGAGAAGGACGGTTAATCGCCGACCACTTGGGTATGAGGTGAAGCTATGTTAAACCGCGAGCTCGAAGTCACCCTCAATCTGGCCTTCAAGGAGGCCCGTTCGAAGCGTCATGAGTTCATGACCGTCGAGCACTTGCTGTTGGCACTCCTTGACAATGAGGCGGCCGCAACCGTTCTACGCGCCTGTGGCGCTAATCTCGACAAGCTCAAGCACGACCTGCAGGAGTTCATCGATTCCACTACGCCACTGATCCCGGTGCACGACGAGGACCGCGAAACCCAGCCGACCCTGGGCTTCCAGCGCGTGCTGCAACGCGCCGTGTTCCACGTGCAAAGCTCGGGCAAGCGCGAAGTCACCGGCGCCAATGTGCTGGTCGCGATCTTCAGCGAACAGGAAAGCCAGGCGGTGTTCCTGCTCAAGCAGCAGAGCGTGGCCCGCATCGACGTGGTCAACTACATCGCCCATGGCATCTCCAAGGTGCCAGGCCATGGGCCTAATACCGACAGCGACCAGGACATGCAGGACGAAGAGGGCGGCGAAACGTCGTCTTCGAGCAACCCCCTGGATGCCTACGCCAGTAACCTCAACGAGCTCGCTCGTCAGGGGCGGATCGATCCGCTGGTGGGGCGTGAGCAGGAGGTCGAGCGCGTCGCGCAGATCCTTGCTCGTCGGCGCAAGAACAACCCGCTGCTGGTCGGTGAGGCGGGGGTCGGCAAGACCGCCATCGCCGAAGGCCTGGCTAAGCGCATCGTCGACGGCCAGGTGCCTGACCTGCTGGCGCAGAGCGTGGTCTACTCGCTCGATCTGGGCGCGCTGCTGGCCGGGACCAAGTACCGCGGCGACTTCGAGAAGCGCTTCAAGGCGCTGCTCGGGGAGCTGCGCAAACGTCCGCAGGCGATCCTGTTCATCGACGAGATTCACACCATCATCGGTGCCGGTGCGGCCTCCGGTGGGGTGATGGATGCGTCCAACCTGCTCAAGCCCTTGTTGTCGTCGGGTGATATCCGCTGCATCGGCTCGACCACTTTCCAGGAGTTTCGCGGCATCTTCGAGAAGGACCGGGCCTTGGCGCGGCGCTTCCAGAAGGTTGATGTCTCCGAGCCATCAGTGGAAGACACCGTGGGTATTCTGCGCGGCCTGAAAGGGCGCTTCGAGACCCACCACCACATCGAGTACAGCGACGAGGCCCTGCGCGCCGCTGCCGAGTTGGCTGCCCGCTACATCAATGACCGGCACATGCCGGACAAGGCCATCGACGTGATCGACGAGGCGGGCGCCTACCAGCGTCTGCAGCCGGAAGAAAACCGCGTCAAGCGTATCGAAGTGGCCCAGGTCGAGGACATTGTCGCCAAGATCGCGCGGATTCCGCCTAAGCACGTCACCAGCTCCGACAAGGAACTGCTGCGTAACCTGGAGCGCGACCTGAAGCTGACCGTGTTTGGTCAGGACCAGGCGATCGATTCGCTGGCTACCGCGATCAAGTTGTCGCGGGCCGGGCTCAAGGCGCCAGACAAGCCGGTCGGTTCGTTCCTGTTCGCCGGGCCTACTGGGGTCGGCAAGACCGAGGCTGCACGGCAGCTGGCCAAGGCGTTGGGCGTTGAGTTGGTGCGCTTTGACATGTCTGAGTACATGGAGCGCCATACCGTATCGCGTCTGATCGGTGCGCCTCCCGGTTATGTTGGTTTCGACCAGGGCGGCTTGCTCACCGAAGCGATCACCAAGCAACCGCACTGCGTATTGTTGCTCGATGAAATCGAGAAGGCCCACCCGGAAGTCTTCAACCTGCTGCTGCAGGTGATGGACCACGGAACCCTGACCGACAACAACGGGCGCAAGGCGGACTTCCGCAACGTGATCCTGATCATGACCACCAACGCCGGCGCTGAAACCGCCGCGCGGGCCTCGATCGGCTTCACCCATCAGGACCATGCGTCCGATGCGATGGAAGTCATCCGCAAGAGCTTCACGCCGGAATTCCGCAACCGCCTGGATACCATCATCCAGTTCGGTCGCCTGAGCCACGAGACGATCAAGAGCATCGTCGACAAGTTCCTCATCGAACTGCAGGCCCAGTTGGAAGACAAGCGTGTGCTGCTTGAGGTCAGTGATGATGCGCGAGGCTGGCTGGCAGCCAGTGGCTATGACGTGCAGATGGGCGCGCGACCAATGGCGCGGCTTATCCAGGACAAGATCAAACGGCCGTTGGCCGAGGAGATCCTGTTCGGTGAGCTGTCCGAGCACGGTGGCGTGGTGCACGTCGAGCTGCGTGACGGCGAGCTGGTGTTCGACTTCGAGACTACGGCTGAAGTGGCCTAGATCTGGAAACCGACGTGGTAGCGGGCTTGCCCCGCGATGGCGGCAGTAAGGGCAAATGGGTTGTCTGAGCTGGCGCTATCGCGGGCAAGCCTGCTTCTACATGGCGGTGCCTGATGTTTCGCATGAGTCACAAAAAAGCCCGGCACATTGGCCGGGCTTTTTTTGTGGCTGGAGCTTAACGGGCGCGGTAGGTGATGCGGCCCTTGCTCAGGTCGTAAGGCGTCAGCTCGACGCGGACCTTGTCGCCAGTGAGAATACGGATGTAGTTCTTGCGCATCTTGCCAGAGATATGCGCGGTTACGACGTGCCCATTTTCCAACTCCACGCGGAACATGGTGTTGGGCAGGGTGTCGACGACAGTGCCTTCCATTTCGAAGCTGTCTTCTTTCGACATGCAGTAAAGCCCTCGGTGTCCAGTGTAGGCCCGACGCGTGACTGCACCGGGCAAAAAAAGTGGCGTGGATTATGCCCGAAAATAGTGTTTCAAGCCAATGCTTTCAATTGAGACTGACCCAACGCTGGTTGATCAGCAGTTCGATGGGGCGGTACTGGGTCTTGTAGTTCATTTTCTTGCAGTTCTTGATCCAGTAGCCCAGGTACACCGCCTCAAGGTTTTGCCGCAGCGCTTCGGTGATTTGCCAGAGAATGGCAAAACGGCCCAGGCTGCGGCGCTCTTCGTCGGGTTCGTAGAAGGTGTATACCGCCGATAGCCCGTTGGGCAGCAGGTCGCAGACTGCTATCGCGAGCAGGCGGCCTTCGAGGCGAAACTCGTAGAACCAGCAGAATGGCAGATCGCGCACCAGAAAGGTGGAAAACTGATCGCGGCTGGGTGGATACATATCACCATCGCTGTGGCGCTGCTCGATGTAGCGCCGGTAGAGGTCGAAATACTCTTCTTTGAATGCCGGGCGCGCGGCCGTCACGGTCAAGTCGGCATTGCGCTTGAGAATGCGCCGTTGCTGGCGGTTGGGAATGAAGCGCGCAGCCGGAATGCGCGCCGGCACGCAGGCATTGCAGTTCTGGCAGTGCGGGCGATAGAGATGATCGCCACTGCGACGAAAGCCCATTTCCGAAAGGTCGGCATACACGTTGACGTCCATCGGCTGGCTAGGGTCGAGGAACAAGGTGGTGGCCTGTTCGTCCGGCAGGTAGCTGCAGGAGTGGGGCTGAGTGGCATAAAACTTCAACCGCGCCAACTCTGTCATGATCAACCCCTCGGGCAATGCTTTGCCTTAAGTGTAAGCCAGCTGTG
Source organism: Pseudomonas sp. BT-42-2 (assembly GCF_025847435.2). Lineage (NCBI taxonomy): Bacteria > Pseudomonadati > Pseudomonadota > Gammaproteobacteria > Pseudomonadales > Pseudomonadaceae > Pseudomonas > Pseudomonas sp. BT-42-2. The sequence goes on from NZ_JAOYTM010000004.1 coordinate 106,146, forward strand.
GAAACTCGCCTAGCGAACCCAAGTGGCCTGGTTGGGTTGATCGAGGTGGCGCGCCAGATACTCGGCGAAGCTGTCGCGGCTGATGGAGCGAGCGCCCAGGCTGTGCAGGTGGTTGGTCGGCATCTGGCAGTCGATCAGCACGAACCCTGCGCTGCGCAGGTGTTCGACCAGGGTCACGAAGCCGACTTTGGAGGCGTTGTCGGCGCGGCTGAACATCGATTCGCCGAAGAACAGCCGGCCCATCGCCAGGCCATACAGGCCGCCGACCAGCTCGCCGTCCTGACGCACTTCCACCGAATGGGCGATGCCGCGCCGGTGCAGCTCGCAATAAGCGGCGCGCATGCTGTCGGTGATCCAGGTGCCGTCGGCGTAGTCGCGGGGCGCGGCGCAGGCGGCGATCACGGCCTCGAAGTCGCTATCGAAGCTGACCTGATAACGCTCTTGGCGAATCAGCTTGGCCAGCGAGCGCGACACGTGTAGCTCGTCGGGGAACAGCACGGTACGTGGGTCGGGCGACCACCAGAGGATCGGCTGGCCATCCTGGTACCAGGGGAAGCAGCCATGGCGATAGGCGCGGACCAGCCGTTCAGGGGTCAGGTCACCGCCTGCAGCGAGCAGGCCGTTGGGCTCATGCAGGGCCTTTGCCAAAGGCGGGAAGGTCAGCGAGTCGCGGGTCAGCCAGGTCAGCATGGTCTTCAAGTGCGGTGGGGGAGGGGAGGGCGACCAGCATGGCGCGCTTGGAAATCGAGGTCAATCATGGGTGTCTGCTGGCTGGGTAGGCATGTTTGCGGGTAAACCCGCTCCTACAAGATTTGTCGTCGACTCTAGGCCCGAAGAAGCAACTGCTGATGGGCTAATGGCTGATTTCCTACACATTTATCCGCTGACTGGCACCAACCTGAGGCTTTGTTGTCACACCTGTGCAAAAACACAGCATAAGCCTTTGTCACAAAAGAAAATGCATGCTCAAATTGCACGCATGGAAAATTGCCCTGTTCACGCCCTTACGGCGTGCCGCCATGGCGGCTAGTGGGCAGTAATGTTAAAAGTAGTGGTTTGCAGACCGATCACCGGGTCGATCACTACTGGACGCGCAGCAAGCGCAGGAATAGACGCGTTTTGAAGAAATCCACCGCAACTCCGCCCCCTCTGCCCGTGCCCCTCTGGCGGCAGCAGCTGCACTACCGCCTCAAGGAAGGTGCGCTGATTGCCGTCGGTGCCCTGTGCCTGTACCTCTGGATGGCGCTGCTGACCTACGACACGGCCGATCCTGGCTTCAGCCACACCAGCAATGTCGAGCAGGTGCAAAACGCCGCCGGCCGGGCCGGTGCGTATTTCGCCGACATCCTGTTCATGGTGCTCGGCTACTTTGCCTACATCTTCCCGTTGTTGCTGGCGATCAAGACCTGGCAGATCTTCCGTGAGCGCCACCAGCCCTGGCAGTGGAGCGGCTGGCTGTTCTCCTGGCGGCTGATTGGCCTGGTGTTCCTGGTGCTGTCGGGCGCGGCCTTGGCGCATATTCATTTCCACCCTTCGGCGAGCCTGCCGTTCTCGGCCGGTGGCGCCTTGGGCGAGAGCCTCGGCGATCTGGCGCGCAACCTGCTCAACGTGCAGGGCAGCACGCTGATGTTCATTGCCCTGTTCCTGTTCGGCTTGACCGTGTTCACCGACTTGTCCTGGTTCAAGGTGATGGACCTTACCGGCAAGATCACCCTCGATCTGTTCGAGCTGGTGCAGGGCGCGGCCAACCGCTGGTGGGAGGCGCGCAACGAGCGCAAACGCCTGGTCGCCCAACTGCGTGAAGTCGACGAGCAGGTCGACGAAGTGGTCGCCCCGGTAGTTGCGGACAAACGCGAGCAGCTCAAGGCCCGCGAGCGCATCATCGAGCGCGACGAGGCGTTGACCAAGCATGTCGCCCAGCGCGAGCAGCAGCCGGCGCCGGTGATCATGCCAGCCCCGGTCAAGGCACCGGAGCCGAGCAAGCGGGTGATGAAGGAAAAACAGACGCCGTTGTTCGTCGACAGCGCCGTCGAAGGCACCCTGCCATCGATCTCCATCCTCGATCCGGCCGAAGAGAAGAAGATCGAATACTCGCCAGAGTCGTTGGCGGGTGTCGGTCACCTGCTGGAAATCAAGCTCAAGGAGTTTGGCGTTGAGGTATCGGTGGACTCGATCCACCCAGGTCCGGTGATTACCCGTTACGAGATTCAGCCGGCCGCTGGCGTTAAGGTCAGCCGCATCGCCAACCTGGCCAAGGACCTGGCGCGTTCGCTGGCCGTGACCAGCGTGCGGGTGGTCGAGGTGATTCCGGGCAAGACCACCGTGGGCATCGAGATCCCCAACGAGAACCGCCAGATGGTGCGCTTCTCCGAAGTGCTGTCGTCGTCGCAGTATGACGAGGCCAAGTCGCCGGTAGCCCTGGCCCTGGGCCACGACATCGGCGGCAAGCCGGTCATCACTGACCTGGCGAAGATGCCGCACCTGTTGGTGGCCGGTACCACCGGTTCCGGTAAGTCGGTCGGGGTCAACGCGATGATCCTGTCGATCCTGTTCAAGTCCGGCCCGGAAGACGCGCGGCTGATCATGATCGACCCGAAAATGCTCGAGCTGTCGATCTACGAAGGCATTCCGCACCTGCTCTGCCCAGTGGTCACCGACATGAAGGACGCTGCCAACGCCCTGCGCTGGAGCGTGGCCGAGATGGAGCGGCGCTACAAGCTGATGGCGGCCATGGGCGTGCGTAACCTGGCCGGCTTCAACCGCAAGATCAAGGACGCCCAGGAGGCCGGCGAGGTCATCCACGACCCGCTGTACCGCCGTGAAAGCATGGACGACGAGCCGCCTGCGCTGAAAACCCTGCCGACCATCGTCGTGGTGGTCGACGAATTCGCCGACATGATGATGATCGTTGGCAAGAAGGTCGAAGAGCTGATCGCGCGTATCGCCCAGAAGGCGCGGGCTGCTGGTATCCACTTGATCCTCGCTACCCAGCGTCCGTCGGTGGATGTGATCACCGGCCTGATCAAGGCCAACATCCCGACGCGGATGGCGTTCCAGGTATCGAGCAAGATCGACTCGCGGACCATCATCGACCAGGGCGGCGCCGAGCAGTTGCTGGGCCACGGTGACATGCTCTACATGCCGCCAGGCACTAGCCTGCCAATCCGCGTGCATGGCGCGTTCGTCTCCGATGACGAGGTGCACCGGGTAGTCGAAGCGTGGAAACTGCGCGGCGCTCCCGACTACAACGACGACATTCTCAACGGCGTCGAAGAAGCCGGCAGTGGCTTTGACGGTGGCAGCGGCGGGGGCGACGGCGACGATGCCGAAACCGATGCGCTGTATGACGAAGCCGTGCAGTTCGTGCTGGAAAGCCGCCGCGCCTCGATCTCGGCGGTCCAGCGCAAGCTCAAGATCGGCTACAACCGCGCTGCGCGGATGATCGAGTCGATGGAGATGGCCGGCGTGGTCACGCCGATGAACAGCAACGGCTCGCGGGAAGTGATTGCCCCAGGCGGCCCGCGCGACTGATGATCACCTTGCCGGGCGCCAACGGTGGTGCCCGGCTTCTTCAATGCTCAATGAGGATTAACATGCGCGCGATTCGCATGCTGTTGGTTTCTGCCATGACCCTGGGTTGCGCATCGGCTTACGCCGCTGAGCAGGACGTGCAACGCCTGACCCAGTTGCTGGAAAAGTCGCAGACCATCGAGGCCAATTTCTCCCAGCTGACCCTGGATGCCGGCGGCACCAGCCTGCAGGAAACCACTGGCAAGATGACCGTCAAGCGTCCTGGCCTGTTCTACTGGCACACCGATGCTCCGGCGGAGCAGGTGGTGGTGTCCGATGGCAAGAACGTCACCCTGTGGGACCCGGACCTGGAACAGGCGACCGTCAAGAAGCTCGACGTGCGCTTGAACCAGACCCCAGCGCTGCTGCTCTCAGGCGATGTTTCGAAGATCAGCCAGAGCTTCGATATCACCTCCAAGGAGCAGGGCGAAGTCATGGACTTCACCTTGAAGCCCAAGACCAAGGACACCCTGTTCGACTCGCTGCGCGTGTCGTTCCGTAGAGGCTTGATCAACGATATGCAACTGATCGACAGCGTCGGCCAGCGCACCAATATCCTGTTCAATGGGGTCAAGGCCAACCAGGCGGTCCCGGCGGACAAGTTCCAGTTCAAGATCCCGGCTGGCGCGGACGTCATCCAGGAATAACCAGAGAGCGTCATGGACCTGTTTCGAAGCGAACCCGTCGCCCAGCCCCTGGCCGCTCGTCTGCGTCCGTCCAACCTGGACGAGTACGTCGGCCAGGAGCACCTGCTGGCCCGCGGCAAGCCGCTGCGTGAGGCGCTGGAGCAGGGGGCGCTGCACTCGATGATCTTCTGGGGGCCGCCTGGGGTGGGCAAGACCACCCTGGCGCGGCTGCTGGCGCAGTTCTGTGACGCCCACTTCGAGACCGTCTCGGCGGTGCTGGCTGGGGTCAAGGAGATTCGCCAGGCGGTCGAGGTGGCCAAGCAGCAGGCCGCCCAGTACGGCCGGCGGACCATTTTGTTCGTCGATGAAGTGCACCGCTTCAACAAGTCCCAGCAGGATGCGTTCCTGCCGTTCGTCGAAGATGGCACGCTGATCTTCATTGGCGCCACCACCGAGAACCCGTCGTTCGAACTGAACAATGCGTTGCTTTCGCGGGCGCGGGTGTATGTGCTCAAGAGCCTCGATGAACAAGCGCTGCGCAAGCTGGTAGACCGCGCCTTGAGCGAAGAGCGTGGGCTGGGCAAACGCCAGCTGACGGTGGGCGATGAGGCCTTCAAGATGCTTATGGCCGCCGCCGATGGCGATGGCCGGCGCATGCTCAACTTCCTCGAGAACGCCTCTGACCTGGCCGAAGACGGGGGCGAGATCGGCGTCGAGTTGTTGCAAAGCTTGCTCGGTGACAGCCGGCGGCGTTTCGACAAAGGTGGCGAGGCGTTCTACGACCAGATTTCGGCGCTGCACAAGTCGGTCCGCGGCTCCAACCCCGACGGCGCGCTGTATTGGTTCGCGCGCATGCTCGACGGCGGCTGCGATCCGCTGTACATCGCCCGCCGCGTGGTGCGCATGGCCAGCGAAGACATCGGCAACGCCGACCCGCGCGCGCTGAGCCTGTGCCTGGCTGCGTGGGATGTGCAAGAGCGCCTGGGCAGCCCCGAGGGCGAATTGGCAGTGGCCCAGGCCATCACCTACATTGCCTGTGCGCCGAAGAGCAACGCAGTCTACGTCGGCTTCAAGACTGCCCTGCGCGAGGCGGCCGAGCACGGTTCGCTGGAAGTGCCGCTGCACCTGCGCAACGCCCCGACCAAGCTGATGAAGCAGCTAGGCTATGGCGAAGAATACCGTTACGCCCACGATGAGCCGGACGCCTACGCCGCAGGCGAAGACTATTTCCCCGAAGCCCTTGAACCGCGCGCCTATTATCAGCCGGTGCCACGTGGCCTGGAGTTGAAAATCGGCGAGAAACTGCGCCACCTGGCCGAGCTCGACCGCCTTAGCCCCCGTCAGCGGAGAAAACCATGATCGCTCTGATTGCCGCCGTCAGCGCGGGCGGCGTGGCCGGTACGCTGCTGCGCTTTGCCACCAGCAACTGGGTCAGCGCCAACTGGCCACGGCACTTCTATCTCGGTACGCTGGCGGTCAACCTGATTGGCTGCCTGCTGATCGGCCTGCTCTACGGCCTGTTTCTGCACAAGCCGCTGGTGCCGGTCGAGCTGCGTGCCGGGCTGATCGTCGGCTTTCTCGGCGGCCTGACGACCTTTTCTTCTTTTTCGCTGGATACCGTGCGCTTGTTGGAAAACGGGCAGATACCGCTCGCCCTGGGCTATACCGGTATTAGCGTGTTTGGCGGGCTGCTCGCGACCTGGGCCGGCCTGTCTTTAACCAAATTCTGAACCACACACATAACGAGAGAACGATATGCTCGATGCCAAACTGTTACGCGGCCAACTTCAGGAAGTGGCGGACCGCCTTGCCTCCCGTGGCTTCAGCCTGGATGTCGCGCGCATCGAATCACTGGAAGAACGCCGCAAGGCCGTGCAGACCCGCACCGAGCAGCTGCAAGCCGAGCGTAACGCCCGTTCCAAGTCCATCGGCCAGGCCAAGGCCAAGGGAGAAGACATCGCCCCGCTGATGGCAGACGTTGAGCGCATGGCCAACGAGCTGACCGAGGGCAAGAGCGAGCTGGACGCCATCCAGGCCGAGCTGGACGGCATCCTGCTGACCATCCCCAACCTGCCGGACGCCACCGTGCCGGTCGGTGCCAGCGAAGACGACAACGTCGAAGTGCGCCGTTGGGGCACGCCGAAGGCGTTCGATTTCGAGATCAAGGACCACGTCGCCCTGGGCGAGATCAGCGGCGGCCTGGACTTCGAAGCGGCAGCCAAGCTCTCGGGTGCGCGCTTTGCCGTGCTGCGCGGTCCGATCGCGCGCCTGCACCGCGCCCTGGCGCAGTTCATGATCAACCTGCACACCGGCGAACACGGTTACCAGGAACACTACACCCCGTATTTGGTCCAGGCCCCGGCCCTGCAAGGTACCGGCCAGCTGCCCAAGTTCGAGGAAGACCTGTTCAAGATCAGCCGCGAAGGCGAAGCCGATTTCTATCTGATCCCGACCGCCGAAGTGTCGCTGACCAACCTGGTGGCTGGCGAGATCATCGACGCCAAGCAGCTGCCGCTCAAGCTGGTTGCCCACACCCCTTGCTTCCGTAGCGAAGCCGGCGCTTCGGGCCGTGATACCCGCGGCATGATCCGCCAGCATCAGTTCGACAAGGTCGAGATGGTGCAGATCGTCGAGCCGTCCAAGTCCATGCAAGCCCTGGAAGGCCTGACCGCCAACGCCGAGCGGGTCCTGCAGTTGCTGGAACTGCCCTACCGCGTGTTGGCCCTGTGCACCGGCGATATGGGCTTCAGCGCTGTGAAAACCTACGATCTGGAAGTGTGGGTGCCGAGCCAGGACAAGTACCGCGAGATCAGCTCCTGCTCCAACTGCGGCGACTTCCAGGCGCGCCGGATGCAAGCGCGCTGGCGTAACCCGGAAACCGGCAAGCCGGAGCTGGTGCACACCTTGAATGGCTCGGGCCTGGCAGTCGGCCGGACGCTGGTGGCGGTGCTGGAGAACTACCAGCAGGCCGACGGTTCGATCCGCGTACCGGAGGTGCTCAAGCCGTACATGGGTGGCGTCGAGGTCATCGGCTAAATGGATTACCTGCCGCTGTTCCACAAGCTGCAGGGCGGCCGCGTGCTGGTCGTCGGCGGTGGCGAGATTGCCTTGCGCAAAGCGCGCCTGCTGGCCGATGCCGGCGCCGCGTTGCGGGTGGTCGCGCCTGAAGTCGACGCTGAGCTTGCCGCCTTGGCCCGCGAGGGTGGCGGTGACGTCCGTGTGCGTGGCTATCAGGTCGCCGACCTGGACGGTTGCCGGCTGGTGATCGCCGCCACCGACGACCCTGCGCTCAATGCTCAGGTTTCGGCTGAGGCCCAGGCCCGCAGCCTGCCTGTCAATGTGGTGGATGCACCGGCCTTGTGTACGGTGATCTTCCCCGCAATCGTCGACCGTTCGCCCCTGGTGGTGGCAGTGTCCAGCGGCGGCGATGCGCCGGTGCTGGCCCGCTTGATCCGGGCTAAGCTGGAAGCCTGGATTCCTTCGGCGTATGGCGAGTTGGCCGGTTTGGCCGCGCGTTTTCGGCACAAGGTCAAGTCGCTGTACCCGGACGTCAATCAGCGTCGCGGCTTCTGGGAGACGGTTTTTCAGGGGCCGATTGCCGAGCGCCAATTGGCCGGGCAGGGCGCCGAAGCTGAGCGCCTGTTGCAGGCGATGGTCGATGGCGCGCCGGTGCAGCAGGGCGGTGAGGTGTATCTGGTCGGCGCCGGCCCGGGTGATCCGGACCTGCTGACCTTTCGCGCCTTGCGCCTGATGCAGCAGGCGGACGTGGTGTTGTACGACCGTTTGGTGGCACCGGCGATCATCGAGATGTGCCGGCGTGACGCCGAGCGCATCTATGTCGGCAAGCGCCGCGCCGATCATGCTGTGCCGCAGGAAAAGATCAACCAGCTGCTGGTCGACCTGGCCAAGCAGGGCAAGCGTGTCTTGCGCTTGAAAGGCGGTGATCCATTCATCTTTGGCCGCGGTGGCGAAGAGATCGAAGAGCTGGCCGAGCAGGGCATCCCGTTCCAGGTGGTGCCGGGAATTACCGCGGCCAGTGGATGCTCTGCCTATGGCGGAATTCCACTGACTCACCGCGACTATGCCCAGTCGGTGCGCTTCGTCACCGGGCACCTGAAGGATGGCACCAGCAACCTGCCGTGGGATGACCTGGTGGCGCCGGCGCAGACCCTGGTGTTCTACATGGGCTTGGTTGGCCTGCCGACCATTTGCGCCGAACTGATCCGCCATGGCCGCGCTGCCAGCACCCCCGCGGCGTTGATCCAGCAGGGCACCACGCGCAATCAGCGGGTGTTCACCGGCACCCTGGCAGATTTGCCAGAGCTGGTGGCGCGTCACGAAGTGCATGCGCCGACCCTGGTGATTGTTGGCGAAGTGGTGCAGTTGCGCGAGAAGCTAGCGTGGTTTGAAGGCTCGCAGCAGGTCTGAAACATCGTGGGAGCGGGCTTGCCCCGCGATAGCTTCAGAACCAGCGACATCGTTGCCTGATCTGGCGCTATCGCGGGGCAAGCCCGCTCCCACGTGTTTATGGGGTCAGGCAGATTTGTCGGAGCGGGTGGCGCGTCATGAAGTGCATGCGCCGACCCGGGTGATGGTCGGCGAAGTGGTGCAGTTGCGCGAGAAGCTGGCGTGGTTTGAAGGCTCGCAGCAGGTCTGAAACGTCGTGGGAGCGGGCTTGCCCCGCGAAAGCTTCAGAACCAGCAACATCGTTACCTGCCCTGGCGCTATCGCGGGGCAAGCCCGCTTCAACGTGATGTTATGGGGTCAGAACAACGGCAGCGAATAGCTCACCATCAGCCGGTTCTGGTCCTGATTCCATTCGCTGGGCACGCCACTGCGCAGCATCCCATTGCGCCAGCTGAACGCCAGCCCCTTGAATGTCCCGCCTTGCACCACGTAATCCAGGGCAATGTCCCGTTCCCACTCTTTCTCATCGCCGCCTGCGGCCATGCGGATGTTGGTCCCCTTCAAATACGTCACCGAAGCCACCAGCCCCGGTACGCCGAGCGCGGCGAAGTTGTAGCCATACTGGCCAAACGTGGTGCGCTCACCGGCACGGGTGAAGCTGGTTACCAGGCGGTCGGTGAACAGGTAGATGCTCGACCCTGCCGCCCCCTCACCGGTATTGCCCTGGTTGAGCTGGACGAAGTTGCCACTGTCGGAAACCCGTTGATGGCCAAGCAACACTGAGTGCCCACCCAGGGCATAGGTGAACATGGCGCTCCAGGTATCGTTGTCGATTTTGCCCGGGGTATCGGCCAGCCCGCTCACCTGATAGCCATCGGCACGGCCGGCCGCTGAGTCGTTGCGGCCATCGGCATCGGTCTTGAAGTAACGCAGGTCGGTGGTCAGCGATTGGTTGTCCGCCAGTGCCCATACATGTACCAGGCCGCCAAAGTGCTGCACGTAGTAGTCTTCCAGCTGGGCGGCGTAGTACTGCAGCTTGAGCGCCTTGGTCAGCTGGTAATCGGCGCCGGCAAACAGGAATTGGTTGCTCTGCTGGGTGCCACCGGCCACCGCCAGCCCGGAGCGATTGGTCGAGCCGCGCCCAGTGGTGTGCTCAAGGCGTCCGCCCGTCAACGTCAGGCCATCGAGCTCTTGCGAGGTGATCATCCCGCCTTCGAAGGTCTGTGGTAATACCCGGCCATCGTTGGCCACCAGGATCGGCAGCTTCGGCTGCAAGGTGCCATAGCGCGCCTCAGTCTTGGAGAAACGCAGCTTGCCGGTCACCCCCAGCCGGCTCCATTCGTCCACAGCGCCGCCATCGCTGTCGTCCGGAATCATCGAGCTGCCGCGATGATTACCCGCGCCGCCATCCAGGCGTACCCCCAGCAAGCCCAGTGCATCGACACCAAAGCCGACGGTCCCGTCGGTGAAGCCAGACTTGTAGTCGAGCAGAAAACCTTGCGCCCATTCGGCGGTCTTGCTCTGCCCGGCAGCGCCTGGGCGGTCACGGAAATCGTTGTTGAAGTAGTAGTTGCGCAACGTCAGCGTGGCCTTGCTGTCGCCGATGAAGTCCGCCTGGGCGGCGGGAACCAGCAGGGCGCTGGTGGCGGTCAGCAGGGAAAGGTGCATGAAGGGCTTTCTTGTCATTGTTGTTTTCCTGATGCAGGGAGGCGCCCAAAACACAGGCGCAAGTGGGCCGGGCGCGGTCACACCCGGGTGAAACTGGGGGCTTGGTCTGGCTCAATCAGGCAGCCATTCCTGCAAGGTCAGCTCAATGGTGATGAACGACAGGTTGCGGCCACGTTGCAGCCTGCCGGCGAAGATATTGCCGTCGGCGTCGGCCACCACCGCTTGCACGCGGCTTTCGCCCAGGGCGATCTCACCGCTGAGGCTGAGAATCTCCACTCCAGGCCCCGGCACGTGGATGTCCTGCATGCCACTGCGGCCCAGGTAGTGCAGCTCGGCGTCGATCAGGCTGCCCAGCCCGCCGCGCAATACCGCCAGGCTGATGCTGTGGCTGGCACAGAGCGCCTCGGCGCTGTCGATGATGTCTTCGTTGGGCTTGAGCCGGGCCACTACCAAGCGGCCCAGGCGGCCGCTTTGTACCTGGGATTCAGTCTGGGTTGCTGCAAGGTTCATGACGCCTCCTGGAACACCGGATGGAGCAGGTTGAAGTGGGTTTCAGCGTCGGGCTGGACCTGATAGGCGACCTGATCGAACAGGCACAAGCGCAGCACCAGCGGTTCGCTGCCGACAATCAGCCGGTCGAGCACCAGGTGGCCGCCATGCTGCTGGCCATCGCGGTCGAGAAAGCCCGCGTGGCAGTGCAGCAGCGGTGCTCCAGCGGCGTCGCGACCGACGGTCAGTGCGCCGCTGACGAAGGTGATGTAGCCATCGAGGACCACCGCTTGGCCATAGTCGTAGGGCCGCTGTTGGTCTTGGGTGGTGACCATGCGGTGATAGCTCAGGTGCGCCGCACCGCCACACAGGATGCGCCCGACTGCGCTGCCATAGCGACGGCCCGCAAGCACCTTGAGCAGGCCTTCAGCGACATTGCAGGCCAGCGGCAGGACCACGCGCAACTCCTCGCTGGCGGGTATTTCGCAGTCCAGCAGGCGCGGCTGTTGTGGCTCGCCGCCATGAATGAACACGCGCACGCCGGCGCGCTGCTCGAAATGCGGGGTCATAGGGCAGGCTCCTCGCTGGCTTCGAGCAGGGCGCGGATCTGTTTCTTGACGATCTTGCCGTAGCCCGACTTGGGCATTTGCGACCAGCGGACAAAGCGCTTGGGCCATTTGTAGCGGGCCAGGCGCGGCTGCAAATGAGCCAGCAGCTGCTCGTCGCTGACCTCGGCTGTGACCACGATCACCGCACAGCCACATTCACCCCATTTCTCGTCAGGTAGCCCGAGCACAGCAACTTCGTTGACCGCCGGATGGGTGAGCAGGGCCTCTTCGATCTCCCGTGGGTAGACGTTGGAGCCGCCGGAGATGTACATGTCCGAAGCGCGGCCGGTGATGAACAGGTAGCCTTGCTCGTCGAGGTGGCCGAGGTCGCCGGTGTGGAACCAGCCAAAACGAAAGCACGCCGCGTTGGCCTCGGGGTTGTTGTAGTAGCCAGCAAACACCGCCGGGCCGCGCACGCAGATTTCGCCATCGCTGCCGGTGGGCAGTTGATTGCCATGCTCATCGAGGATCGCCACCTGCATGCCGGTGCGCGGGTAGCCGCATGAGCCGACTTTGGCCTGCGGTCCGTCCTCGGCGTCGTGGCAGTCGGCAGGCAGCACGGTGATGTTGCCGGTGACCTCGCCCAAGCCGTAGTACTGCACCAGCACCTTGCCCAGGGTGCGCAGGGCGTGGCATTGATCGGCACGGTACATCGGTGCGCCGGCATAGATCACATAGCGCAGGCTGCTGTGGTCGTAGCGCTCGACGGCCGGGTCTTCGGTGAGCATCTTGACGATGGTCGGCACGGTGAACAGGTTATCTATCCGGTGCTCCTGGACCAGGCGCCAGGCCTCGTCACAGTCCAGCCGGTCACTGGCGGGCAGCACGCAAGCGGCGCCGCGGGCGACGTTGATCAGCGCGTGGATGCCAGCGCCGTGCGACAGCGGTGCGAGCACCAGCGAGCGCGATTGCGCGTTCAGCCCAGGCATCAGGTCGGCCAGATGGTTGTTGATCACGAAGGCCATTTGCCCGTGGGTCAGCACTCCGGCCTTGGGGTGGCCGGTGGTGCCGGAGGTATAGAAGAACCACAGCGGATCGTGATAACTCACTTCCGCTGCGCGGAAATCCGCTTGCAGCGCAGCGCCCTCATCGAGCAGCGCGTCATAGCTCAGCTCGCCTGTACGTGGCGCGCCGATGGCGATGACCTGTTGCAGGGCAGGGGAGGCAGCGCGTACGGCGTCGACGTAATGCGCCATGCCTTCGTCGTAGAGCATCGCCACCGCGCCACTTGAGCTGCCCAGGTAGGCCGCCTCAGGCGGGGTGATGCGCACGTTGGTGGGCACCCAGACCATGCCTAGGCGAAACGCCACCCAGGCGCTCTCGAACAACTGCAGGTTGTTGCGCGAATGCACCAGCAGACGATCACCCTTGCCCAGCCCGCGCGCGCGCAATGCCGCGGCAATGCTGTCGACCCGGGTCAGCAATTGGCGCCAGCTGTAGCTTTGCCCTGCGCGGATGAAGCCCGGCGCGTCGGGCAAGCGGCGGGCGATCTGGGCAAGCAATTCGCCCAGGTTCATCACATTGTCGATACCGGTGATCATTGCACGGCCTCCAGGATGCTCACGTAATTGGTGACCGCCGCGCCGCCCATGTTGAACACCCCGGCGCGGTCAGCCCGAGGCAGTTGCATGTCGCCGGCCTGCCCCGTCAGCTGCATGGCGGCCATCACGTGCATCGAGACGCCACTGGCGCCGATCGGATGGCCCTTGGACTTGAGCCCGCCCGAGGGGTTGATCGGCAGGCGGCCGTCCTTGCGGCTGATGCCTTCGGCGATGACCCGCGCGCCCTGGCCGCGTTCGGCCAGGCCCATGGCCTCGTATTCGAGCAGTTCGGCGATGGTGAAACAGTCGTGGGTTTCCACCAGCGACAGGTCCGCCAGCGTCAGCTCGGCGAGGGCCAGGGCCTGCTGCCAGGCCCGCGCTGCACCTTCGAAAACCGTCGGGTCGCGCCGCGACAGCGGCAGGTAGTCATTGACCTGGACCGCTGCGCGAAAGCGCACGGCGTGTTGCTGGCCGTTCAGCGCGTCGACCCGGCTGATCACCAGCGCGGCCGCGCCATCGGTGATCAGCGAGCAGTCACTGCGCTTGAGCGGGCCGGCGACAAATGGGTTTTTCTCCGAGGGGGTGCGGCAGAAGTCGAAGCCGACATCGCGGCGCATGTGCGCGAAGGGGTTGAGCGCGCCGTTGGCGTGGTTCTTGGCGGCGATCATGGCCAGCGCATCGGACTGGTCGCCATAGCGCTGGAAGTAGGCCTGGGCGATGTTGCCGAACACGCCGGCAAAGCCATTTTCGATCTGCGCTTCCTCGCGGGCATAACAGCACTTGAGCAGGATCTTGCCGACCTCGGCGGTGGGCAGGCCGTTCATCTTTTCAAAGCCCACCACCAGCGCATGCCGGGATTGCCCGCTGAGCACCGCCTGCAACGCCGAATGGATCGCCGCGGAGCCTGTCGAACAGGCGTTTTCCACCCGCACCGAAGGGGTGAAGCGCAGCGCCGGCAGGTGGTTGGCCAGCAGTGCGGAAGGGAAGTCTTGGTAGATCAGGCCGGCATTGAAATGGCCGACATGCACCGAGTCGATCTGCTCGGCATCCAGGCGGGCATGGCTGAGGGCGCCGATGGCGGCGTCGGCCATCATCTGCTCGGGGTCGATATCGGGAAACTTGCCGAAGGCGGAGTGGTACCAGCCGCTGATAACAGGCGAATCCATGAGGTGCGTCCTCGCTTGATGGAGAGTGCGAGGTCGATAGCAAGGGTGGTGCCAAGGTCTTTTCGAGGCGTCTGCGCTGAGGCTTTGGCGCGTGTCCAGGGTGTCCATTGGTAGCGTTTAGCCGCCTACAGGTGTCGCCTTGGCCGCGCAGGCGACAGTTCAAGGAGACACCTGTTACACCCAAGCGCCGCGGATGCCAGCTCGATCACACTATCTCTACCCGCCGGGTGAAATTTTATTTGCTAGCTAAAACATAGGCTTGAATAGCTTCAGCGGTCTTTGCACGGCGCTGCGCGGAGGTGCTGGCGAGCAGTGGCACCCGTATTGCTAACAACACCTGCATCGTCGCTGCAATTCGATCAATAAGAACAAATAGGTCAGGAGAGCTTCATGAGCGATTTCACCCGCCGTTCCTTCATCAAGACGGCCTCACTGGCATCGGCCGCTGTCGCTGCCGCCGGTATGGGCCTGTACAGCGGCAATAGCCGCGCCGCCGACTTCAAGCTGAAGTTTGCCAACAACCTGCCCATCAGCCACCCGATGAACATCCGTGCCCGGGAAATGGCCAAGGCGATCAAGGAGGAAACCAACGGCGCGCTGAGTGTGCAGGTGTTCCCCAGCAGCCAGCTGGGCAGCGATACCGACACCCTGGCCCAGGTGCGCTCTGGCGCGGTCGACCTGTTCTCGCTGTCACCGGTGATCCTCGGCACCCTGGTGCCGTCGGTGCAGATCAGCGCGGTGGGTTTTGCCTTCAAGGACTACCAGCAAGTCTGGAGCGCGATGGACGGCGCCCTTGGCGAGCACGTGCGCGGTGAGATCGCCAAGACCGGTACGCTGTTCGCCTATGAGCGGATGTGGGACAACGGTTTTCGCGTCACCACCACCAGCACCCGGCCGGTGGCCAGCCCCGATGACCTGCGCGGGATGAAACTACGGGTGCCACCGAGCCCGATCATCATGTCGATTTTCCGCGCCCTGGATGCAGCGCCGACCAGCATCAACTTCGCCGAAGTCTACTCGGCGCTGCAGACGCGCATCGTCGAGGGCCAGGAGAACCCGCTGACCCTGGTGTCCTCGGCCAAGCTCTATGAAGTGCAGAAGTACTGCTCGCTGACCAACCATGTCTGGGACGGTTTCTGGATGCTCGGCAACAGCGCCTCCATCGGGCGGCTGCCGCCTGAGCTGCAAGCGGTGCTGCGCAAGCACATCGAGGCGGCGGTGCTGGCCCAGCGCGATGACCTGGCCAAACTGGAAGGCACTACCCGCGACACCCTCAAAGGCAAGGGCCTGGAGCTGGTCGACTCGCCCGCCGAGCCGTTCCGCGCCAAGTTGCGCAGCGCCAATTACTACGCCGACTGGCACGAGAAGTTCGGCGACGAGGCCTGGGCCATTCTTGAGCAGTTCTCCGGGAAACTGGCCTGATGAGCGCGCCAGCGGTCACGGCCTCCAACGTTTCGCAGCGCCTGCCGGCCCGGGTGCTGATCTGCCTGAACACCTGGACCATGCGCGTGGTCGGGGTCATCGCCGTCACCTTGATGGTGATCGAGACCCTGGTGCTGCTGGCGGGGGTGATCGCCCGCTATGTGCTGCACAGCCCGTTGATCTGGTCCGACGAGCTGGCGTCGTCGCTGTTCATCTGGCTGTCGATGTTCGGCGCGGTGCTGGCGCTGGACCGTGGCGAACACATGCGCATGTCGGCCGTGGTGAACAAGTTGCCGGCTGCCTGGCGCGGCTTCAGTGAAACCTTGTCGGCGCTGATTGTCTGCCTGTTCGTGGCGATGATCATTTCTCCGGCGATGCAGCATTCGCATGAGCAAATGTGGATTACCACGCCTGCCTTGGGCATCCCTGACGGGGTGCGCGCGGCAGCACTGCCGGTGGGCGCGGTACTGATGCTGTTGGCGGCGGTAGCGCGCATGGCACGCTATTCGACAGTGCGCCAGTTCATGGCCGGGCTTGCGGTGGTGGCGGTGGTGGGGGCGGCGTTGTGGCTAGCCCAGCCATTGCTGGCGGCGATGGGTAACTACAACCTGGTGGTGTTCTTCCTGGTGCTGCTGGGGGCGTGCGTGTTTGGCGGTATCCCGATTGCCTTCGCCTTCGGTACGGCGACCATGGCCTACCTGGCCCTGGCCACCCATGCGCCGCTGTCGATCGTGGTCGGGCGCATGGACGAGGGCATGTCGCACATGGTGCTGTTGGCGGTGCCGCTGTTCGTCCTGCTGGGGGTGGTGCTGCAACTGTCGGGCATGGCCCGCACGCTGATCGACTTCATGGCCTCGCTGCTCGGCCATGTGCGCGGGGGCCTTCAGTACGTGCTGTTGGGGGCGATGTTCCTGGTGTCGGGGATTTCCGGCTCCAAGGTCGCCGACATGGCTGCGGTGGCACCGGCCTTGTTCCCCGAGATGAAGCGGCGCGGCTCCAAGCCAGAGGAGCTGGCCGCGCTGCTGTCGGCCACCGGGGCGATGACCGAGACCATTCCGCCAAGCCTGGTGCTGATCACCATTGGCGCGGTGTGCAGCGTATCGATCACCGCGCTGTTCATTGGCGGCTTGATGCCGGCGGTGGTCGCAACGGTCGCTATCGCGGTGGTCTGCTGGTGGCGGTCGCGCAAGGAAGACGGACCGAAGATCGAGCGCGCACCGCTGTCGCGGGTGGCCAAGACCTTCCTCATTGCCTTGCCCGCATTGGCGCTGCCGCTGCTGATCCGCGTGGCGGTGCTCGAAGGCGCCGCGACCGCCACTGAGGTGTCGACCATCGGCGTGGCCTACGTGGTGTTGGTCGGCCTTGCCATGCACCTGTTCATGCGCCACATCGAGTTCGCCCGGCTGTACCCGATGCTGCTGGAAGCGGCGGCGCTATCGGGGGCGATTTTGCTGATCATCGGCATGGCCTCGGCCATGGCTTGGGCACTGACCCAGTCCGGGTTCTCTGCCTCGCTGGTCGAGCTGATCGAGGAAATCCCTGGCGGCACCTTTGGCTTCATGTTCGTCACCATATTGGTGTTCCTGATTCTGGGCAGCGTGCTCGAGGGCATCCCGGCGATCGTGCTGTTTGGCCCGTTGATGTTCCCGTTGGCGGAAATGCTCGGTATCCATCCGGTGCATTACGCCATGGTGGTGATCCTGGCGATGGGCGTGGGCCTGTTCGCACCGCCTCTGGGGGTCGGCTTCTATGCCGCCTGCGCAATCAGCAAGACCTCGTCCGATCACGTTATACGCAGGGTTTGGGGTTACCTGGGGGCCTTGCTGGTGGCCCTGGTGGTGGTGGCCTGCTTCCCGTGGATTTCCATTGGTTTCCTTTAAGAGAGGGCTGTCATGAGCCAAGCTGCGAAAACAACGATGTATGCGCCAGCCCACGGCCGGGTTGCGCTGGTGACGGGGGCTGCGATGGGTATCGGTGCGGCCATCGCCGAACGCCTGGGCCACGACGGCCACAGCGTGGTGGTGGCCGATATCAACCTGGCAGCCGCCGAGGAGATGGTCGCCGGGCTGCGGGTGCAGGGCATCGAGGCCCTGGCCATGGCCATCGATGTGGGCGATGCGCAGTCGATCAGTGCACTGTTTGCCCAGTTGCGCGAGCACTATGGGCGCTGCGATGTGCTGGTCAACAATGCTGGCGTCGCCCGCACCCAGGCGTTTCTCGATACCGAGCTTGAGGGTTGGCAACGGCTGATGAACATCAACCTGACCGGCACCTTGCTGTGCAGCCAACAGGCGGCGCAGTTGATGCGCGAGCAGGGCTGGGGGCGGATCATCAACGTCGCTTCGATCAGTGGCATGCGCGCGAGCATGGGACGTACTGCTTATGGCACGTCGAAGGCAGCGGTGATTGGCCTGACCCGGCAGATGGCGATTGAACTGGCTGAGCATGGCATCACGGTTAACGGCATTGCACCGGGGCCGGTGGATACGCCACTGACCCAGACCCTGCATTCGGCGGCGACGCGTGAGTCGTATGCGCGGGCGGTGCCACTGCGCCGCTATGGTACGCCGGCGGAGATGGCGGGGGCGGTGGCGTTTCTGGCTTCTGAGGATGCTTCGTACATCAGCGGGCATGTGATTCCGGTGGATGGTGGCTTCATGGCTTCGGGGATCCTGGAGATCTGATCCGGCAGTGCCGGCCTCATCGCGGGGCAAGCCCGCTCCCACGCCCCCCGGTACGATGGCTGAACCCGGGGAGCGTGGGAGCGGGCTTGCCCCGCGATGAGGCCAGTGCCGCCACCCCTGCAATCACCCCCCGGTACGATGGCTGAACCTGGGTAGCGTGGGAGCGGGCTTGCCCCGCGATGAGGCCAGTACCGACACCCTCGCAATCAACCCTCCAACCCCCGCTGCGCCAGATCCTCGCGCGTTGCCTGCTCGCCCGCCTGCAACGCCGTCTCGACAAAGGTGGCAATGCACGGGTTGTGGTTATCGGCCTTCCACACTGCCACCACTTCGATCACCGGCGCGTGCTTCAACGGCTTGAAGCTGGTGGTGGCCAGGCGCATGTTGCGCATCGAGCGCGGCACGATGGCGACCCCTAAGCCTTCACCCACCAGGTTGACGATGGTCTGCTGCATGTTGATCTCCATGCCGATGTTCGGCGTCACGCCGTGCTGCAGGCAGTAGTTGAAGATCATGTCGTGCAGCGCCGGGGCAATCCGCCTGGGCACGATGATGAACGGCTCGCCGGCCAGCGCTTGCGGGTCGATCAGCTCGTGTTCCATCAAACGATGCCCAGGCGGTAGCACCAAGGTCATTTCTTCGCGGTACAGGGTCACCGTCTCCAGGCCACTGCAATCCTGCGGCCGGTACATGATCGCCACGTCCTTGTTGCCACTGCTGATGTCCTGGGCCAGGTCCAGCGGCAAGGTCTCGGTCAACTTGAGGTTAACCTGCGGGTACAGCGCTGCGTAGCGGCGGGTGATGGCCGGGGTGATGCTGTAGGCGGTCGACATCATGAACCCCACCGATAATTCGCCAGCCGCCCCGCGCGCAGCGGCCAGGGCATTGCGCTTGGCCTGCTCGAAGGCGGCGAACACCGTGCCGGTGTCCAGGTAGAAGCGCTGGCCGGCTTCGGTCAGCTCGACCCGGCGCCGCGAGCGATCGAACAATTTCACCCCCAGTTCCTCTTCCAGCAGGGCGATCTGCCGCGACAACGGCGGCTGCGAGATGTGCAGGCGCTCGGCAGCGCGGCCAAAATGCAAGGTCTCGGCCAGGGTGCGGAAGTAATGCAAATGGCGCAGTTCGATCACGTTGATGCTCGCAAAGGTATCAATGGATGCTTGATTATGTATTGGAAAATATAAGTGCGCCTACCTAATGTGATCAGGCAACACCCCTTCGGCCCCGGCCGCGCCACAAGCGTCGCCCGCCGACATAGTCACAAGCTATAGAACAATAAAAGGTGACGCTGATGCATTCCCTGACTGACCCTGCTGTGCCGTACGCCACCACCGCCGAAACCGATATCGCCCATGACAGTGACCCGCAGGTGCGCCAGGCCTTTCGCCGCGCGTTGCGCCTGATGGAGCGTGGCATTGCCGTGCTGATCCGGGGCGAAACCGGCACCGGCAAAGAGATTCTTGCCCGTGCCCTGCATGCACACAGTCAACGGCGCAACGCCCAACTGGTGGCGCTCAACTGTGCCTCGATCCCCGAGACGCTGATCGAAAGCGAGCTGTTCGGCTACAGCCGTGGTGCCTTTTCCGGCGCGTTGCCGGGTGGCAAGAAGGGCAAGGTCCAGCAGGCGGATGGCGGCACCTTGTTTCTCGATGAGATCGGCGATATGCCCTACGAGCAGCAGACCCGTCTGCTGCGGGTGATCGCCGAGCGTGAAGTGACCCCGCTGGGCGCCGAACGCAGCCTGCCGGTGAATTTCGCCTTGGTCTGCGCCACCCACCAGGACCTGACCGCGCGGGTGGCCGACGGCAGTTTTCGCGAGGATTTGTTCTATCGCATCGCCACTGGCGTGGTGGAGCTACCGCCGCTGCGCGAGCGCACCGATCGCGGCGAGTTGCTGTGCAACATGGTTGCTCATGAACTGCCCGGTTGCGATCCGCGCCAGGTGATCAGCGCTGAAGTCTGGTCGCTGCTGCTGACCCACGCCTGGCCCGGCAACCTGCGCCAGATGCGCGCGGTGATCCGCTATGCCTGTGCGGTGATGGAAGGTGCGCGGATCCAGCGCGGCGATCTGCCGGTGGACTTCCTCGCCCAGTTGCCGCCTGCCTCAGGCGCAGTACGTGCGCTGATGCCGAATGTCACGCCGATTCGCCCGCTTCGCCCGACGCACGCAGGCGATGAGCGCGCCGATGTGCTCGAAGTGCTGCAAGCCTGTCGCTGGAACATGTCGGCGGCGGCGCGTGAGCTGGGTATCTGCCGGCCATCGCTGTACCGGGTGCTGCGGCGCCTGGATATCCCTCCGCTCAAGGAACAGTTGGCGCTGGGCGCCTGCCGCAACGCCTGATCCGCATCACCCACTGATCGCACAGATCCAACGCCCCTTGCCGTGCAGGGGGCGGGCCTGACTTCGACCTCATGAAGGAATAACAACAATGAATGCCGCTGCCGCTTACGCCCCTTTGAACTTCACCCTGACCGGTCGCACCGCATTAGTGACGGGCGCCGCCCGCGGGATTGGCCACGCCATCGCCGTCGCGCTTGGCCACTGCGGGGCGCGGGTCGCCTTGGCCGATCTTGACCCACAGGCCGCGGAGCGTGCGGCCGAACTGCTGCGTGCACAGGGGATCGAGGCTATTGGCGTGGGGGTGGATGTGGCAGAGGAGCAGCAGGTACAGGCGATGGTCACGCAGGTCGAGCGACTGTTCGGTGGCGTCGATATTCTGGTCAACAACGCCGGAATCGTTTCTACCGCGCCGCTGCTGGAGCTGACCACGGCGGAGTGGAATCGGGTCATGGCCATTGACCTCAATAGCGTGTTCTTTTGCGTCAAGGCGGTGCTGCCGGGAATGATGGATCGGCGTGCCGGGCGGATCATCAATATCGCCTCGGTGGCCGGTAAGCGCGGGGGAGGGTTGTTGGGCAACAGTTGCTATGCGGCGGCCAAGGGTGCGGTGATCGCCCTGACCAAGGGCCTGGCGCGTGAGGCGGGGCCGTTCGACATTACTGTCAATGCGGTGTCGCCGGCACTGACTGATACCGAGATGACCAGCGTGCTGGCGCCGCAGGCTCGGGCCCAGGTGCTGGCGCAGATGCCGCTGGGGCGTGCTGGGACGCCACGGGATATTGCTGCGGCGGTGTGCTTCTTGGCGTCGGCGGAGGCAGGCTTTGTCACCGGCGAAATCATGGATGTGGATGGCGGGTTCATGCGCGACTGAGCGATGCTACGGGCGCGAAGGTTGGAGGCGCGGGACAAGCCCGCGCCTCCATATCGATGTCTACCTTAGCGGCCCTGCCAGATGCCGTGGCCAGTGAGGCGCTCACGATCATGGGCCAGGCTGAAGTCCTGTAGCGGCCCTTTAGGCACGATGCCATTGGGGTTGATGGTCTTGTGGCTCATGTAGTAGTGCTTCTGGATATGCTCCATATCCACGGTGCCTGCCACTCCAGGCCACTGATACAGCTCACGCAGCCAGTTGGACAGGTTCGGGTAGTCGCTCAACCGGCGCAGGTTGCACTTGAAGTGGCCATGGTAGACGGCATCGAAACGCACCAGCGTGGTGAACAGGCGCACGTCGGCCTCGGTCAGGTATTCACCGGCCAGATAGCGCTGGCGGCTGAGCAGCGCTTCCAGGTAGTCCAGTTCGTTGAACACCTCGTCGAACGCCGCTTCATAGGCCTCTTGGGTGGTCGCGAAACCTGCCCGGTACACGCCGTTGTTCACTGCCGGATAGATGCGCTCGTTCAACGCTTCAATGGTTGGGCGCAGCGCTTCGGGGTACAGGTCAAGACGATTGCCGGTCAGCTCATCGAAGGCACTGTTGAAAATGCGGATGATCTCGGCCGACTCGTTGTTGACGATGCGCTTTTCCTTCTTGTCCCACAGCACAGGCACGGTCACTCGGCCGG
This sequence comes from Pseudomonas sp. BT-42-2, assembly GCF_025847435.2. NCBI lineage: Bacteria > Pseudomonadati > Pseudomonadota > Gammaproteobacteria > Pseudomonadales > Pseudomonadaceae > Pseudomonas > Pseudomonas sp. BT-42-2. The sequence continues at coordinate 128,230 of NZ_JAOYTM010000004.1, forward strand.
TGTAATTGGGGTCATCCTGGGTATAGCGCTGGTGCAGGTAGTCGAGGCCGTCGAGCTGATCGCCGCTGGAGCCATTTTGCTTATCGAAAGTCCAGCCGTGCTCGCCCATCAGCCAACTGACCACCGAGACGTCAATCAGCGGCTCCAGGCCTTTGATCGCGCGGAAAATCAGGGTGCGGTGTGCCCACGGGCAGGCCAGTGACACATACAGGTGATAGCGGCCGGCTTCGGGGGCGGGCAGCTGATTACGCCGTTGTGCGTTCTCGCGCTGGAACGCGCCGTCCTTGCTGGTCTGGTACCACTGGTCATGCCAGCGGCCATCAATCAAAAGGCCCATGGTGAGCTCCTCGGAACAAAGTTGTTTGTCGTTGGAGCCCAGTCTAGGGCTTATCGTTCGAATAAATAGCGCAAAGACTGCGCTGTTCTTATCGAATTAATTGATATTTTTGCGCTCTGCCCAGTAAACACGGGCATTGCTGAAAGCTTGCTCGCGATCTTGCCCAAGCCCGCGCAGGGCCAGGGCCATGGTTGAGATCACCGCCATTTCGCCGTAGCTGTCTTGCGCTTCGCGGCGCCAGACCGCAAGCAGTTGCTCAGGCTGCAGGCTGGCCGGTTTGACATGGCGCTGGGCGCTCATGGCCGGCCACTCTTCGTCCCAGTTCTCGCCGCCGCTGGTGCCGTACAGATGGCTGGCAACGTCCGGGTTGATCTCGATCTCGCCGCCATCACCTTTGATCACCACGGCGTGGTCGCCCAGCAAACGGCTGGCCTCGCGGTGCACCGCCTGGTAGCCAGGGTGGAAAATGCTTTGCAGGCCGCAACGCGCTGCCAGCGGATTGAGCACCCGCGCCAGCGAGTGAATCGGCGAACGCAGGCCCAAGGTGTTGCGCAGATCGATCATCCGCTGCAGCTGGGGCGCCCAGTCCTGCAACGGGAAGAAGGCCAGGCGCTGTTCATCGAGGGCGTTGCAGACCGCTTGCCAGCTGCGGCACAGCGGAATTTCCAGCAGAGTCAGCAACTGCTCGGTGTACATCCGGCCTGCGGTGTGGGCGCCACCGCCATGCAGCATGATCCGCACGCCATTGCCGGCCAGGCACTTGGCCGCCAGCAAATACCAGGGTAGATGGCGCTTCTTGCCGGCGTAGCTGGGCCAGTCCAGATCGACAGCGATGTTCGGCGCTTGCAGGTGCGTGCGCAGCGCCTCGGTGAACCCGGCCAGCTCCTCGGCGCTTTCTTCCTTGTGCCGCAAGAGCATGAGGAAGGCGCCCAGCTGGGTATCCTCGACCTTGCCTTCGAGCAGCAGCGCCATCGCCGCGCGGGCCTCTTCCCGGGTAAGGCCGCGGGCGCCGCGCTTGCCTTTGCCTAGGATGCGCACGAATTCGGCGAAGGGGTGTTCGGCTGGGGTTTCCAGGGTGAGCGGGCGCGGCTCGGTGCAGAGTTCGGTCATATGCAATTGGTCGGCTTGGGCAGGCCCGCCAGCTTGGCGGCGAGTTTGGCGGGAGTGCCGTTGAACAGGCGATTGAGGTGTGGGCTGTTGCCTTTTTCCGCGCCCAGCTTGAGTGCGGTGTACTTGATCAGCGGGCGGGTGGCTGGCGACAGCTCGAACTCCTGGTAGAACTGGCGCAGCAGTTCGAGGATCTCCCAGTGATCCTGGCTCAGGGCGATGTCTTCGCGCGCAGCCAAAGCCTCGGCGACGGCGGGGGACCAGTCGTGCAGGTCGACCAGAAAGCCGTCCTTGTCCAATGCGATCTGCTGATCGCCGACAGTCAGGGTGCTCATAACCAGCTATTTACCTTGTCATACTTGAGCGACAGCGCAACGAAGGCTGGGTAGTCCACGGCTTTGGCCAAGGCGCTATCAATGCCGCGGGCCTGCAGGTCTTCGTCGAGCGCGTACAGCCGAGCCTCCAGGCTGGCCGCTTGCAACAGCCGCTGTGGCTCAGTGCCGTTACGCAGGGCGTAGACCGCATCGCCGCACAACAGCAGCGCATCGTCAGCACCCAGCAAGCGCAGGCAGCTTTGCAGGCGGTTGTCGCCAAACGGTGAGTGGGCAATTACATGCAGGGTCGTCATCAGAGCGTTACCACCTGGTCGAATCGGGCAATCAGTGCGGCCAGGGCCGCGTCGTCCAGTACTTCTACCGGCAGCGCCAGTTCGCCACTTTCCAGGCCGCGCTCGGCCAGGCTATGACCGCAGGCGAACAGCGCTTCGACGCCAAACATCGGCAGTGCCTGCAGGTTGGCCGCAAGGTTCTTCTGCTGCACCTGTGCCGGTTGCTGACCTTCGGCCAACTGGAATACGCCATCATCGAGAAAGAGCATGCCCAGCGGCAGGTCGAAGGCGCCGCCGGCCAGGGCAATGTCCAGGGCTTCGCGGGCAGAAGGGCCGTTCCACGGTGCCTGACGGCTGATGATCAATAAGGATTTGGCCATTTCAATCGCCTCCGAAACAGACCAGGCGGTCGGCCATTTGCGCCGCCTCGTGCAACTGGCCAAGGCCCGACAGCTCCCACGGCGCTGGCAGGTTCACGGCGGGGCGCTGGTAGCGGTTGGCTTCGCTCTCGTCCAGCACGCCACGGCGCAGGGCCGCGGCGATGCACACCACAGCGTCGAGCTGATGCTCGCTGATGAAAGTGCGCCACTGCGCGGCGACGTCCAGTTCATCCTGGGGTGCGACGACGTTGGCCGAGGCGCTGTGCACCCCGTCCTGATAGAAGAACAAGCGGGCAATCTCATGCCCGCCGGCCAGCGCCGCCTCAGCGAAGCGCAGGGCGCGGCGCGAGGAGGGCGCATGGGCTGGGGAAAAAACCGCAATGGCGAATTTCATGGGAGGCTCTTGCAACGTAATGCGGCCATGATAAAGCAAAAAAGCCCGGATAGAGTGCGGGGCAAGCCCGCTCTCACGTCAACCCTACCAACAGGACGAGCAACGTGAGAGCGGGCTTGCCCCGCGATAGCTAACGGTCAGTCGACGCTTAGTGCTGATCCTTGCTCTCTGGCAGGAACCAGTTCAGCACCAGGGCGCAGATGCCGCCGGTGGCCACACCCGACTCGAGCACGTTACGCAGCGCTGCGGGCATATGCGCAAGGAACTCCGGCACCTGCGCCACGCCCAGGCCCAGCGCCAGGGACACGGCAATGATCAGCAGGGCACGGCGATCCAGACGGGTGCTGGCCAAGATATTGATACCCGAAGCCGCCACGGCGCCGAACATCACCATCGCCGCGCCACCCAGCACTGGCTCAGGCACTGCCTGGATTACCCCGGCAACGCTTGGGAACAGGCCGAGCAACACCAACATGGCTGCGATCCAGATGCCGATATGACGGCTGGCGATACCGGTCAGCTGAATCACCCCATTGTTCTGGGCGAAGATCGAACTGGGGAAGGTATTGAACACCCCGGCCAGCAGCGAGTTGGCGCCGTTGACCAGCACACCGCCCTTGATCCGCTGCATCCACAGTGGCCCTTCGACCGGCTCGCGCGACACCTTGCTGGTTGCAGTGACGTCACCAATGGCTTCCAGCGAAGTTACCAGGTAGATCACCAGCATCGGAATGAACAGCGCCCAGGAGAAGCTCAGGCCGAAATGCAGCGGCATCGGTACCTGGAACACAGCAGCCTCGTGCATACCGGTAAAGTCCAGGCGGCCCAGATAGCCGGCCAGGGCATAGCCAACTGCCAAGGCAATGACGATGGCGCAACTGCGCATCCACACTACCGGAATGCGGTTAAGCACCACGATAATCGCCAGCACCACGCCCGACAGCAGCAGGTTCTCGCCATTGGCGAAGGTGCCATTGCCCATCGCCGTGAAGCCACCGCCCATGCTGATCAGGCCCACCTTGATCAGGGTCAGGCCTATCATCAGCACGACGATGCCGGTCACCAGCGGGCTGATCAGGCGTTTGACGAACGGCAGGATGCGCGACACGCCCATCTCGACGAACGAACCGGCGATTACCACGCCGAAGATCGCCGCCATTACCCCTTCAACCGGCGTGCCTTGCTTGACCATCAGCGCACCACCGGCAATCAATGGCCCGACGAAGTTGAAACTGGTGCCCTGCACAATCAGCAGCCCCGCACCAAACGGGCCGAAGCGCCGGCACTGGACGAAGGTGGCGATACCCGAGATCACCAGCGACATCGACACGATCAGGTTGGTATCGCGTGCCGACACGCCTAATGCCTGGCAGATCAGCAGGCCCGGGGTCACGATCGGCACGATGATCGCCAGCAGATGCTGCAGTGCAGCCAGCATGCCGATCAGCGGCCGCGGCTTGTCCTCAAGGCCAAGGACCAGTTCATTGGCAGGCGCTGGCGCGCCGGGCCCGTGTTCGATGGAACTCATGGGAAGCTGCCCCGGAAGAAAAAAGGAGCGCATTCTACGGGGCGCTAGGCAATTGGGGTAGGCCCCAGGCTCATTTGTCGCTTACTGGCCGATTTCGTGTTCGCCCCCCGCAGTTTCAACCGGTGGGAGCGGGCTTGCCCCGCGATGAGGCCAGCGCATACAACACACCTTCTGGGGCGCACAAAAAAGCCCGCCGAAGCGGGCTTTGCGTTACTCGATTACCACCATCGATCAGTCATCACGACCCATGATGCCAAACAGCTGCAGCAGGCTGATGAACAGGTTGTAGATCGATACATACAGGCTGATGGTCGCCATGATGTAGTTCCGCTCGCCGCCATGAATGATGGCGCTGGTCTGGAACAGAATGCAGACCGACGAGAACAGCACGAAGCCAGCGCTGATCGCCAACTGCAGGCCGCTGATCTGGAAGAAGAAGCTGGCAACCACAGCGCCGAGCAGGACGAAGAAGCCCGCGGTGATGAAGCCGCTGAGGAAGCTCATGTCCTTACGGGTGATCAGCACGTAGGCCGACAGGCCACCAAACACCAGCGCGGTCATGGCAAATGCCGAGCTGACCACTTCAGCGCCACCGGCCATGCCCAGGTAACGGTTGAGGATCGGGCCAAGGATGAAGCCCATGAAACCGGTGAGGGCGAAGGTGGAAACCAGGCCCCAGACCGAATCACGCAGCTTGGCGGTGAGGAAGAACAGCCCGTAGAAGCCGATCAGCACCACGAAGATGTTCGGGTAACCGACGCGCATCTGCTGCGCGACGAACGCCATCACACCGCTGAAGGCGAGGGTGAGCGCCAGCAGGCTGTACGTGTTGCGCAGGACCTTGCTGACCTCCTGCTGCTCGACCTGCTGGCCGTGTTGTACGGCATAATCCTGTTCGCGCATGGCGACACTCCTGTGGGGTTGAAACCTATGGATGCTGTGAGCATACCAGAGCCGCCGCAGGCCGCGACACAGAGAGTTTGACAGCTTGTTACATTACGGTATTATGGCGCCGCAAATCTGTTCCGGAAGCGTGGCCGAGTGGTTTAAGGCAACGGTCTTGAAAACCGTCGATGGGCAACTATCCTAGAGTTCGAATCTCTACGCTTCCGCCATATTCAAAGCCCTGATTATTCAGGGCTTTTTGCGTTTTTGGGACATAGGAAAACTTCCCATGGGAACACCCTTGGGAATGGTTTATTTCGGAAGCGCTTCCGATACTTTCTTACTTGGTCGGTTTCGCCAGGGCTCCAACTCGACGATATACCCGCTCGGTAATGTCGCCCTTGGTGTGGCCCAGCAGCAGGCTAGCGTGGTCGACATCGACGATTTCGGATGCTGCTTTCGGGCGGATGTCACGGAACTGGAATTGGCTAATACGGCCAGCCAGCACCTGGTCGCCTGCGGCTACCGCTTGTTTCACCGCTTCCTCTCGGGCATCGTCCCAGCGATGGCGAAGCATGGCGGCCGTGACGCGTTTTCCCGATTCGGTAAGCAAGAGATACGGCGAACCGTGCGGCGCGTTCCGCTCCAGCATCTTCCGGATTAAGGCGCCCAGGCCGCTTTCGACCCCATCCACTTCGAGCATGATTCTCAGCTTCTTGTGGGTCTTCTTCTGCTTCACGCCGAGGGCTTTATCCTCGATGTCATCCCTTCTCATCACCAGCACGTCCGCCGGACGCTGGCCCGTCAAATACGCCAGGTCCATGGCGTCCTTCAGCTCACCCACCGCTTTCGCGTAAACCGCGTTCCAGATCGCATCGTTCGCATAGAAGTCCCTGGGCACTTCCTTGTTCTTGCGGACTCCCTGACATGGGTTCTCTTTGGAGGTGAGCCCCCATTCACGTGCAGTGTTGTATACGTGGGATAGCAAGGCGATCTCCCTATTTGCGCGTACGGGCGCCGATCGTGCATCCCGGTACCGGGCGACAAGCGCTGGCGTGATGGCCTCGATGGGAGCTTTGTCGAAGAATGGCCGCAGTTGGCGGAGCTCCGCGAGGTTGTCTTTCTGCGTACGCTCTCCCTTCTTGGGGATGATGTCTCGCTCGTAGCGATCAAAGATCGCTCCCATCAGCAGCAAGTCACGCGGTTTTTCCCGGGCTTCCAGTTCGGCCCATTTCATTCTGGCCAGACTGAGGTCCGTGCCCAGGGCGATTTCCTTGCCGTCCTTGTCGCGGTAGTAGTAGCTGATCCACGCCTTGTTTGGGTTCTTTTTGCTCTTGCTGGTGCGCTTGCGCCGGTACACGCCCGGCGGCAAATCCCTGTTCTCTGTGCTACGGGGGCGCATATCACCTCACCTTTGAAAAGTCTGGCGTCCAAGCTGGCACGGGGGGCGGGGGTGGCGGTGCCAGCGGCACCACCTCAAGGGTTACGCCCAACTTCATGCGGGCATATTGGCGACCCACTAGGGGCCGGCCGCCGCGGCTCTCGACGAAGTGCCAGCCGCGCTCGTTGAGCCAGCGGCGCTGCCAGCCCCTGGCCTTGTAGCCGGTCAGGTCGGCCAGCTCTTCGTCCGAAAGGATCTCGGTTTCCATGGGATGGTCTCCACGCCGCCGGTGGCGGCAGGTTGGTGGTCAGGACTTGGCCGGGAACCACTCGTTGTCGTATTCGAACTGCGTTACGCGCCTTGGCTCGATGTGAGGAAGTGATTGCTTGAACTCGTGGATTGAGCCGTGCGCACCGGTGAAGTCCTTCACCTCCCGCAGGAACACCTCTTTGAAGATCTGCAGCAGGTGATCAGCAGCCTCCTCGGCAGCTTCTTCGCGATAGAATCCAGCGATGGTTATTCCGTCATCAACTAGCCAGACAGTCCTCCTTGGGCCTGTCTCAACCTTTTGGATCTTCTCGGCCATCTGCTGATGGGCGTAGCGGATCTGATCCAGCGACATCTGGCTGATCCACTCATCAGTTCCAATGCGCTGGGTGTGTCCGTAATCGCACTTGATTTCAGGCATGCGGACATCCTCGCCCGCGCATGTCGGCGGGCTTGAGTAGTAGGGGGATGGGTTAGGCTTGTGGCGCGGTCGACTCTTGCCACTCGATGATGTCGGCGCCGAAGTCTTTGCTGGTGAAGGTGATGTTCCCGAACGGCCAGCGATAGGCGAATGGGCCGGTGCGCTCGCAGTTGGCCAGGACGCTGCCGCAGGATAGGCGGATGTCGATCCGCTCCAGTCCAGGATCCTCTTCTGGATCTGGCGGGCACCAATTGCCTGCGAGCTTGCGGATCTTCTCGACAACGGCGTCGATCTCGAATCCGCCCCGCGATTGGCCGACAAGCGATGCAACTCGCCACATGCCGGTTTGCCAGCGGTCTTTCCTGACCAGAGCGCCGTCTTCGCGGAACTCGTAATCTTCAACCTTGGCGTCGCGAAACTCCGGCTTCCTGAAGTCCAGTTCTGTCACTTCTCGGCTCATCGCGGCCCCCTGTAGATCAGGTAGGGCATGTAGGCGAGGGCGATCATTTGCGTTCCTCTTTGGACGGATGAACCGGGCACGGCCAGCGCAGTGAGCCGTCGCCGGATGGGCAGGTGCAGGTCATGGCATCAGCTCCTTGGGCACTTGGGCGGTATCGCCGAGCCTGGCGGCGACGATGGCGCGGCAGGAGGCGATCAGAGCGCTGTCACCAGCCTGGCAAAACTCCCCTTTGTCGGTGATTACCCAGCCAGCCCAAACATCGTCAGTGCTTTGTGGGCAATGAAGGCTGACCATATGCTTCTCGATCAGCGGCCCGCCCAGCGCCCAGTCATCCCACGGGTTGTACCGCACCTCGCGAATCGTGACCTCGCCGGTGTAGCGGACGAACACCCGCCACGGGTTGCCGTAGATGGGTGGGGCGAGGAGCACATCTAGGCCTTCCGCCTTGCCTACGGCCCAGCCCAGCTGCTCGCCGACCAGGTCTGCCGTCTTCACTTCGATCAGGTCGGTCATCGCTGCACCGCCTGCCAGAAAGGCCCCTTGTTTGTCACCAGGCCCTTCCGCTTCAGGCGCTGGCACGCCTTACTGATCTCCTCGCGAGACTCTCGGATTGCGCCGCGCATTGCGTGGGCAGTTGAGCCCTCAATGCGAAGCAAGTGCCCCAGAATTCGCTCATCTGTGCCGCCATTGAGCATTCTCTGGCCATACTTGGCCGCAACTGTCGCCACTGCCAAACGCAGAGCACTCATCCGCGCGCCGGGTTCGTCTGCATGCGACACCTCACTTTGCTTGAAGCCGACATAAGGAACATGTGTTGTGGCGCGAGCGAGGTGATGCAAGCAGCAGATGTCCATCCTGAGCTTTGCGATGATGAGCATTGTCTGCCGGTCATCCTGCATCGGCAGCCAAATCTCGCGGCCTGTCTCGGGATCGTCGTAGTAGAAGGCGTCACTGCCGCGCCGGTACTCCAGTTCGAAGCCCAGGGCCTTGGCCGACAGCTTGATGATTTCGTCTTCTGTCACAGCTCATACCTCTCATCAATCCAGCGCCCAGGCGCCAGAGCGTGTGTAGGTTCGGGTTGGGTTTCGTGCGGGGAGAGCTGGCGCTGGTTGCCGGCCTGCAGCTGGCTGTCGGGGATGCAGCTCAAGCCGCCGAAATAGGACCAGCACGTCACTGCGCGCTGGTCGTCGTGAAACACCTGGAAGACATAGGGCAGGCCTTTTGTTTCGCTAGGGTCTGCGCTGGCGCCGGTGGCCAGCAGCAGGAGGCAGAGGGCGAGGCGGGTCATTCCTTCACCTCGATCGTCACGTCGTCGTGGATGCACTCGATGTCGCGGAGATCGTCGTCATCAATCTGCGATTCCCTCAGGTCGTTGCTTTCGAGAAGCTCCTGAACTTCGTCGTCCGGCACGTCGTGCAAGACCCTTTTGAAGTTCACGATGGCTCTTCCGGTCAGGATGATTGTTTTTGGCACAGGCACTCCTTGGCCGCCATATCGCGGCTGAAAGTTGTACAAGGGAAATGGTGAGGTACAGGGTTTAGGTCCGGTGGTCCGATTCAGCTCACAACCCCGCGTAAAGTGGTTGCTCGCCGCTTGTGGAGGACTATGGTGGCTTAGTGCATACAACTAAAGTCGAAGGAGGACGACATGAGAATTCGCGGTGGTGTTTTTTGGTCTTGGGCTGACCCGACGCTTCACCATAGGACTCATGACGAAACACTGGATGACGGAACATTCATAGATGTCCAGGTGCGACTGTCGCGGATAGGCAACACGCAGATGTTTATTGGGGTCTATGCGCCTTCAGGCATGCCATTGCATGAAGAGGCCTTTGATTCTCGCCCTGGCGAGTCAATGACCAGGGCAATGGCGTGGGGCGTTGGCCTTGCTCGCCGGGTTGCTACTGAGGGTGCCCGGAGCACGCCTCGTGCTGCGACCTGCTCGAAATAGAGGGGAGAGGGGTTACAGCGTAAGGAGTACAGAAGTACTCCTATGGTCAAACTGAAGGGTTTTCTTGGCAGCGACGGCATTTGCCGCACGCGGTGCCGAGCTGCCAAGCGCCTTTGCACACTGGCTCGTCTACCTCCGACGGCGCGCTATGCCCCGCACTGGCGGAAAGCATGTCGCGCAGCTCGGCGCGGGTTTTGGCTCTCTCTTCAGGGTCAACGTTGGCCCAGTGGTAGCCACTGATCTTCCGTAGCATCGCATCCCGCCCAGCCAGCTGGGTGCACGTATTGAACTCATTGCGCCGCGACTCTTGGAGTTCCAGGCGTAGGGCGTTGATATCGCTTGTTGCGGTCGGGTCGCCCTTGGTGCGCTCAACGATGAACGCGACGATGTCAGATAGGTAACCGGTGGCCACGGATGGCTGCCCATTGGAGGCCGCGACAAGGCGCTCGACGTATGCCTTGATGTCGCCTATGGCGTTCTTGGCGTGGCGATGGTTGAGGGCGTTGGTGTCTGCGCGGGACTTTTGGCGCTCAACCTCGCCGGTATCGAACATCGGCCCGACCGGCACCGCCGGCAGCCCAGTCGCCTCTGCATCCCGCTCTGCCTCTTCTTTGGTCCACCAGATGGCTGTACCAACCATCCAGGCTATAGGCTCGGCGTGTTGTGGGCTGGGCTCAGGTGCAAGGTGGTGCCAGGTATCGACCTTGAACTCTGCGGGGCGCAGTCCGAGCCGGGTACCGTCTTCCATGATTGCTGTGACGGCGCCATGGCTGTTCGTCCACACGGGATAGGTTTGACCTGCCTTCGCCACCGGCGCATCGCCCTTGATGTAGGCGAGCCCGATGCCCGGCATAGGGTCGGCGGTGACGGTCTTCAGCATCCGGACCGTGCGCGGCACTCGATCTCCGAAGGGGTAGCTACCGCTGCGCTTGTGCAGTGCTGGGCAATCGATTTGGTTTTCTGTGGGCATCGTAAATCCTCGGATCCTGGATAATTCGGCTGCTGATGTGCTTTGCTAGCAGCTCACAACCACAGAGCAGTGTTTATGAGCACTAAATTTGTCGGGGGCGCAGCTATTTGGGCTGGCGCTTCTCAACTGCAGGGCGGCTACTACGCGGTTCTTGGCGTTCAGCGGGGAGATGAGCGTTCTCTTCATGCAGTGATTCGCAATCCGAGCTATCCAACTCTCGAGCGCGCTTTCGAGGAGGCGCTAAAAGCGGTAGAAACCGTTGAGGCAGTCAGTGCTGAAAACTTGATCACTCTTTCAGGCGGGCTCGAGATCCAAGCGGCCTGAATGTCTCCACCCTCGCCGGGGAGGCGTTATCGTTGAATAGGGGAAGGCTCTGGCGGGCAGCGCTTGGGTGGCGTTACTCGTTGAAGTGGGGTATTGATTGCGTGCGCTGTAGCTGGGAGGTTTCAGGGGCTCGGCGCGCCAACGGTTGTTGCAAAGATTTGCGGCAACATCACGCAATCAATTTGAGGTCGAAGCTATGGGTATTGCGAAGAGACACATGGAAGAGATGGAAGATAAAAGAAACCTGGCACTTCGGATCGCCGTTGACGCCGGCGTTTTGGACGAGTGCGAGTATCACGATGGGACATACACCGAAGGGTCAAACGACATCGAAGAGGCTTATAAGCTCGGAAACGCACGAATCACTAGCGGTGAACTCGAAGGTGCTTTCGACAGCCGACGAGAAATGACGGATCTCATCAAGGAGGTTGTCACCGAAAACTGCGCCGATGAATGCTATTCCTGCGCTCGGCACCGGGACGAATAAAATAGCCGGTTAGCTGGCACTGCCCGATCAGGTTTTCGCTGGCGGGCAGCGCCGGAGCGTCACGGGCAGTTGTTCGCGCCGCAGTTCTGGCAGTCGTTGAGGAATCGGCCGTCCCAGCTGATGAAGCGGCCGCAGCCGTGGCAATTGAGCGGTCGCTCCCAGGGCTTGCGCTGCTTTCTTGGCACCACCAGCTCAATGCCGGTGCCTTGCAGGGCCTCTTTGATATTCACGTCCCGCTTGTGCACCAGACGCCTGGCCTTGGCCTCAAGGTAAGAAAACGGCCAGATCACCGCTTCCTCTGGGGTGTTGCCGATCGATTCAGCGGCCTCAAGGGTGAGCGGGTGTGCCTTCTCGAATCGGAACGTGTGACCTATTGGCCACCTGGCAAATGCAATGTCGTTACCGTTCCAGCGCCCTGGCACTTGCAGGACCACAATGCATCCTGGGCTCAGGTGGTCGCGGGCTTCGTCCAGGCTGATGTACTGGTGGTCGACGCCGAGATGTGCGCGGGCATCAACGTAGTCCTTCGGCCAGGGAATGTCGGTATCGCGGTGGCCGCAGGCCTGCTCCTGGGTGAACAGTTCGGCCTTGCCGAGGCTGGTGGTGTAGCCGCCGCCCAAGGCCCAGAACATCAGCCCATCCCCGACATCGGTACGGCTGTCCTGCAGGTAGAACTGGGTCATGGCTTTCTCCTCTTCACGCCTTCATTGGCATGCAGTCATGCCAGCGATATCCGCCATGACGACGGCGCCGGCCTTCAATGCATCGCTGAATTGACCCGCGATGGAAGCCATCTTCCAGGGCTTGGCGAATGCTCGGGTAGCAGAGCGATACCGGGCCGCTGGTGCTTTCAGCAACCACTGGGCGCACGCGCTTCAGCAGCACTCGGCATGCATGGATGTTGTTCTCGCCGGATGAGGTCCATTCGAGGTTCTCACGGCAGTTGTTGTCCTTGGCGCCATCAATGTGGTTGACGTGAGCAAGGCCATCCGGGTTTGGCAGGAACGCCTCTGCCACGAGGCGGTGGACATACACATTGGTCCGTTGGCCCTTGATGCAGAGCACCAACTTCATGTATCCGCCCCGGTCGGCAAACTGCTTCAGCAGACGTTCAGGCACTCGGCCTACGCCTTGGGCTACCGATTTGACCTGACCTTGGGAGCTGACCAGGTAGGATGACTCGAAGCCGGGAACCGGCCTCCATTCTGGATGCATGGGTTATCTCCCGAGCATGCGCCGCCCTCCGTGGCCGGATGCGGCATGGTGGCAATTTGGTTTGGGATGGGGTATTACGGGTGACCGGCATGGGGCCGGGTCAAGGAAGTCATATGCCAATCACAATTACATTCGACATAGAAAATGCTTCGGTCAGAGACTCTAACGACCGAAATCGAATTTATGCGGCCTTTGAAAGGCTTGGATGGGAGAACATCGGCGGCTCTGCTTGGCGCTATCCAGCGCTGGGTAGCGAGAACCCTTCCGAAGATTGGTTCAACCACGTGATCCCGGCAATGATGTACTTCCGGAGCATGGTTGAGCACGCTGGCTTAAATGTCACGACGTTCACCGTGGACGCTCACTCTGAAGCCGGGTTCCGTGGTAAGCAGCAGCCCAACATTGGGGCTGCAATCCAGCCTGCCGCTCAAATCGAGATGTATGAGAGTGGTGCGGATAAGCTGTCTGAAGAAAGGCTGCGCCGCTTCATCAGTGATGCTGCAAATAGCTTGAACTGATTTCCAGTGCCGGCTTGATCACTTCATCCCCCGGATCCTGCTGAATCATCAGCATGCTCTTCCGGTCGAAGGCCAGAGCCAGGCGCGGCGATATGCTGATCTCGTGTCGCGGCGGGGTAAGAAATTTCGCCGCGTGCAGCCTGCCCAGCGCGTGTATGCCGTGAATCAAAGCCTCGATCATCTGGCTGTATGTTGCGTCAGCCCAGCCGCAGATCGCCCGCAGGTGCTGCCCAGTCCGCTTCCTGGCTGAAAGCCGAATTGGCTCAGTCCGCGCCACAGATCTGTGAGCTTCGATTTCGTGGCGCGCGATCCGGAACAAGGCGTGATGCCCGAGCGCTTCGATGTGATGAATCATCAGCGTCATCGCCTCGCCCTGTTCCTCGATCCCGGCCCACTCCATCAGCTCCAGCAGGGCCTGTTTAGTCCCTGGTCGAACCTTCAAGCGCAGGTCTTCTTCCTGTAGGAGCTCGGCTTTCTCGCGCCGCCGCCTGTCCCGCTCTTGCGATGTCATCGCCATACGGCACCTCCTTCAATCCGCTTGGCGGTAGGTTGAACTGCTCACGCCGCCTGTGTAGCTGTAGGGCGCGCTTCATTTTCATGCGATAGCTCCATGTCCATGTCGTTCCAGCCGGCAAGGAACCAGGAACCGTTTACCGTGGTTGGTGCGAATGGGTTGGCCAGCTTTCCGCCGCCGTTTCGGCGACATTCTCGCCCTAGGTAATACATAGTTGGGTGAACGCCACGCTTGCTCATGATTTCGCCCAGCGCTTCTGGTTTGGAATCTCGATTCCGTACTTGCTGGCGATCCGATTGACTGTGGTGTGTCCAATCTCAAGCTTTTGCGCAGCGCTATTGCGCGATGACCCTGAGGCAAGAAGCTCTCGGATACGCTCTGCCAGCATGGCATCGCGCTCTTCAGCATTCGCGTTTGGTGTGTGCTTGCCTCGGTTGCCTGGAACAAACGCAAAACCGAATCGCTTTGCCATGTCCCAAAGCGAGGACTGGGAGACCCTGAGCTCTTGCGCAGCCTCGCGACATGTCATGGTCTTAGCCATCTCCGCCACCATTTCGGCTCGCGCCCTGGCCCTTTCCTGCCTAGTGCCATCCTGCACTGGTTGTGGTCCACGTCGTCTTTTGGGTGCTGGATCTGGATGCTTGCGCTGAGGTAGAGGCTGGTAAGTGAAGCCCTCCAGAACAACGAGCTGACCGCCAGATGCAAAGAAGGCCGCTTTGGCGGCCTCCAGGTCGATTGATGGGTTCATGCTGCCCCCTATGCTGCGATGCCGAGCACCCGATTCATGCGCTCGTCGAGGATTTCGTAGAAGGTCTTAACGCGCTCCGACAGCTTTCGGATCATCGCCTCGTCACGGTATGCGCGCTTAACGAACAGCGGCATGCCCGGCCAGTAGCAGATGAAGTCGATCCACTCGCGCTCCGACACCCACAGGCCGCCCTGGCACTGGGCGACGTGCTCTTTCGGGATCTCGCCGCCCAGGATCACGTCGACCTGCAGCTTCGGAAGCTTGGTCTTGATCTCGGTGAGGCCCTTATCGCCGACCAGGGCGTCTGGCGAGTAGCCGATTCCGTGGTTGAGGATGATCCCGACCTCGGTCGTTTCTACCTCTTCGCTGTCGCAGTAGAGGTCCCGCGCAACCCCTTCCAGTTCATGACCGCGCTCGGTGTGGCGGTTGCCGCTGAAAGGGTCAGCTGCTTCGCCGGTGATGCGCTCGCCGATCAGCGTGTTCATATAGGTAAAGGCGCCGGCACCGAAGCCAGCCTCGCCCCTGCCATTAACCAGCAGGCAGTCAAGCTCGCTGCAGGTGATGATGCCAAGGCGCAGGTCAAGCCAGGCCTGGGTACCTTGTTCGACGTCTGAGATGATCTGCATGGTTTACTCCTGCGGACGGTTGGCCGACTTGGTGAGGCGGGCGAGCACAGCATCGAACTCGGATTTGTAGACGTTGGCGGCGCAGCCGTACTTGGCCGTAAAGTGGTCGACCAACACTTGACTGCATTTCTTCAGCAGCGCATCGAGCTGTGCTGCTTGTCGCGGGGTGATAACCGGCTCGACAGGATCCTGCGTAGGAACAGCCCCTTGGCCGTCATCGTCTTCGCCGGTTGTGGTGAAGTTCAGCAGCGCACCTGCTGTATAGCGCTTCCCGTAGCTAACCGAACTGGCAACGGCCTGGACGGCATTCTTGCTACCAGTAGCATCGGCTGGCAGCAGGATTGAGGTCGTTTCCCTGTGTCCATCGCGATGGCTAAGCACCCCCTCAACCTCGATGCCTTTGTCGGTACGTGGAATTCGGAAGGTGAGTGCAAAGCCGTGCCTCGCCAGGATGGGCTTCAGCTCTTCGTTGATGTCCTCCCACAGGGCGTAGGTGGATTGGACGTTCTTGTACTTGTCCTTGATGGCCCCGCGCTCACGGATAACAGGAAGCTCTTCTTGCATTGCCGCTAGAGCGGCATCGAACGCTTGCTGAGCCTGTTGTGCCTGGTGCTGGCGGTGCATGGCCATCAATCGCTCCATCTTGTCGATGTCTGCGTTTGGCGACATTGCGACCTGCTGGATGATCTGCAGGATGGTCGCCGACTCGGCAGCTACAGCCGGCGACTGGGATTGGGGTTCGACCCTGGCTACGTTGCTCATAGCGACCTCAGAAGTTAATGGTGATGTTCGGTACTTCGCGGCGGGCGATCTTGAGAACGATGGCCCTTGCCAACTCCTCGGTGATGCTCAATGTCATCAAAGCTGTTTTGGCCTCGCCCATGACCTTTGCCTTGTGGGCCTGGTCGCGCTCGCGGGCTTCTTGCTGGCGGAGGATCTCGGCGGCCGCTGCATCGGCACGGCGGCGCTCGTCCTGGCGGGCCTGCTCCGCTGCTTCTTCGGCCCGGCGTGTCGCTGCCTGGCGCTCTTCCTCTGCTTGGCGCAGCGCTGCCTGGCGGTCGGCTTCGGCCTGAGCGGCAGCGCGCTCTGCTTGCTCGGCCTGCAACTTGAGCTGAAGGCGCTGGTTTTCGGCTTCGCGTTCTTGCGCAGCTGCCTGGTCAATCAGTTCCTGCTCCCGGCGGGCAGCTGCTGCGCGTTCGTTGGCGGCACGCTCATCAGCTTCACGCTGGGCCTTTTCTGCCGCCTCGCGAGCGATGGCAGCTTCCCGGTCGGCTTTCTCTCGGGCTTCGGCTTGTGCGCGAAGCTGGGCCAGTTCTGCCTGCTCGGCTTCGAATGCCTCCCGCTTGGTCAAAGCAGCGCGCAGCGCGGTAAGCACCTTATCTTTCACGGCGCCGGCCTCGGCCTCGAATTCCTCCCAGTGGGCGCCCAGTTGCATGCCCTCCGCCTCAGCTATCAGGCCTTTGATATGCAGCGAGGACAGTTCGCCCAAGTCATCTGCAAGGGTCTTCAGCCAGTTCAGGCGGTCGTTGTGGCGGTCGATGCGTGCATCCTCGGCGGCTTCCCACTCGGTGAGCGGCCGGCGCGTTTCGTCCCGCAGTGCGTCCATCTTGGTCACGAACTCGCGCAGCTCAGCCTCGACCACCTTCGGCATTTCCTTGAGACGGCGCAGGTAGTCGCGGCCCGGCTTCTCGACCGCGGTCTTAGACTTGCTGACCTTGGCAGCCAGGCTGGCGATGCGCTCGCGGCCCTTGCGGGTTTTCAGATCAGGCACTTCGCCCAGGACCTCACCCTTAACCAGATCGATGAATTGCTGAAGGCCGCCGGCCACGTAGATGGCCGGGGCGTTGTCTTCGCTGATCTCTTCGATCGCGATCAGTTTCTGTTCTGCGGACATTAGAAAACCTCGCGCCAGGCCGGCGCCGTCAGTTGAAAGGGGAAATGCCAGCTCACCCAGGCACGGAGGTACGCTCCAGGCCATGGCTGCGGCGGATGCTTGCGCGCTCTCGCCGCTTACGCTCCCGAAGGGGTACGGCTATCCCGAAGGCCCGCCGTGCGCCGGGTGTGAATTCAAGAAGTGATGGTGCCGGCAAGAGCGCTCAGGAGGAGCCAGCCGGTGCAGAAGGTGAGGGCGATGAAGCTGCCGCGCCAGGTAGCGAATCGGCGGGCCCGCTGGTACCCAGTCACGCCCGGACCTCGTAGGCCAAGGTGCACATGCCGCAGAGGTAGGCCCGGCCCGACCAGGCCGCCGGGTTCTCGATGTGTGCCAGGCGCGCTTGATTCATGGCGTCCGCCATGGTCAGGCCCTTGAACACCAGCAGGATGCGGTCATCTGGCAGGGACTGCGCAGCCTCGGCCACCTGTTCGTCGATGATCGACGGGAAAATAGGCGTGGTCATGCAACCTCCTTGCGCCCATCAACGATCTTGTTGAGGCGCCCGCAGTAGTGGTTGAACTCTTCGATGGTGATGCGCTGGTCGGCCAGCATTTCAGTCAGCTGGCGCTGGATATCTGCGCCCCAGCTGAGTGATGTGGCGGGATGCATGAACGCATCCAGCTGCTGGTCAATCAGGACATGCGGACTCAAAATCCACACTCCTGAACATCCAGCACTCTGTCCCGCTCTGCGGCTACAGCCTTGGCGGCAATCGGGCGCAGCAAGTCACTGGCGATGTCCTTGAGCACGCCAGGCCCACCCAGTAGGTAGCTGCACAGCTCCATGATGAAGCCCGAGCTGCCGGTGCCCATGCCCGCCATGACCAACTTGCCGAAGGCGTCCTGCTGGTCCAGGCCGTCGATCTGGCGATTGTTCAGGTGGTCCTGAACCGCCCGGGCCATGTCTGCCTGAGTGATTTCGCCGCACTCGCCGCGGTAACCCCAGCTGACTCGATACCCCAGGACCAGCTGAGCCGCGTGCGTTTCGATCCACTCCGCCTGGGCGGATTCATCGTCGCTCACCGCCGGCGGCATCCGGTGGTCGTACTCAAACTGTGCTGCTCGAAGTGCGCCCATGGCGTCCTCCTGGTGGTTGTGTGCGGCCGCATTGGCCAGGAGCCAGGCGCGGGTGACCAAACCCACCGTGAAAGGTGGCCTGGCGCCTGCCAATGCGGTCGGGGTGAAGGGAAGGGGGGGCGGGATGCATCGGTGGCCACTCTCCGGGGCAAACCGGGTGTCGGGACACCTCACCAACGGGCGAGACGCTACCCACGCTCACAATTCGCGGCGATCAACTCGCGTTCAGAGTGGCCACCGATGCAGCCTGCGATGGGGAGCAGGGCATCTGGCAGTTAACGACAGGCTGTCGTGGCGCTGGTTGTTCAGTTGAAGTAGCGCCGCTCCAGCGTGATCTTCTCCGCTTGCGGCACCGGCGTAACGTTGTACCGATAGGCGTCCGTGGTTTCATCGATCACGAAGTTGAAGCGGTGAGCAAGCTCGCGAAGCGCCTCAAGCGAGATTGAAATGACCAAGCCGTTGAAGCTGGTCGAGACCGTGTCGATGCCAGAGGCCTTAAGCACGTGGCCTGGATTGCTGCTCCAGGCGCCGGTGACCTCCTCGACGCTGCCGTCGCGCATCTTGAACTTGCCGCCGCAAGCGCCACCGCTGCCGGCAGAGCAGTAATCGACAAGGCCTTCGCCCTGAGCCAGGTAGAGCGAACCGAAGCGGTCGTAGACCAAGCCGGCCTGAATCTCGTCGCGGACGTTCTGATCGCCGCGAAGCCGCATGTTCCAGCGGCGGTTGTACCAACTCAGCTCAACGCTGGTAACGG
Source organism: Pseudomonas sp. BT-42-2 (assembly GCF_025847435.2). Classification (NCBI taxonomy): domain Bacteria; kingdom Pseudomonadati; phylum Pseudomonadota; class Gammaproteobacteria; order Pseudomonadales; family Pseudomonadaceae; genus Pseudomonas; species Pseudomonas sp. BT-42-2. Next base: position 147,112 of record NZ_JAOYTM010000004.1, read on the forward strand.
CATCTACGATTTTCATGCGTGTTCTCCAGTGGATTCCCCCTGATGCGCCCCGCTTGAGGCGCACCGGGGAATCGTCTGTGTTGCTGTCCCATTACCGCCGGGATGGCGGGGCGCATTGCATGCCCGGGTCGTTCTCTCGGTTAAGGCGTTTCACCTTCGTCAGCCGTACAGGGTGATCCCTGTCGTGGGCAGCCTTTCGGGGCTGTCTGGCGCCGGTCGCCGGTAGAGGCAATGCGGTCTGTTGGTTGTTGCGCTGATTGTTAAAGAGCGGTGAGGCTTGAGGGCCTCCCGAGGGGCTGTGTAGCGCCTCGATGGAGATAAATATATCCATGGGATATACATTGGTCAACTCCATTGGATATAAAAATTTCTTTGGGAATGAAAAAGCCCGCGCTAGGCGGGCTCATCTTGGGGGGAGTAATTCCGTAAGGGCTAAGCTACGGCGCGCTCCAGCCTCTGGATTTCTTTCGCACCGTCGAATGCGCTGTGAACCGTGAGCAGGTCAAAACCCTTCTTCTCAGCCATGTCTTGGAGCTGCAGAATTCGTTCGTTGTAGCTTTTTCTGGTAGTCGGCCTCGATGACTCAATGCTTGATTCATACGGAACCACCAGCATCATTGCAGCGCGATGCTCATGTCGGATAAGGGCATCATGGTCCTTGAGCTGTTCAAGCCTGAAAACCTTCGCTGTAGCGGTTTCGAATAGAGACCCAAGGCGATAGTTGGGAGAAATGCTACAAACGTTCACCGCTACCCTTGAAGAGAAGTAGTCGCACTGAAGAGAAAGGGATGCTCCGCGAATCGTCACGTCAACCATAGCATTGAAATAAGGGGTCAAGCCGGCGTCAACCCGTTCCATTGCTTTGCAGACGCGCTTCCAATAGGAAGAGCGATCATGGCTAGATTTTCCTCCCTCCGCATGAATATGACTGAGGCTTGAGCACAGATCGGATCCTTGAGAGATGACGTCCTGCAGGTCATAACCAATCCCTTCGCGAGCCTCACCAAATATCACTCCGTGAATGCCTGAGGTTTGGCCCTTGATGAATCCCCGTTTTGCATGGCGCATAGCCTTGGTAAGCGCGAGGCTCATCATAGCCTTCATACCAGGAGCGGAGTCACCGTAGAGGCATTGAAGCGCTTTATCAGTGATGGTCAGCTCGCCAGCAACTTGACCGTTTGCCGCAGCCACAATTCCTATGGTCAGTCGCTCGCCGGATTCGACGACGGGCTCGAGATAGACTGGAGCCCATTGGGCTTCGCAGGATGGGAATTCCGGGATTCCCTCAAAATCAGGCACGTGGACGTTCATTGGATAGATCTATGTGAACTTGGCGGAGTCCTAGGCCGCTTTCTAGCAGCGCAGGCATATGGCTGAGTCGGTCCTGTAGGAACTGCATTACTTCGGTAACGTGAGCTTCAGTGACCTTGCATGGGCCTGGGAGAGACCCGCTGCCATGAGCATGGTAGTCGATCTCAGAGAGGCAAAGGGCCTCCTCTTTCAGGCGCTGCTCGGTCCTGCGAAGCTCGAAATTGCCCAAGTCTTCGGATAAGCGAGCAAGTAGGTAATTCTGGACCTTTTCATGCGCTCGAACAATCGGGTGACGTAGCGCTTCCTCGTGGTCAATGAGCCAAATTTTTCCATCGGCGCCCATGAGAATGTTGCGGAGGTTGCGGTCCCCGTTGGCGATCAACTCATCGAACACGATAGCCATACGCACGTGAGCCCACTTGTTAAGCAGGTCATTAACATCATCTAGCCTGGCGATGCGAGAGATAGGTGCCGCGCCGCAGTCCAGACTCGCTACGCAGAGCTCGTAGTCTGATGCGGTACCGACCGTCTGGCCGCGTGCATATACGGGAATCGTTACGGGGATCGGAAGCCCCAACGATTGCCCTAAGAGCGAGCTCAGCACCTCTGCGTAAATCAGCTTTGCTGGGAGCATCTTCACGTAGGCGTTGAATCGTTCGCGACCTTTTACCTGGACGGTGCCATAGTAAAGGGGATGCTGCCCACAGACCGATGGGTCCGACACACGCTTACCTGTTAGGAACAGCCCTAGATCAATCTGGCTTGGAACCCGTTTTTTTGTTTCGAGCATGGACATTTTTGCTGCCCTGTTCCTTCAGATTTTCTTTGGTTTCTCCATGCTTAACCATGGAGAGGAGGTCATCAGGGCTGCCTCCGCTTTCTGCAGCCTTGAAGGCTGCCCCGATAAGGCCTGCGATATGGCCTGAAAAGCTCGTTCCAGGCTCAATACCATTCATGTGAATGATTTCATTGCGAAGCTTGATTAGGGTCTCAACCTGCCTCCGAGTCAGGCTTTTTGCCGAAGCCTGAGCAGCTATCACAGAAATGGCAGCCGTGACCTCTAGAAGCAGCTCGTCCGCATGCGAAACCCATCGCGATGTAGTTTCTGGCTCTCTCGGCAAGCCCTCTGGGAACATCGTTGAGGCTATCGCTTTGATCTCGGCATCCAGTCTCTTGCTATACCTCCCAACCGGTATTCCAGTTAGGGAGTAGATTTTTGCGGCCATTTCCTTATTGAGCGGCCTCTTTCCGTTCAGATGACCGTTCAGGTTCCCCTGGGTCATTCCTAGCTCTGCGGCCAGTTTGTCCTGGGTGAGCCTCATGTCCTTCGGCAAAGAGGCGTTGTGAACCCTAAGCGCCTCTTTAAGGGCGGCGCACTCGGCTTTTTCCCAGTCTTCCAGCTCTCGCCGGTCAGTGCTCGATCTCGTCATTCCGCAATCCTATTGCCATTGGAAATACTTTGCTATTTCCAATGGGCTTGATAAAAATATCCCTTGGATATAATCTTGAGCCGAACACAACCTGAGGGCGATGACATGCGCCGCATACCTCTCAGCCAATTCGCAGATGAGCAGGGGCAGACCCGAGCGGCATGCCTGCTCGGCATGACTCAGGGAGCCCTGAACAAAGCTCTTCGAGTTGGCAGATCGATTTTCGTGAATGAGGGCCCTGATGGCGCCTTCACAGCAGAAGAGTTGCGTCCGTTTCCGGTCCAGTCCGCGAAAAGAAACGCCGCTTAACCAATTCCAACCGCAAGGAGCAGTACCTGTATGGCCTATCACGACCAAAGTCACCTGAAAGACCGGGAGATTAAGTCGCGCTACGACGAGGAGACCTATGAGGCGCTTAAGGCCGTAGCTCGGCTGCACAAGCTTCAGCTGGCTGTCTTCGTGCGCATGTGCGTCGAGGAAAAACTGGAAAGCATCATCGAGAGCGATGTTAACGACAAAAGCCAGACGGCCTGAAGTCCCGGAAGGAGGCCTACGTGCACGAAACCACGATCTGCCATGGGATCGATGGACGCCTCTACGAAAAGCTTGTGCGACTGGCGAAGCAGGCAGGCATGTCGCCTGAGCAGTACGCCGCAAAGCTTGGAACAGAGCGCTTCTTCGAGAAGACCAGGCCGAGGGGATCCGGAAAAATCCGAAACCTTCCGGTGCCACAAAGGAGTCAGGACTCAATAGGGCCTGAAAAAGGAGGGACTGATGAAGGCCCAGACTAGCGAATCCGCCGAATCGCGGACACAAAAAAGCCGCCTGGCGGGGCGGCTTCTTCTAAGTACAGCGGTAACTCATCTGTGAGGTGAATCATGACTGAATCGAAACTCTCAGGCAAGGGGCTCATCAGTCCCGCGCCACAAAATGAAGGTAATGAAAACGTGGCGCGGCAAACCATGAGTTCGCGAGAGATTTCCGAACTCACCGGAAAACGCCATCCAGACGTGAAGCGCGACATCCAGGCAATGGCTTCCGACCTGAAAGTCGATGTGAGCAGTTTTGCTCACATTTACCTGGATGGCCGCAATCGCAGGCAAACCGAATACCTCCTCGACCGTGAGCACACTGAGTGCCTGCTGACTGGCTACAGCGCCATGCTGCGTATGCGCGTAATTCGCCGCTGGCGGGAGCTTGAGACGATAGTTCTTGATCCGGCCAAAAAGGTGAACGGCGCCAAGGTCAACGGCGAGATCGCGATTTTTGAATGCTACACGCGCCTGCTCAAGCCTTCGCCTTCCAGCCAAATGGCCATGTTGAACAGGATCGCCGCCAACAACGGCCTGGAATCCAGCTTCTTGCCTAGCTACGCCATCGATGCGGCTCCAGATGCTACTGACGGCTCATCCATGCAAACCCTGCCTCTGACTGATCTGCTGAAAGATCGGGGCATTCGCAGCACGGCCAGGGTATTCAACCGGTACCTAGCCGAAAAGGGGATCATCAAGAAATGCCAGCGAAACAGTACTAAGCGCGGCGTCGTGGAGTTCTGGGCGATCACTGAAAAGGGCCTTCATTTCGGAAAGAACCTAACCAGCCCTAACAGTCCACGCGAAACCCAGCCTCATTGGTATGTCGAGCGGTTCGATGAACTGGTGGAGCTTGTAGGGAAAGGTCGCCCATGAAGCTCGTGACGATCGTTGTAAAAAATCCTGTCGATCCGATACGCCTGGGCATGCAAGTCGTTGGAGGCCGGGTCACTGCTGCTGGAGTGGGTGATTACTGTGCTTACACCGAGCTTATGGAGGCCGCTCAGGATCTCGTGCTGCTGCTCGAGAACGGAATCCCGCCTGGGCATGAGTCTCTCGACGCGGCAGTGCGAACTGCCCGCGAGATAATCACCAAGCTGGAGGCCCAATGATGGCCCGTTCAAGAAATATCAAGCCAGGGTTCTTCTCGAACGAACACTTGGCAGAGCTGGACTTTGCCACTCGCCTCCTGTTCATCGGGCTATGGACCGAAGCTGACCGGGAGGGGCGCCTGGAAGATCGCCCGCGCCGCCTGAAAATGGCCCTGTTCCCGGCTGACAATGTCGACCTCGATCGTATGCTCGACGACCTGGATCATTTGGGCTTCATCAAGAGGTACACCGTTGGCGAGCTCAAGGCCATCCAGGTGGTGAATTGGGCGAAACACCAGAACCCGCACATCAAAGAGGCGAAGAGCACTATCCCTGAAATGCCCGTAGTAGACGCATGCCAGGGAAAGCATGAGGGAAGCACGGTGCAAGCACCAGACTCGCACAGTTCTTTCCCTGCTGATTCCCTCTCTCTTGATTCCGGATTCCTGATTCCTGATTCCCTCAACTCGTCGCCCGCGCCGGTGGATTCCGCCGTTTTGTTTTCGCGGTTCTGGAAGCTGTACCCGCGCAAAGTCGGGAAGGACAAAGCCGAGAAAGCCTGGGCAAAGCTCAAGCTGACCACTGAGTTGTTCGACACCATCGTCACGGCTCTGGCGAAGCATTGCCTGTTGCCTGGCTGGACCAAGGACAAAGGCCAATTCATCCCGCACGCGGCCACCTGGCTCAACGGGAAGCGTTGGGAGGACGAGGTCGAGGTTCCTGCTGACAACGTCCACCACCTGCCCACCAGCCGTCATCACGGCTTCGCTGAGCGCGACTACACCTCAGGCTTGAAGCGTCGGGAGGACGGCAGCTATGCGCTCTGAAAAAGTCGTCCAGATCGATCAAGGCGCAGTCGTTGCCCGCATCCAGCCAGCCGAGTGTGAGAAGCACGGCCCCTTCGAGCAGAAGGTAACCATGCTGATGGGCAAGGCTCTGCGAAGCCACTGCCCTGAATGCGCTCGAATCGCCAAGGAGGAGCGCGAATCCCGCGCCGAGGCCGAACAGGCCCTGAACGTTCGTTTGGCGATCTCCCGCAAGCTGGGCGACTCGCTGATCCCGAAACGCTTCGCTGATCGCTCGCTGGCGAACTACAAGGCCGACCACAAGGGCCAGGCCGAGGCTCTCCGCTTCTGCCGGCACTACGTGAAGACATTCGATCAGATCGCCGAGACCGGCCGTTGCATGGTGCTGCTGGGCAAGCCCGGTACCGGCAAGACCCACCTGGGCGCTGGCATGGCAAACGACCTGATGCGCAACACCTCACATTCAGCCGTGTACCGCACTGTCGGCTCGATCCTGCAGGCGATCCGAGCGACCTACGACCGCTCCAGCGAGGCGACGGAGGCAAGCATTCTGGCCAGCTTGATCGAGCCGTCCCTGCTGGTTCTGGACGAGGTCGGCGTGAGCAAGGAGCAGCCGAGCGACTTCGAGCTGACGACCCTGTTCGCGATCATCAACGGCCGATACGAGCAGGTGCGCCCAACCGTGGTGATTTCCAACCTGGGACCCGAGCAGCTGCCGGCGGCCATGGGCGAACGCTGCGTCGACCGTCTGCGCGAGGGTGGAATGATCGTTGTCCCGTTCGAGTGGGAATCACATCGCGGCAAGGAGGGCATCTGATGCGCAAGCCCAGGGAGTTCATCTGGGTAGTGGTGATGGTATCCGCTCTGTTGGCGAGCCACTGGTTCGCTGCTGGCATGGGAAAGAGCTTCGCCCTGGTCTGCGTGCGGATCGTAGGTGAACAGCGCAGCTTGGAAGCGGCCTTGGAGGAGTGCAAATGACCCCTGCACAAGAAATCACAGTCGCCCAGCTCAAGAGCCAGGGCTTCGCGCAGGTCGTGGAAGGCCGAGAGATCGTCCGCATGACCGGCGCAGACCGCCGGGTCGTTATGGCTGATGGCACCCAGAAGCGTGGGTATCACGTTGAGTTTGAGCGCGCCGGGCAGCCGGCCGGGGAGGGGGTGTGATGGGAAATCGAATTCGAGAAATGCCCAAGGCCGTTCAAGAAGCCTTGGGCGAAGAGCAAATTTGCCCGGTATGCCAAGGGTCTGGTGCCCGCGCGTTGCGCATCGGTTTCGAAGAGTGCCGAGCCTGCAAGGGTAAAGGCTGCCTCGTGATTGTGGTTGATCACACAAGCCCATGGAGTGAGCGGAAATGAACAACATGCGCGAGCAGTTCGAAGCAGCATGGCGAGCCCGTTATCCAGAGCATGGCGATATCGCGCTGAAGCGAAGCGGCCTCGACCCTGAGGATTACTGCAACACCCGAGTGAAGGATGCGTGGTGGGCCTGGCAGGCCTCCCGCGAGGCCGTGATGGTGGAGCTGCCGCCCAGAATCAGCGCGCACAACACCACCGAAGGGGGCTTTGTTCGGCCCGAGGCGGAGCACTACGACGAAGCAATTGAAGACTGCCGCGCAGCGATCGAGGCCCAGGGCCTGAAGGTGGCTCCATGACCACTCAAAACCCAAATTCGACCCTTCTGGTCGAGCGCCTGCAAGCCCAGGACGAAGAGATCAAGCGCCTCAACCGCCAGCTCGACGGCGCCAAGGACTACATCAAGCTGATCGAGCAGAACCTGGCCAGTGTCCGCGGCTCGTGCAAGGCCCAGGGCGAAGACCTGCGCAAGATACGCCACTCCAGCGCGCAGTACTTCCGGGCCATCAGCTGGATGATCCACCACTTGAACCTTGGCCAGGTGGGTATGCCTGGCTGGGTCCGTCAGACATTGCGGCATGTTCTGGATGTTGAGCAGCGGCCGCTGGTGAAGAAGGAGGTGGCCAATGGCTGAGGTTATCGCGAAGCCGCGGCACTTCTGGTCGTCCGGTCCGTCCCGCGTGCGTGACGCGTGCAGGCTGGCGTACCTGTTCGCCACTGAGCTCTCCGTGTCTGGGGCTATTGAGATCATCGTCCGCCAGGTGAAGTCCCGCCGAACCCTGGAACAGAACGCAAAACTCTGGGCCATGTTGGCCGACATCTCCCGCCAGGTTGAGTGGCCGGTGAACGGCGTCATGCAGAAGCTCGACAGCGAAGACTGGAAGGCACTGATGACCGCTGCTGCCCGCCAAGAGGTGCGGATGGCCTCCGGCATCAACGGCGGCGTTGTGATGTTGGGTGTCAGCACCCGCCGGATGTCCGTGGCTGAGCTGGGCGACGTTATCGAGTGCATGTACGTGTTTGGCTCCGAGCGCGGGGTTCGCTGGAGCGAGCCAAAAGGGCAGATGCCCGAGCAGTGGGAGGCCGCGGCATGATCTGGATCATCGCTCTGATATTGGCTCTCACCGGTGAGCCTTTCGCCGCACTAATCGCCTGCTTGATCGGCCTGCTTATGGGGGGTAAGTGATGCGCGTAGTCAGCAAGAAGGTGCGCGAGAGCGCCCGCGGCCAGGACTGCACCGTGCGCATTCCCGGAATCTGCAACTTCAACCCGGAGACTACCGTGCTGGCCCACCTGCCATGCGGGCAGAAGGGCATGGGCATGAAGGGTTTCGACACCGTGGCGGTTTATGCCTGCAGCGCTTGTCACGACGTGCTCGACGGTCGCGGCAAGGGCGAGGTGGACTGGTCCGACATGCCTCGTGCAATCGCTGAGACTCATGAGGCCCTGATTCGGGCCGGAATTTTGACCGTGAAGGGGGCTGCATGAAGGAACTGATACTGCCGTGGCCACCGGCCGCATGCAGCCCGAATGCCCGAGTGCATTGGACCAAGAAGAGCAAGGCGGCCAAGTCCTACCGCGCAGCCTGCCACCTGCTCGCCAAGCATGCTGGTATCCAGGCGCCGAAGGGTGGCGCGCTGCTCATGCTCGAGTTCGTGCCGCCGGATCGCCGCCGGCGCGACGACGACAACCTGCTGGCAATGTTCAAGGCGGGCCGTGACGGCCTGGCAGATGCCCTGGGCATCGACGACAACGTGTTCGCCACCCAGATCAGGGTGAGCAAGGAAACGATCAAGGGCGGCGCTGTACGCGTCCGCATCCAGGCACAGGAGCAAGCAGCATGAACTGGGGATTAATCGGATGTGCATTCTTCGGTCTCCAGGTGGCTGTATGCCTGCTGACCTTGGTTATGGGGTTGAAGATCGCGGCTAGCCGCAAGCGTGTAGGGGGTGGGGAATGAATTACCAGAACGTGGTATCGGCAGTTGTCCGCGCCCTGGCGGCTGAGACAATCAACAGCGCGGGCGGGTGCAATGTGGAGCCGCGGGTGCAGACCAGCAAGCTCAAGGGCGAGATATCAGGGAAGGATGCAGCCCTGTTGGCTGATTCCATTGTGCACAAGCTTCTGCACGCACAGCTCAGCCCTCGACACTGGAACGCGCTGGTGGCGAAGTACAGCACCCACCGTGGGCGCAAGATCGATTCAATCGGCCGCCTGGTTTCCGTGGTGCCTACCCCGGCACCTAAGCTGTTCACCCAGCAGGCGGTGTTGGTTTGGGCCGTGCCGGAGCAGAAGAAGGGCGTGCAACGTGTTGCGACACAGGCCAAACCGGTCAAGCCACTGGAATGCGCCGAGGACTGCGGCTGCAAGGATGGTTGCAAGCTGGAGTGGCGTAACCGTGCGGCTCGTCAGGCGGTGGAACGGGCCAATGCTCACGCCAGGGCTGTTGCTGAGCAGCGATCTGGCGAAATGATCGTGCTCGCCGAATCGAATTACGACATGACCAACTGGGATTCCCAGGGCCTGACCGAGCGCACATACCAACGCTGGAACAAGGCTATCAAGGATTCCCTCGAGTCGATGGTCGACGAAGCTCTGGTCGAGGCACAGCACATGCTGGAGGCAGTTGGAGTTCTTTCCGGCGAGGCTGCGTGAAAAGCCCCTCAAAAGGGCTTGCAATATCATGTCGCCACGTCGTAAATTTGCTCCATCCTATCATTCCTTCGCGTGTTGAGGAGTGGCCCACAAAGCCCGGTCATAGCCGGGCTTTTTACTTAGGCATCCTATGGAACCAGTACAAACCGCTTCGATAGCTATTTCCTGGCTTGATGTTGGAAAAATTGTTCTCGGAAGTGGTGTGGTGGCAGGCATTGTGGGATGGATAAAAGACTCCTGGAACAAGCGCTCTGATCGCCGTCGCGAGGCCAAGTACGCCGCGATTGAAGCTCTCGCGATGCTTGATTTGTATGTGTTGGAGTCTCGCAAGAATGTAAGGCGTTACTACGAGGATTCAGCAGGCCTTACTCCCGAAGCTCACTACCAGATGTGGCCAAGCTGCAGTTATCCAGATTTTCTGTTTCCGCAAGAGACTCTTAAGCGTTTGTCTGCAGAGGATGCATGCCGTATATCTTGGCTCTCCACAGAGAAAGAAGTTGCTCATCAGTACCTTGCGGCCATCCATGAAGACGAACTAGATCCAACCAGGGTTGAGGGGCATCAAGCGAAAATGGTGGGATACTTTGGCTATGAAGCTTTTCTGCTTTCAAAGAGCATGAGGGCGCGATACCGACTATCCAGCATGCCTCGAGCCATGAATGCAGATGACCACTTTGATGACCTCTTTTCGTACTGGCTCTCAACGAAATCAGAGTTTGAAAAGCGATCTGAGCTGTTGCGCCGAGAAGGTTGAGTAAAGCCCTGCGTTGACAGGGCTTTTTTACGCCTGCAGGTATGACGATGAAGCCATCAACCGCCTGGAGCCTCCTGGCATTCGCCCTGGGCCCTACGCCGCGACATCAGCGCCAACGTCTTCCTTGGCTGCGTCTTCATCATTCAGGGCTTTAAAAGGCCCGACGGTTCGGCCCAAGAGCGCCGGGCTACATTCCTGGCTGCCGCACTGAGCGCTGGCATCCTCCTTTTCGCGCTATGGGCACTCGCCACCGGCCTCGACATCCGCGGCCCGGCGCCATTTCGCTACAAACACTAAGGGACTGAACATGGCCGATGCCGCTACCCCAGCAGCTTGCACGGTTGTAGGGTTGGGCGGCATAGCCCTCGCAAGCTGCCTCCCCACGATCGACCTCAACGCTGTTGTCTGCGCCTTCGGTGGCGCGCTGCTCTTCATCCTCTGGGCGAAGGACATCAACCTGTGGCAACGCCTCGGGTACTTGCTCGTCGGCTGGATCGGTGGCTACTACGGCTCTGCCGAGATCCTGGCCCAGGCCTGGACGAAGACCAGCGGCATTGCTGCCTTCGCCTGCGGCCTGGCCACGGTCCTGGTGAGCATCAGCGTTCTGGAGTCGTTCAACACCGGCAAACTGCCGAAGTGGGTAACCGAGCTGCCAGCAGCGATTGGCAGCCTGTTCCCCAAGCGAGGGGGCCAATGACCCTAGAGCAAGCCATCACGCTGGCCCATGCCGGGTTCTGCGGCGGGATCTGCTTTGTCATCGCGTTCATGTACCGGCGCGGCGGCTCGAGCTACAAGTTCCTGCCCAGCCTTTGCGCCTTCTGCCTGGCCTCCCTGTTTGGTCAGGAGTGGCTGAGCATCATCGGCGCGATCCTGCTGTACGGTCAGTGGCCGGTTACCTCGGTGCCCAGTACGCTGATCTTCGGGATTCTGTTCATCCTGGCTCTGCGCTCGAAGGGCAACGTGGCCAGGTTGTTCGATCAGTCGCGGCGTCGATAGTGCTGATGCCTCGCATCTCTAGACAGGCTGGATGCTGGCAAGGCACCATCAAACCCCTTTAATTTGTCAGGGCATCAGAATGGAAGTCTGCCAGAAAACATGGGCGCACCTTGGATTGCTTCAGGTCGTCTTCTCAGGATTCGAGTCGCTACTGGACTATCAGTTTGTAAAGCATACCAATACGCCTCTGGAAAGCTTTCCGGAGAAATTCGGAGGTAAGACGCTAGGTAGGAAGATCGGGCTGCTGAAGGATTTAGCAAAAAACCATGCCGGTCTAGCGCTCACCGCCACGAAAGCTGAAATTCTGTTCAGCGACTCGAACAGGAACACCTTTGCTCACGGGCGGTACTTCACAAGCAAGACAGCGGGGGGCGTGAAGGCTGTAAATGTAAAAACGTACCCTGTATCTAAAGATGACGTCGTAGATATGACGCGGGACGAGTTCGTTGACTTTGTAAAAGAGTTTTCTCTTGCTGTCCATGCGTTTCAGGTTGAGATTGGAGTGCAGGAAGACGAACTGATCGAGTTCACTACCAAGCTCACCTCGCCGTGAGGTAGCAAGTCGATTGTTGACTGGTAGGAGAGGCTGAGGAAGTCAGCCTCTCCTTTGCAAGTGGCACCACAAAACAACCAATTATTAGTTTCAATTATTTTGTGTCGAGCGATCCAGCTAGGCGTTGTCCTCGTACTCTGAGGTTAGGAGGCAATTTTGACGACTAGACCATATCCGTCAGCCTCTCAGCATGAAAGCGTCTTCCTAACACTTCGCCCAGCGCCCGAAGTTTGGCAGTGGATTCAGAGCGAGATCCTGGCCGACACCGGCAACATCCATAACCCAGAGCATGCCCACCTAATCGACGCCAACATCGGCGTGCTTTGGGCGTCCAGCGGGTTCCCCAAGCAAGGCAGGGTAGTGCTGGGCCAGGCCGAGCAGCTGATGTTCCGCGCTGGTGGATGGCAGAAGGCCAGGCAAGAGCAGCAGATGCGGGAGTGGTTTGGCGAGGAGCCGGCCTATCTCATCACCCTGGCCGCCGACTACTGCGCCCAATGCACCGACGCTGAGTTTTGCGCCCTGGTCGAGCATGAGCTGTACCACATAGCACAGGCGACGGATGAGCATGGCGCTCCCAAGTTCACCCAGGAAGGGCTGCCCAAGCTCTACCTGCGTGGCCATGACGTCGAAGAGTTCGTCGGCGTGGTGAGGCGCTACGGTGCCAGCAACGACGTACAGCAGCTGATCGACGCTGCAAGCCGGCCGCCTGAGGTGGCCAAGATCAACATTTCGAGGGCCTGCGGAACCTGTCTACTCAAGTCGGCTTGATCCTTGACAGCCCTTGACGGAACCCAAATCTATGGCAGCCCTGAAAAATGAGGTGAAGGCCTTCATCGTTCAGGCCCTGGCCTGCTTCGATACACCGACTCAGGTGTCTCTGGCCGTCAAGGATCAATACGGGGTCGAGGTGTCTCGCCAGCTTTGCGAGCGGTATGACCCGACGAAGTATTCTGGCCGGGACCTTGCCCAAAAGTGGAAGGACTACTTTCACGAGTGTCGAGCGCGCTTTCGGGAGGAGACCAGCGACATCCCGATCGCCAACCGGGCCTACCGGCTGCGCGGCCTGAGTAGGATGGCCGAGAAGGCCGAGAACATGCGCAACCTGGCGTTGACAGCCCAGCTGTACGAACAAGCGGCCAAGGAATGCGGCGACATGTACGTCAACCGCAAGATCGAACCCGACAAGCCCCTGGGCTCCCAGGCGGACCAGCAGCACGCCGTTGCTGAGTACACGCTGGAGCCAGACGAGAATGTCCCGACTACCCCGTACCTATGACCCGCCGGTGAAGCTGACGCCGAAGCAGGCGAACATCTACGTCTGGGGTTTTCAGCCTGAGGCGCGGTTCCGTGATGCGGTGTGCGGGCGCCGATTCGGCAAGACGTTCCTCGGCAAGGCCGAGATGCGCCGCGCGGCCCGACTGGCTGCTGAGTGGGGCGTGAGCGTTGAGGACGAGATCTGGTATGGCGCGCCGACGTTCAAGCAGGCCAAGCGGGTCTTCTGGCGCCGGCTGAAGCAGGCGATACCTGAGGCCTGGCGCGCAGCCCGGCCGAACGAGACCGAGTGCTCGATCACCCTAAAGTCCGGCCACATCATGCGTGTGGTCGGTCTCGACAACTACGACAACCTGCGGGGTTCCGGTCTGTTCTTCGTCCTGGTGGATGAATGGGCGGACTGCCCGTGGGCGGCCTGGGAAGAAGTGCTCAGGCCAATGCTTTCCACCTGCCAGTACACGATCCCCCAGACAGGGGAGTCGAGGAAGGGCGGGCATGCGCTGCGGATCGGCACTCCGAAGGGCTTCAACCACTGCTACGACACTTATCGCGATGGGCAGCCGGGCGGAGAGCAAGACCACAAGAGCTGGCAGTACACCTCGCTGCAGGGCGGTAACGTCCCGGCCGAAGAGCTGGACGCCGCGCGCCGCAAGATGGACCCGCGTACGTTCCGCCAGGAATACGAGGCTGGGTTCGAGAACTACGCAGGGGTGGTCTACTACACCTTCGACCGAGTCGAGTGCCGTACCAGCGAGCGCGTCAAGCCGGGCGAGGCCGTGCACATCGGCATGGACTTCAACGTCATGAAGATGGCCGCGGTCGTGTACGTGGTCCGGGACGGCCTGCCGCTGGCGCTGGATGAGTTCCACTCGGTGCGGGATACGCCCGAGATGATCGAGAAGATCAAGGTTCGGTTCTCCGGCCACAGCGTCTCTGTGTACCCAGACGCCAGCGGCCAGAACACCAGCAGCAAGAACGCCAGCGAATCGGATCTGTCCCTGCTCAAGAAGGCCGGCTTCACAGTGGTGGTCGACTCGCAGAACCCCGGAGTCAAGGACCGCATCAATGCGGTCAACTCCATGTTCCTCAACACCTACGGGGAGCGGCGCTTGAAGGTCAACATTGACCAATGCCCGCAGCTTACCCAGTGCCTGGAGCGGCAGACCTACACCGACAAGGGTGAGCCGGACAAGGACCCCAAGAAGGGGCACGACCACATGAACGACGCCGCGGGCTACTTCATCGCCAAGCGGTTCCCGATCAAGACTCAGTCCGCCGGCACCCGCCGCATCGGAGGTTTGGCGTAATGCCTGTTCAATCCACCAACCCAGACTACGACGCTCACATCGAAGAGTGGCGGATGATGGACGACGCCCTGGAGGGCGAGGTCGCTATCAAGCGCAGCCCACGCAACCTGCCCAAGCCCAGCGGCATGACCGAGGCCGAGAAACTGGACGGCGCCGGCAATGCATACCTGTACCAGAACTACACCGCCCGGGCCCAGTATGAGCACTGGGTGCGGGACTCACTGCGTTCGATGATGGGCCTGGTCTCGCGGCTGATCCCCGAGGTGAAGTTACCTGCGGGCTTGAAGGGCTTAGAGGACAACGCCACGGCTGATGGCTTCGGCCTGACCCAGCTGTTCTTGCGGATCGTGCGCCAGGCCATCTCCCATGGCCGGGTGCCGCTGGTGGTCAACATCGATGACGCGGGCCAGCCGTACTTCGCTACCTACGCAGTGCGCAACGCCATCAACTGGGACACCGCTGACCAAGGTGGCCGCCAGGACCTGGTGCTATCCGTCTTCCGCGAGTTCAGGCGCAAGGAGCAGGATCGTTACAGCCACGAATGCGAGACGGTCTACCGCGAGTTCTACATGGACGGCGCGGTCTGCCGTACAGGTGTGCGCAACGAGGCTGGCGAGCTGATCGAGGACGACCGGCCACTGGGTACCGTCGATGGTAGCAACAACCTGGTGCGCGGCCTGGACTACATCCCGGTCATCTACTGCGGCTCAACCGACAACTCGCCGGACGTGGACGAGATCCCACTGCTGACCATGGCACGGGCTGCACTGAAGTCCTACCAGCTCAGCGCCGACTACTTCACAGCGCTGCACCAGACCAGCCACCCGCAGCCGTGGGTATCCGGCCTGGACGAGAGCGTGGAGCTCAGTGTGACCGGGCCATCTGCAGCCTGGGACCTTGGCCCCAGTGGGTCGTGCGGTTACCTGGAGTTTCAGGGCGCCGGCATCCAGGCTGTCCGCACGGCGATGGAAGACCAGAAGAACGCCGCCCTTGAGGCAGGCGCCAAGGTCATGGACGTGTCAGGTACCGAGTCGGGCGAGGCCCGCAAGACACGCCAGAACGACCAGCACGCCACGTTGCACAGCATCGTCATCACTGCAGCCGCCGCCATCGAGCAGGCCCTGCGGTATGCGGCGGAGTGGACAGGCTACGACCCGGACCAGGTCGTCTTTACGGTCAAGCCTGAGTTCGTGATCCCAGAGGTCAACGCCCAGGTGCTCGCCGAGCTGCAGAAGAGCGTCATGGCCGGCACCATCAGCGCCGAGACTTATTGGCAGTACCTCACCACCGGGAAGCTTCCCGAGCGCCCCTACGACGAAGAAGCCGAACTGATCGGCGACAGCCACGGCGCGGGCGGCGTCAACCTGGACAAAGACGATGGCGACGAAACCGGACCAAACGGCGGACGAGAAGCTGCTGGAGCAGGTAAGCCGCCACTCGGTGCTGCTTGAGCGACTCAAGGCTGGCGAGGTCAAGAAGTTCGAGACCTACCTGCGCAGGGCTGACAGCCATGTCCGTGACCAGCTCACCCGCAAGGAGCTGACCACCTACGGCCGGAGCCGGCTTGAGGATTTTCTTGGGCGGGTGGGCGGCAAGCTGCTGGAGATCTATAAGGCCTTCAGCGACCGGATGCAATCCGACCTGGTGGACATCGCGCAGTACGAGGCTGCATTTGAGGGCCGCAGCCTGGCAAAGGCGTTGCTGATCGACGCGGCGATGCCGGCGGATTCGCTGCTCAGGGCGGCGATCAACACGCAGCCCCTGCAGGTAGCCGGGGTCGACGGCGGCAAGCTGCTCAAGCCTTTCCTGAGCGGATGGACCCGCACCGAAGCCGACAGGGTAACCAACGCCATCCGGATGGGTGTCGTGCAGGGCCAGACCAATGCCGAGATCACCCAGGCCGTGCGCGGTACTGCGGCGCAGAACTTCACGGACGGCGTGCTGGCGGTCACGAACCGGAGCGCCCGGGCAGTAGTCCAGACCGCAGTCCAGCATGTGGCCACCACCGCACGCATGGAAACGCTCAAGGCCAATGCCGAAGTGGTGCCGAGCTATCGGATCGTCGCCACGCTTGACCGGAAAACCAGTGTGCAGTGCCGGAGCCTGGATGGCCGCGAGTACGAGATGGGCAAGGGGCCTGTGCCGCCGTTCCACATCCACTGCCGGACGACCATCACGCCGATCACCAGGTTGTCGGCGCTGTTCGGGCAGGGCGCTACGCGTTCCTCCGTTGGCGCAAATGGCGGCGCACAGGTCTCGGCAAGCCTTAGCTACTACCAATGGCTGAAAACGCAGCCTGCGGCGTTCCAAGACGCCGCGCTGGGGCTGGTGCGCGGCAAGCTGTTCCGCGATGGCGGGCTGACGGCGGAGCGTTTCGCCGTTCTGCAACTGGACAAGAACTTCAAACCGCTGACGCTCGACCAGCTAAAGGAGCTGGAGCCATTGGCGTTCCTGCGTGCAGGAATTTGAGGTGTTAAAGTGCCATCCTTGATTTTTGAGGATGGAACCATGAAGTGGTTGGCGATTTGCTTAGCTCTGGCTGTGTGCGCGTTGTGCGGGGTCTTCGGACTAGTTGTAGGAATAAATCTTAATCCATCATCCACTGTGCGCTTCGTCCCTAACCTGGGAAGCTTGGGTGATTGGGTTTCAGGGCTGGGGGCCATGGCTGCTTTAGGTTTTGCTATGTGGCAATTCTACTTCCAGCGCAGTAAGGACCGGATCTTCACATCGCTTGTCGAAAAGGTGGCTGAAAAGCTGTGGCGGGTAAGGGTGGTATCAGAAGGGCTGATACCGGTCACAGTGCTTGGTGCAGAAGTGCAGCTTAAGAGTGTAGTCCTTTCGCTGCCTGACTTTTTCAAGGACAAAGCAGGCTTCAGCGTTCCATCAAAGCTCGAGCGGGGCGATGTTCAACAAGTCATAGATCTAGATGCTGGGAATTTTGAGAAATTCTCGAGCTGGTTCATGGATTCGGTTTTCGAAGCGGTGAAGCAGCAAGGCCTTCAGCCGAGAGATATGAGTTATGGCGTCAACGAGGCCTACTTCATGGCTGTTGACACGCTGATATCAGATGGCGCCACGCTAGTGGTAAAGCTCGCTCATGATGAGGTCTGTCAGCCACTGCCAGCGTATATCCTTGAACAGTTGTCACGCCCTCAGATCCGGCAAGTGCGAGATCAAGCCCTCGAAGATGGCAAGCGAAAGCTCAAGGATGATCAAGAATTTTTCAAAGAGCTGCACCAGACCGACAAATAGTGCCCTTTCCATAAAAACCCGCTCCGGCGGGTTTTTTTATGCCCGCAAGGCGGGTCAACCAATCCCAAGGGGATAGCCACATGCCTTTTGACTTCGACCCGGCCGCCCACGGCCTCACCCTCGACGAGACCCAAACCGCTGCACTGAAGGCAGCGCTTGGCGGCGAGGTGCAGAAATTTCTGGACGGAGAGGTCTCGGGCCTCAAGTCCAAAAACACCGAGCTTATCGGCTCCAACAAGGCCATCAAGACCGAACTGGACAAGCTGAAGGGCCAGTTCGACGGCCTGGACATCGAAGCGGTCAAAGGTCTGCTGGCCAAGGCAGGTCAGGACGAAGAGACCAAGCTGATCGCCGAGGGCAAGCTCGACGAAGTCATCAGCCGCCGCACCGAGCGCCTGCGCACCGACCTGGACAAGCAGGTCAAGGCCGCCAACGAGCGTGCGGACAAGGCCGAAGCGTTCGCTGCCAAGTACAGCGACAAGGTGCTGACTGACTCCATCCGTGCTGCCGCCATCAAGGCCGGCGCGCTGCCCGAGGCTGCAGAGGACATCATCCTCCGCGCCCGCGGCACCTTCAAACTGAGCGAAGACGGGGAGCCCATTGCCACAGACCGTGCCGGCGAAGTCGTGTACGGGAAGGACGGCAAGACCCCGCTGTCTCCCCTCGAATGGGCGGAATCGCTGCGCGAAACCGCTACCCACCTGTGGCCAAGGGCTCAGGGTGCCGGGCAGACCGGCGACAACGGTGGCAAGGCCACGAAGAAATGGGGCGAGTACACCGAGACCGAGCGCGCTGCGATGGCTCGCGACAACCCCGACGCTTTCAAAAAACTCCAAGCCACCCGAGGGACCTAACCCATGGCATCTACCCAACTGTCGGACATCTTCGTTGCCGACTACTACGGCACTCTGGAGCCGGTAAACTCCCCAGAAAAGACCGCCGTCTATGAGTCGGGAATCATCACCCGTTCCGCGACTCTGGATGGCATCGCCAAGAACGGCCAAGGCACTTCCGAGATCAGCTACTGGCAGGATCTCGACGCCGATGAGGCGCCGAACATCTCGAACGATGACCCAGACGATCTGGGCGAGGTTGGCAAAGCTGAGCAGGGCAGCATGCGTGCCCGGACCCTGTATCTCAACAAGGGCTACGGCGTTTCCGATCTCACTGCTGAGCTGGCCAACTCCGAGCCGATGCAGCACATCCGCAACCGCTTCGGCACCTACTGGACCCGTCAGTGGCAGCGCTACCTGATGGGGGCGGCCCGCGGCGTGATTGCGTCCAACATCGCCAACAACGGCGGCGACATGGTCAAGGATGCCGGCGCATCGATCAGCGCAAACGCCTTCCAAGACGCTGCCTTCACCGCTGGTGACGCCGCCGACATGTTCGCCGCGATCGGTGTGCACTCGGTCGTCATGAACCAGATGGTGAAGCAGGACATGATCGAGTACCTGCGCGACTCGCAGGGCAAGATCATCCTGGCGACCTACCTGGGCAAGCCGGTGTTCATGGACGACGCCCTTACGTACGCGCCGGGCCAGTATCTGTCGCTGTTCTTCGGCCAGGGTGCTTTTGGCTATGGCGAGGGCACCCCGCATATGCCGGTCGAGATGCAGCGCAAGCCGGATGGCGGCAACGGTGGTGGCGCTGAGGTCTTGTGGGAGCGCAAGACCTACATCCTCCAGCCGGCCGGCTTCAGCTGGCAGGGCAGCGAGAACCGCAACCTCAGCCCGACCGCAGCCCAGTACGCCGCAGCAGCGAACTGGAAGCGCGTCTTCGACCGCAAGCAGGTTCCGTTCGCCGCAGTCATCAGCGGTACCGCCACCCCTTGACCCCATGATGCGGGGCGCCGGCTTGGCGCCCTGCGCAGGAGATCTGCATGAAAGTCATCTACACCAACACTCCGGGCAGCGAGCGCGGCACCTGCTATCGCCGCCTGGACCAGTTCTTCGGCGTGATCGACGGCGCGACCTCGGTGTCCGTGCAGGGCGATGCTCCGCACATCGGCGAGGCGTACAAGCGCCAGGGCATCAGCGTGAGCGAGATCGAGGAAGGTCTCCGCTTGGACGGCCCGACTATCGTCCACTGGCTGGAGCAGGGCTACAAAGCGTCGGCCTACCCGCCGAACGGCTATGCCTCGGTCAGCAGCCAAGCGGAGATCGACAAAGCGATCGAGGACGAGGGCGGCGGCGACGATGAGACCGACCCGCACAAGATGAAGGTCCCGCAGTTGAAAGCCTGGCTGACGGCCCAGGGCGTCACCTTCGACGCCGCCCTCAATAAGCCCGAGCTGCAGGCCCTCATCCCGTCGAAGGAATAAGCCATGACCGACTTCATCACCGTTGCTGACGTCGACCAGGCGCTCGGGCAGGGCTGGGCAGGCGACGGTGATGCGGTTCTCGCCGTCTCCATGGCAAATGCCTGGCTCACGGCCAAGATCAAGCGTCTGGTGCCGGAGCCGGTACCAGATGCCATCGTGACTGCCGGCGCGCAGGTGGCCAAGCTGGCTGCAGCCGGCAAGCTCTACAAGGACACCCAGCGCGAGGTGCAGAGCAAGTCGGTGTCGGCCCAATCTGGCACCTCGACCAGCAAGACCTACGTCGTGGGCTCCGTCGACCGCTCCGCTGGCGAAAACTTCGCCCTCGACCTCATCGCTCCATGGATTCGCCGCTCTGGCACCGTGATGCTCAAGAGGACATGACCTATGGGCATGCGCGATGAAATCCAGGCAGACCTGGCGGAAGCGTTTGATGATCCTGACGGGCTGGCCGATGCGGTGAAGCCTGTTGCAGGGAGCCGTACTGTCAAGGGCGGATATGACCCCGAGATCGGCGGCACCGTCCCGGCCTCGACCATCCATTACACCGGGCGCGGCGTGTTCGGCAGCTATCTGGCCAAGGAGATCGACGGCACACGCATCCAAACCGAGGACGTGAAGCTGTTGGTGCTCCAGAACGAGCTTTTCGAGGGTCAGGTTGGCGGCGTCACCGACGTTCCGGCGTCGCCCAAGATCGGCGACCAGGTGAGCGGCTACCGCGTGCTCAACGTTTCCGAGGACCCGGCGCAGGCGACCTGGACTATTCAGCTGAGGAAGTGACATGGCGCGCGGCTCACACATGTCCCATCGGTACGGCGGGCAACAGGGCGGCTTCGCTGAGGCTATCCGGGCATTCGCCGAGCAGGCGGAGCAAGCCCTGGACGCGACCTTCCGCGAGATCGTGATCGAGATCGGCAGCAGTGTTATCCGCATGTCGCCTGTAGGTAATCCTGAGCTATGGGCGGCCAACGTGGCCCACCGGGCTAGGGCCAACAAAGCCGCTGATGACTACGACTTCAAGGTCGCGGTGCGCAACACCCTGATCAACCTGAACCAGGACAACTTCACCAAGGCCGGCAAGCTGCGTAAGGGCGTGAAGTACGCGAAGCCCCTGACCAAGGCCGAGCGTGTGCAGAACTTCGCTGTGAACGGGTTGGTTGCAGGTCAGGGCTACGTCGGCGGACGGTTCCGGGGCAACTGGCAGTTCTCCATCGATTCACCCGCGACAGAGGAACTCGACCGCATAGACCCGTCGGGCAGCGAGGCCATTACCGCGCTCATCACCCAAGTGCAGGCGCTGACCATCGGCCAGACGGCGTACATCGTGAACAACCTGCCTTACGCCATTCCGCTCGAGTACGGACATTCAACGCAGGCTCCGGCCGGCATGGTCAGGGTAACCCTGGCCAACTTCCAACACATCGTCGACGAAGCCATCAGGAACAACAGCGTATGAGCCAAGCACGAGTCAGGCAGGCCATCGAGATCAAGTTGATGGCCTGGGCCACGGCGCGCCCTATCCGGGTCGCGAACTTCGAGCAGGGGTTCGTGGCCGGGGCCGACGAAACCTACCTGCAGGCGTTCCAACTGCCAGCGGGCACCACCTGTCGCTATCTGGGCAGCGATGCCTACGAGTACACCGGCGTCTACCAGGTGAGCATCGTTTGCCCGGCGGGCCAGCCGTTGGCTACAGCCGAGGCCTTGGTGGACGAGCTTTCGAGCCTCTTCAGGGCGGACTCGGAACTCAGTCGCAACGGCTTCGAGGGCTTGGTCACCGAACCAGTTGACCAGGGCCCAACCATCACCGAGTCGGCGACCTACACGGTCCCGGCCAGCTTCACCTACCGCGGTGTCGCGGACCAACCGCCCGCTGGGGCATAACCAACCGCCGCCCGGCGGCAACAACGAGGAAACACTCCATGGCCGCAAAATTCCCGCTGCCGAACGGCGCCGTGCTGGAAATCGCCAGCGTTTTCGGCGCAGCCGTCGCCTTCACCGCCCTGACCAATGCCGCGCCACCGGTGGCCACCGCTGCCGATCACGACATCACAAACGGCGACGTCATGCTGGTCAGCTCCGGCTGGGCGCTCATCGCCGACCGCGCTGTCAGTGCCGCAAACGTGGCTGCCGACACGTTCGCGTTGAAAGGCCTCAACACCACCAATACGGACAAGTACACCCCTGGCGCCGGCGTGGGCTCGGTCCTCCCCGTGACCGCTTGGGCACAGATCTCCAAGGTGACCGCGTTCACCTCGGCTGGCGGTGAGCAGCAATACCTCACCGTGGGGTATCTGGAAGATGACGATGACCGCCAGTTCCCGACCAACCGCAACCCGATCACACTGTCGATCACCGTCGAAGATCAGCCGGCCGCCGCCTACGTCGCTCTGGTCGAAAACTACGGCGACAGCAAGGAGCTCGTTGTGGTGCGTCTCAAACTGCCAGGTGGCGACCAAATCCTCTATCCAGGTTACGTGAGCATCACCACCACCCCGACCATGGACCGGAACAACCTCATGACGCGCACCATCAGCATCGCGCTGTCGGGCCGTCCCGTTCGCATTCTGGCCGGCGCATAAGGAACCCTCATGGCGAAGATCAAAATCGCGCAGAACCCCACTTTCGCTGCCGTGGTGCAGGTTCCGCGAATTGGCGCCGAGCCGGCGCCGGTGGAATTCCAGTTCCGCTACATGAACCGCGTGGCCCTGTCGGCAATGTTCGACCGCTGGAACAAGGCCCGCGATGCCTGGGCGGAGAAGGCCCATAAGGACGGGGCGACGTGGGAGGAGGTCACCACCGGTGAGATCGCTCTGCAGGCCGAGCAACTGGGCGAGATCGTCACTGGCTGGGATCTGGAGGACGAGTTCAGTGCCGAGGCCATTGTTGACCTGGTGCGCACCTGCACCGGCGCTCCGAAGGCGGTCATCGACGCCTACCAGGCCGCCTACAGCCCGGCCCGCCTGGGAAACTGAGGGCGGCGGCCCGGGCCTGCTATGAGTCTGGTCCGTCCGCCGAGCAACTGGCGGCGCTGGGGCTGACCCCAGAAGACATCGAAGAGGAGGAAGTGGAGGTATGGCCCGACGCCTGGCCAGCCTTCCGCCTATTCGATGCCCTGGCCACGCAGTGGCGGGTGGCTTCGGGCGGTCCGTCCGGCCTGGACTACACCGCTATTCCCGCAACAGCCGCAATGCTCGGTATCAAGCGCCGCGACCTCACCGACATTTTCCCCGATCTCCGCGTCATGGAGGTTGAGGCCCTGGCCGTCATGGCCGAATCGATGGAGTAGATCATGACCACCATTGCCTCTCTCGGTCTTCAGATCGACTCCGGTGATGCCGTCGAGGCCAAGGACAACCTCGACCAGCTGACGGATGCCGGCAAGCGCAGCGAAGAGTCAGCTGGACGAACTGGGCGTGCCTGGGAGACTGCTCTGGGCAGCCTGCAGGGTGACACCCGGCAGATCGTGCAGGAGCTTCAGGCGCTCAACGCCAAGCAGACAGAGCTGGCGCAGCAAATGGCGACCGTGGGGCGAGCCGTTACCAACGCATCCACGGCGTTCAGCAGCGCCGCCGCCAACATGGGGGCTTTCCGGACTGAGGCCGCGCAGGCGGGCAAGGTGCAGGAAGCGCTGACCAGCGCTACTGACGCCGGTGCCCAGGCCGGACGGCGCGCTGCCGAATCTGCCGACGAGCAGCAGGCAAGGATTCTGGCTGTGGCCAAGGCCTCGCTGGAGGCCAGCCAGTACGTTCAGTCGCTGAACCGGGCGACCGAGCAGAGCGCCGAGGTCACCGCCCAGGCGAATGCCGTGCTGTCGGACAGCGCCAGCCGTCAGGCGGCCATCAACAGCCGGGCCCAGGCCCTCATCGCCACGGAGGAGCGTCAGGCTGAGGCGGCGAAGAAGGCCGCCGGCGCGCATCGGGAAGAAGGTCAGGCGCTTGAGGAACTGCTGGGCAAAATCGACCCGACCGTCGCAGCAATGAGCCGCCTGGACCAGATGGAGCAGAAGCTGAAGGGCTTCCGCACCAGTGGCGCGCTCGATGCGGAGACGTTCGGCGACTACCAGGCGAAGATCGACCAAGCGCGTACCGCGCTGGGCAGCGCTGATACCGCACTGAACAAGACCGGCATGACGGCCAAAGCCACGGCTGCGGCATTACGCGGCGTTCCTGCGCAGTTCACCGATATCTTCACATCCATCGTGGCCGGTCAGCCGATCATGATGGTTGCGTTGCAGCAGGGCGGGCAGCTCAAGGACATGTTTGGCGGCATCGGACCGGCTGTGCAGGCCCTCGGCGGCTATGTCTTGGGCCTGGTGAACCCGTTTACCGTCGCAGCTGCAGCGGTTGCAGTGCTTGGATACGCCTACTACTCCGGCAGCGAAGAGGCTGTCGAATTCCAGAAGGCGCTGATCACGACCGGCAATGCCGCCGGCACTACGTCGGACCGCCTATCCGGGATGGCGCGCGAGGTCGCGGCCACTGTTGGCACCACCGGCGCTGCGGCAGAGGTGCTCACCCAGCTGGCCAGCAGCGGCAAAGTAGCCTCTGCCAGCTTCGTCGAGATCACCGAGGCTGCACTGGAGTGGCGATCGGCAACCGGCAAGGCCGTAGAGGACACCGTCGCAGAGTTCGTGAAGATCGGCAAAGACCCGGTGACGGCGGCCAAGGACCTCAACGAGCAGTACAACTTCCTCACCGCTGCGACCTACTCGCAGATCGTTGCATTAAAGGAGCAGGGCGACTCGATCGAGGCCGCCAAGCTGCTCACTGATACCTACGTCGACACCATCAAGAACCGCAGCAAAGAAGTCACCGAAAACCTCTCGATCTGGGAGCGCGGCTGGAAGGCACTGCGGGGCGAGGTCGCTGCAACGGTCGATTCGGTCAAGAACATCGGTCGTGACCAGGATATTGCTAGCCGTATCGTCGAGACGCAGCAACGTCTGGCAGCGGCGCAGAGTGCGGTGAATGGTGATCCTGACGACACCGCAGCACAGAAAAAGCTGACCGACGCCAACCTTGAGCTCAAAGCACTCATCCAGCAGCGAGACACACAGCAAGCCATCGCGCGGGCACAGGAGCTCGACGCCCAGCGGCAGCAGGCGGCCATAGTGGCGATCGGTAAGATCGACGCTCTGGAGAAGTCCGCCAGGACCAACGCTGAAAAGCGAGCTGATGCGCTGAAGGAGTACAGCAAATCTCTCGAAGCGATCCGCAAGGTCAATCCGGATGATGAGCGGCTGAAACCCGAGAACATCGCCCGGGTGCAGGCTGACATCGCCAAGCAGTTCAAGGACACCGGCGGGCGAACCGCTTCCGTCGACCTCTCCGGCTTCAACGACCAGAAGAACGCCCTGGCCGCCATCCTGGCCGAGTACAAGAACCACCAGAAGGAGCTGGATGCCGCGCAGAAGGCCGGGATCATCTCCCAGGACTCGTACGCTGCCCAGCGCGCCGCGATCATCGAGCAGCAGAAGGCCGAGGTCACCAATGCCTACGAGGCGGAGATAAAGGCGCTGGAGGAAGCCAAAGGGCGCAGCAGTACCACAGCCCAGCAGCGCATCCAGCTGGACCAGAAGATTGCCGACGCGCGGGCCAACATGGTCAGGGCGCAGAAGGATGCCGACTCGGAGTTAGCCGTACTGGCCTCGAACGAGGAAGGTCGACTGCGCAAGCAGGCTCAGGCGGTGCAGACCTACACCAGCGCACTTGATCAGCAGGTGCAGGCATTGCGCAAGCAGGGGCAGCGGTCTGCCGAGGGCCTCGGGTTGGGCGATCGCCAGCGCAGTTTGCAAGATCAGCAAAACGGCATCACCGACCGCATCAACCAGCAGCGCCTGGACCTGGCCAACCAGTATGGTGATGGCTCCCGCGGCATGAGCCTCGATGAGTACAACCAGAAGCTGGCAGCCCTGAGCAAAACCGAGCGGGACCTGCAAGAAACTACCATCGCCAACTACGACCTTATGACCCAGGCCCAGGGCGACTGGCGCAATGGCGCATCCTCGGCCTTCCAGAACTATCTGGAACAGGCGCGGGACGTGGCGGGCCAAACCAGAACGCTGTTCACCAATGCCTTCAGCTCCATGGAAGACGCGGTGGTGAACTTCGCGATGACGGGGAAGTTCTCGTTCGCAGACTTCACCAAGTCGGTCCTGGCGGATATGGCGCGGATTGCCACGCAAAGGGCTATAGCAGGTATCGCCGGCAGCATCTTGGGTTCTGTAGCTGGAGCCTACTTTACCCCCGGTGGTCAGACGGTGAGCACGAGTGGTTTCAGCGAGGGCGGATTTGTCCCCAACGCCAAAGGCGGTGTCTACGACTCACCGAGCCTGTCGAAATTCAGCAACCAGGTGCACGACACGCCGCAGTTCTTCGCATTCGCGAAAGGGGCTGGGGTGTTCGGCGAGGCTGGGCCTGAGGCGATCATGCCGCTCACCAGGACCCCCGACGGAAACCTCGGCGTTCGTGCTATGTCGAGCGGAAACGGTGGCGGTACATCGATCTCGATCAATGCTCCGGTGAGCATCAGCATTCCAGACCGCAGCGATGAGGGGCTGGCCCTCGACCAGACCCTGCTACAGCAGAACATGCAAAAGCAGATGCAAGTTGCGGCCGAGAAGGCTGTTGCCGATTCGTGGCGCCCTGGTGGCGTTAGCTACCGCAACACCCAAGGGAGACGCTGATGGCGATCGAAACATTCCGCTGGCCGACCGAGCGCGGCGAAACGCCTGACATCAACTACCGGGTTCGCGAATCGCGATTCGGTGGCGGTTACCGGCAGGTGGTGGGCGATGGGCCAAACAATAAAGAGGACAGTTACCCAGTCACCGTGACCGGGACGAAGGCTCAAGTCCGCAAGGTCATGGAGTTCTTCGACCGGCACTGTGGTGCCAAGGCATTTCTCTGGTCTACGCCGCTCGGCGATCTTGGGCTGTTCACCTGCCCTGACCCCAAACCCACCCCTGTTGGCGGCGGCCGATTCAAGGTCACCGCTACCTTCGAGCGGGCTTTCCACCCATAAGGAACAAGCATGTCACTGATCAAGGACATCCAGACCCTGGAGCCCGGCAGCGAGGTGCTGCTGTTCGAGCTGGATGGCTCGGACTTTGGTGCCGACATCCTGCGGTTCCATGGGCATGCGATACCGCACACGCCACAGGAGTTGGCGACTGCCGGCGCCAATGCTGACCAGCTAACCGCCAAGTCGATCTGGTGGCAGGGCAATGAATACGGCGCCTGGCCCATGCAGATCGAGGGTATCGAGGCAAACTCCGACGGTACCGCAGTGCGGCCCACGCTGTCGGTGGGCAACGTCAAAGGGCGGATCACGGCACTGTGCTTGGCGTTCGATGACCTGCTTGAGTTCAAGCTGACGATGCGCCACACCATGGCGCGATACTTGGACGCCTCGAACTTCCCTGATGGGAACCTCGAGGCTGATCCCTCCGAGGAAGCGATCGAGGTCTGGTACATCGACCAGAAGGTTTCCGAGAACGGCACCACGGTTGCGTGGGAGCTGGCCAGTCCTGGTGATGTCGGCGGAGAAACGATTGGCAGGCAGATGACCCAGCTCTGTCACTGGGCTATGACCGCCGGATACCGCGGCCCGAATTGCGGCTACACCGGCCCTTACTTCGATCTCGACGGTAATCCTACGGACGACCCAGCCAAGGACCAGTGCAATGGCTGCCTGGACTCAGGCTGCACAGCTCGCTTTGGCCAGGGCAACCAGTTGCCCTTTGGTGGCTTCCCGGCCGTTTCCCTGATCGCACGGAGCTGACCATGCGCAAACACATCCTTGCCGCCGTGCAAGCGCACGCTGCGGCAGAGTATCCGCGCGAGTGCTGCGGGCTCATCCTCGCCGTGGGCCGATCCCAACGGTACCTAGCATGCGACAACACCGCCACCGAGCCGGCCGAGGAGTTCCGCATTTCGCCGGAGCAGTATGCGGTCGCCGAGGACCAGGGCCAGGTGATCGGTATCGTGCACTCGCACCCTGACGCCACCAGTAGGCCGTCGCCGCGTGATCTCGCCATGTGCGAGGCTACTGGCCTGCCCTGGTACATCCTGTCGTGGCCAGAGGGCGACCTGCGCACTATCACCCCGACCGGCCACACGCCACTGCTGGGTAGGCCTTTCGTTCATGGGGCCTGGGACTGCTGGCAGGTCTGCGCGGACTGGTACAAGCGCGAGTGGGGCCTGTTGTTCCCCGCTTACGCCAGGGAAGAGGGATGGTGGGAGCAGGCAGACGGCCCGAGCCTTTACGAGCAGGCCTACGAGGCCGCTGGCTTCTACCAGGTCAGCAAGCCGCAGCGCGGCGACATGATCGTCATGGCCGTCGGGCGTACGGCTCATCCCAACCATGCCGGCATCTACCTGGGCACCGACGCCCAGTTACAGGAGGAGCATGCCCAGGTCTTCGGCCCTGGCCCTTTCATGCTGCACCACCTGCTCGGAAGGCCATCAGAAATCATCGTGTTCGGCGGGCCATGGCTCGACCGGACGCGCCTCGTGTTGCGGCATCGAGACGTTAAATGAGCACAGTGTCTGAGGAGTCAACAGTGCGGAAGAAGTGCGATCTGAATCTGGATCTCAATAGAGTCTGCAAGGTCTTGTGTGGAGATGACTGGAGAGCTAATTCAACTGGTTTTGCGGTGGACCGCCCAGTAAGAACTGCGTATCAACCTGAAAACCAAGTATGTCATGCCGTCATCTCAACCCAAGACCGGGATGCTGCGCTTGCTACACGGCTAGGTTAATCGGAAAACTCAAACAAATAATCGTGGGTTTGGGCATCCATGATTAGTCGACCTTTCTGAAGAAAGGACATTCCCAGAATAACTTGATATTTTCGCCCTGTTGCCGCTAGCGGAGGCGCAACGAAGGCACCCTGGAGAGTTTTGACGGCGCCGTTCGTTTTTACCCTATAGCCGATGTTGTAGTGGCGGACGTCGACGAAGCCGCCTACTCCGGAAGTAGTGGTTGTGCCAGCAGGCGTCAGTTGTAAGAGCTCAGCAAAAGCGCTGTCGATTACTCGATGGTCGGCCCCTGTGTCCATCAAAGCCAAGGCTTTTGATGTGGTCAAGCCATTTGGTGTGAAGTGCTCTACCTCGATCTCAATTACCGGCCTGAGATCGAGTTCTTGGGGAAGCTCGGAAAGCGAGCCATCGTCATTCAAAAACTTAACCCTTACGACATTGTCATCCACAACTGCTCTCGGTCGCACTTTCGATCCAGCTCCATGATTGATTCGGTCTACTGGTGCCCAGCACGCAGTGATGTCGCAACGCTACTACGGCGGTCGGCGAACCGGTTACTGTCTTTTCATCCACACTGGATACCTGGCCAGCCTCGCTGCTACAGTCGCGGTTTTCAGGGAGGGATCACATGCGAATTCTGATTGGGGCGGCGGGGTTGGCGCTGCTGGCGGGATGTGTATCTCCTGGCGATCTGGAAAGGAACAATCCCAGCATAAGTTCGACTACGGGAAAGGATCCCAAGCGCTACGCGCTTTGCGTTTTCCCAAAATGGCAGGCCGCGCGCGCAGACTCGTCCATGGTGGAAACGGAAGACGGGTACAGGCTGTGGGTTGCCAGCGGCAATATGGCAGACGAACTTCTCGATATCAAAAGGACCCCGACGGGCAGCTACGTGGTTCTACGGCAACGCATGGCGTGGTCGCCTGGGCTGGGCCGAAGCGCCATTGAGGGGGCAGTGAAATCCTGCCTTTAGTCAGTTAAGAATAATGAGAGCCGCCTATGGGCGGCTTTTTTGCGTCTGGAGGAAAAATGGCCGCCACAGCAGCACACTATGAACGTCTAACCGCAATCAAACTCTCTGGATCGCTCGCCGTGAAGTTCGGCCGACTGCATAGACGGTTGCTGGAAACTGGTAAGTCATGGGAGGTCTTCAAAGCGCTAAAGGCTACGATCCCTGGCTTCGAGGAGGAGATCAAGCGACTCGACCGGCTGGGAATGGAGTTCGCTATTTTCAGAAACGGTCGGAATGTTGGACAGGACGAGTTTGACCGAGGCGGAGTGCGAGAGGTCCGAATCGTCCCGGTTGTCGCCGGTAGCAAACGCGGAGGCATACTGCAGACTGTGGTGGGAGCAATTCTGATCGCAGCATCGTTCATCCCTGGTTTTCAGGTCCTCATGCCTATTGGCATATCTTTGGTTGCCGGTGGTGTCATCCAGATGCTCAGCCCCCAGGCTAAAGGCCTCTCCCAAAGCGCAGCACCGGAAAACCTGCCAAGTTACGCATTCGGTTCAGCGCGGAACACCACTGCCAGCGGCAACCCGGTCCCTATCTGCATCGGCGAGCGCCGATGGGGTGGGGCGGTGATCTCTGCGTCGATTCGGGCCGAAGACAAGAAGTAGCAACGTACCAGCGAACAAGCCGCTTTGGGGCGGCTTTTTTATGCCCGGAGGAAAGCATGGGCTCAGCACAGCAGCTCGATATTGCTGGGGCAAAAGGCGGCAGCAGCAAGCCGAAAACACCAGTTGAGGCGCCGGACACTCTACAGTCGACCAACATAGCCAGTATTCTTCTGGCCGTTGGTGAGGGCGAGTTTGACGGTACGCCGACCGACCGCGATATCTATCTCGACAACACGCCGATCATGGACGCCAGCGGTAACGTGAACTTTCCTGGCGTGAAATGGGAGTGGCGCCGCGGCATTGTCGAGCAGGAATACATCAAGGGTATTCCGGCGATCGAGAGCGACACCACGGTCAACGTCGAGTTGCGTAGCGATGCTCCATTCACCCGTGCTCTGAGCAACACCAAGCTGTCGCGCCTGCGCCTTCGTTTCAGTTGGCCACGGCTGGTCAGTCAGGACAGTAGCGGCAACACCAACGGCTACCGCATTGAGTACGCCATCGACGTCGCGACCGATGGCGGCGCCTACGTTGAGGCCAACCGCGGCGCCGTGAATGGCAAGACCACCAACGGCTACCAGCGCTCAGTCAGCGTGGATTTGCCGGCGGCAACCTCTGGTTGGATGTTCCGCGTCCGCCGGATCACGCCGAACCAGAACAGCGGCACCGTAGCCGACACTATGACGATCGCTGGCTATACGGAGATCATTGACGAGAAGCTGCGCTACCCGAACACTGCCCTGCTGTACATAGAGTTCGACGCCCAGCAGTTCCAGAACATCCCGTCCGTGACTGTGAAGTGCAAAGCCAAGCGCTGGCCGGTACCGAGCAATTACGATCCGGTGACCCGTACCTACACCGGGGTATGGGACGGCACGTTCAAGCAGGCCTGGACCAACAACCCGGCGTTCGTGACCTACGGCCTGTGCGTTGAAGACCGTTTCGGCCTGGGCAAGCGCATCAAGCCGTGGATGGTCGACAAGTGGGAGATGTACCGCATCGCCCAGTACTGCGACCAAATGGTGCCGAACGGCGTTGGTGGTGTGGAGCCGCGCTTTCTCTGCGATATGAATCTGCAGGGTAGGGCTGAGGCCTGGACGCTGCTGCGTGACCTGTCAGCGATTTACCGTGGCATGGTGTACTGGGCACACGGCGCTCTGTTCATGCAGGCGGATATGCCGCGTGCGCAAGACATGGACTACGTCTTCACCAGGTCTAACGTCATCGATGGCGACTTTGTCTATGGCGGTGCCGAGCGGAACACCCACTACAGCCGGGCCTTGGTCAGCTACGACAACCCGGCGAACAATTACGACACCGATGTGATCCCGGTGACCGACAACGCGCTTCAGCGCCGATACCGGGATCGACCGATTGAACTGTCGGCCATCGGCTGCACCCGTGCGTCCGAAGCCCAGCGCCGCGGTAAGTGGGCGCTGCTCAGCAACAGCCAGGACCGCACTGTTACCTTCAAGACCGGTATGGAGGGCCGCATTCCGCTACCGGGCTTCGTGATCCCCGTTGCTGATGAATTGGTCGCTGGTCGACCGAATGGTGGCCGGATCTCTGCGGCTGCCGGCCGGGTGATTACCCTGGACCGTGACACGCCGATCAAGGCCGGCGACCGATTGATCCTGAACCTGCCGAACGGCTCCGCCCAGGCGCGTACGGTGCAGTCGGTGAATGGCCGGGCAGTGACAGTGACCACTTCCTACAGAGTGCAACCTGAACCGCAACTGCAATGGGCGATCGACTACGACGACCTGGCCATCCAGCTGTTCCGGGTGCTCAAGACCACCCGCACTCAGGAGGGTGAATACGAGATCACCGCGCTCGAGTTCAACCCGAGCAAGTTCGCAGCGATCGACACCGGTGCCAAGCTGGAAGAGCGCCCAATCAGCGTGATCCCGATCACTACCGTGCCACCTCCGGCCAGCGTAACACTGACCTCGGCCCATGCCATTTCCCAGGGCATCGCGGTCAGCACCATGACCATTGCCTGGCCTGCGGTGGAAGGCGCCGCGGCCTACGACGTGGAATGGCGCAAGGACAACGGCAACTGGGTACGCCTACAGCGCGTCGGGGCGACATCCGTCGACGTGGTGGGGATCTACGCGGGTGCCTACCTAGCCCGCGTACGTGCGGTCAGCTCGTTCGACATCACGTCGACCTGGCGCGACTCCATGCTGACGGAGCTGAAGGGCAAGGAGGGCTTGCCACCGTCGGTGACGTACCTGACCGCTACGTCGCTCATCTTCGGTATATCGCTGAAGTGGGGCATTCCACCTGGTGCTGAAGATACCCAGCGGACCGAGATCTGGTACAGCCCAAACAACAGCCTTGAGACAGCCACCAAGCTGGCAGACCTGGCCTATCCGCAGACCGAGTACGCAATGCAGGGGCTCGCTGCTGGCGTGACGTTCTTCTTCTGGGCACGCCTAGTTGATCGCACGGGCAACATCGGCCCGTGGTATCCGGTCGCCAATGGTGTGCTCGGGCAGTCCAGTTCAGACGCCGGTCCGATTCTCGAACTTATCAGCGGCCAGATCACCGAAAGTGAGCTGGGTCAGGATCTGCTAGAGAAGATCGAGAAGATCCCAGGCTTGCAGGAGCAGATCGATGCTCTGGATGGCCTGAAGGCCTACGTTCCAGAGCAGGCTTACGAGTCGGGTGAGATGGTCGTCGTTAACAGCAGGATCTACCAGGCTGTGCACGACGTACCAGCAGACCCGGAAGGTGGTAATGCGCCGCCGAACGTCAGCTACTGGATCGATGTTGGCCAGTCGCTGGAGACAGCCAACGGCTTGGCCCAGCAGGTGGCAACCAACACGGCGGACATTAGCGAGTTGGACGGCGTAGTCACGGCCCAGGCAACCGCTTTCGAAGCGCTGCGCGCTGCGTACCGGGATGATAATGGCGAGGGCGACCTGGCGGATGCTCTCAAAGGTTGGGACAGCACTGCCGCGATCGCTACTGAGAGCAGGGTTAGGGCGACAGAGGGCGAGGCCATCGCCGAAAGACTGACCACGTTTGACGCTAAGGTCGCCTCGAATG
This sequence comes from Pseudomonas sp. BT-42-2, assembly GCF_025847435.2. Classification (NCBI taxonomy): domain Bacteria; kingdom Pseudomonadati; phylum Pseudomonadota; class Gammaproteobacteria; order Pseudomonadales; family Pseudomonadaceae; genus Pseudomonas; species Pseudomonas sp. BT-42-2. The sequence continues at coordinate 180,457 of NZ_JAOYTM010000004.1, forward strand.
AAGCGAACATTACCCAGCTTGAGCGGGTGGTGGCCACCAACGAGAGCGCGACGGCCCAGAAGATCTCTCAGATGGGCGTGACGGTTGGTCAGAATACGGCCGCCATTCAGGAGACCTCGAAGGTCACGGCTGATTTGTCCGGCGATCTCAGCTTGATGTGGAACATGAAGTTCCAGATCAACGCTAACGGCCAGTACGTCTACGCCGGACTCGGGGCCGGTATCGAGAACGGGCCAGGGGGCCTTCAATCGACGCTGCTGTTCACGGCCAACCAGATCGCCTTCGCCAATCCGACCACGGCTGGCGCTTTGGACTACCCCTTCATCATGAAGAACGGCCAGAACTTCCTGGGCCCAACGTTCATCGAGGATGGCTCGATTAATAACGCCAAGATCGGCAACTTCATCAGCTCGACCAACTACGTTGCCGGCCAGCAGGGATGGATCTTGAACAAGAGCGGCACGTTCGAGATCAACGGCACGGTGGCGGGGCAGGGCCGCCTGCTGATCAACAACCAGCGGCTGCGGATTTATCACGCCAACGGCAACCTGGCGATCGACCTGGGAGTGAACGTATGACAGCAGGCCTCAAGGTCTACGACCCGAGCGGCATGCTCCTGCTCGACATGACCAGCTCGATCAGCCAGATGCTCGGCTATGTGGACACGGGAGCGGCCAACGGGTCGCTCTCGATTCCCCTGGCGCCGGCGGGGAAGACACTTTTCTACGCCATCACCGAGCTGTCGGCGCAGAACAAGTACCTCGGCAAGCGCCCTGGCGTAACGCTCACACCGGGAGCAACCACCGCAACCCTGTCCTGGCAGTACTCCTACGCCGGAGGATGGGGGTTTTACTCGCTCAACTGCCGAATTCACTACGGGTATCACTGATGTCAGCAGGCTTGAAGGTTTACAAGGAGGACGGCTCTCTCCTTTTCGACACAGAGAAGATCACCTACGGACTGCTGAAAAGCGGAAACTTGGCCTACTTGCTCAATTGGCCAAGGCTGTCGTACAGGTCAGCCAACCTTCCACCCAATGAGGGGAGCAGCTATAGCGAGTCATCGACTTCCGATGCTATCCATGGATTCAGCGTTGAAGGCGCCATTGCCCCTATCGTGTTTATTGTCGGGTCCGGAATATCTTGCGGATCGTCCAGAGCTGGCAATACCACAACGTTCTACTACATCGGGGCCAGTCCATCGACGAAGTTCTATTACTTCGACACCATGAGGAACACGCTTAGTGGCGCTGGACTGAAGTGTTACAGCGAAGACGGCACGCTGACATTCAATTCGCTGCAGTATCCGCTCAACATCGTCGCTACCGTTCGAGCCCCTGCGCCGCCTGCCCCTGTGATTGCCAATGGCATAGCCAACTACGCCGTGCCGTTTGTAGGCGCAACGCGGTTGGCCACAAGGTTCATCAACTCAGGCCCGTATTACTGCGTTTCACGCGTATTCATCGCGGTAGGGAGCGGGGAGTTTGCCACTTCCACCACGTTCTCGCGCAGCTTTGGGCAGGGGATGATGGATGGCATGTCATCACCTGGAAATCCATTCCCGGCGTACGCCGCTCAGCAGGCCCATATGGATGGAGCCTATGGCGCTAACGGCGGGATCTACTTCATGTCGTGTGATGCCGCCAGAACCACCATGTACTGGGGCGCGCCTGTGACCTACAACCACTACTACGGCATCCCCACAGACAGATACCCGGAAGCGCTGGTAATACGCACTGACAACCTTCCTTTTCCATTCAACTGAAATCGGAGTACCCCATGCCCTGGTACAGAGTAGGCAGCGTGGCGATCACGGCTGGCCAGAATACGGTGACCGGTACCGGCACCAATTTTTCCACGAATGCGCGGGTAGGGGATGCGTTCCAGGGGCCGGATGGCCGTTGGTACGAGGTCACCAACATCGCGAGCGGTACTGTGCTGAGCATCCTGCCGGCCTACCAAGGCGCGACGGTAAGCGCTGGCGCATACGGTTTGGCGCCGATGCAGGGCTATGTGAAGGAATCGGCTGATCGCCTGCGGCAGCTGGTCGACCAGTTCGGCGCCACGTTGGCTTTGTTTGGCGGCGCCACTACAGCCCCAGTCTTGCGCCAGAACATCGGAGCAGCGGAACGTGGCGCAAATAGCGATATCACTTCGGTGACGGGGCTGACTACAGCACTCAGCGTCGCGCAGGGGGGGACTGGCGGAAAGACCCAGGTAGACGCGCGAGCCGGTCTGGGGCTAGGTGCGGCTGCGGTGGCGGCCATTGTTGGCCCGGTCAGCATGAGTGGCGGCGCTCCCAATGGAGCAATCATTGAGCGCGGTAGCAATGCAAACGGCGAATACACAAAGTACGCTGATGGCACCCTCATCTGCTCTGCCATCATTACGGCGACTGCGGTTGTTATAGATTTCGCTCACTTCGGGGGATACCGATCGGGCCAGACAACTTGGGTCTTTCCGGCTAGCTTCGTGTCGACGCCGTCTGTCATTCCCGTGGCGCAAGTTAACCAGTCTAGCGGTGCCGCATCCGGCAACAATGGAACAACACAGGCCGGGCTGTTCTTCCTCAGCAACACCGCCCAAACCGCAGCCACCCGTATCGTCAACGTCGTCGCTATAGGGAGATGGTTCTAATGATCATCAAGCTCACGCCCTCGTCCCCCCTCTCACGTAACACTACCCTTCAGGTGATCAAGAGTGGCGACGCGCTCACAATCAACAACGTCATGTTTGATTTCTCGCCGCTCGGCGTGGATGCATCACTTCCTGCAGGCGCTGTTGCGTGCGATGTGATTCTTGCGCCGGTCTATCGATCAGGTAGCGAGCTGGTGGTGCAGCTCATCCTGCCATGCTGGGATGACTCGCCGGAGGCAGCTCGCTTTCCTCTCGACATCACTGGTCCCGCGGATGGCGCAATAAAGTTACCGGGCTTGGAGATCACTGACCCGCAGGCCGCCGCAACCGGGCTGATTGACTGGTCGCAGGAGATCACCGCTGAGATGAAGGTCGCGGCAGCGGCCGAACAACTGCTCGCCGCCGCCCAGGCTGAAACAGCCCGGCTCCGTCAGGTAGCCGATAGCGCTATTGCACCGCTGCAGGACGCCGTTGACCTAGAAGATGCCACCGCAGAGGAAGATGCTCTCCTGAAGCTCTGGAAGAAGTACCGGGTCGCGCTCAGTCGACTTCCCGAGCAGGAAGGCTACCCGGTTGAAATTATTTGGCCATCATTTCCCTACTAGGAGGGCGCAAGGCAGATAATTGTAGTGCTTTACGGAATTTGGCTAAATTCAATTCTCTCTATGTTTGCCAGAATATTTGGACAGACGACTGATCTATCGCCTAGTCTCATGAAACCACTTCCTTCGCATCCGCTAGCAAAGCCTCCGTCAATTCTATTAGAGGCAACCAAGTAACCGAGCATAGGCTCCGGATCGTTGTATATGACAGGGGATAGGATTTCCCTAGGGTAGGAGGCGGTAAACGAAGAGGATTCCCCTGATTTCAAGTGTGTTGTGATCAGAATTTGTGCTCCTTGCCTGAATTTTTCTTCATCAAATGAGGAGAAGTCCATCCATACAAGCAAGTCACTTACCTCTACAGTTAGTGTCTGTCCAATGCACGTTTTGGATATCGGCTCTGGCGGAATCCATATACCTCTGGTTTCTTTCTGATCTTTAAATTTTATATGTTTTTGGCGACAAATTTTCTTAGCCAGCCTATCTGGCATTATTTTTTCGTACCTTTGAATAACTTCTTCGATGCGCTCTACATACTCGCAAGGACCAGAATACTCCCTCTGTAGCCTGATGTCTTTGGCAGCTGAAACGCGTCTGTAAAATTCATCAGGGTCAGTAATCATTATGCAGCATTCTTTACCTTCACTTTGCGCCCAAAACAAGGAGTCGGAAAGAAAGTGGGATGTGCTGCAGTATATAAGGCGATTTCGAACTTGAAAAAGGATTTCGTTTTCACCTTGAACTATAATTGTGGATCCTTCGTACTCATCATGGATAAGTCCGCTGGTCTTAGCGGCATCTCTGAAATGGTCCATGTTGGACAGAAATATCTTGTTGTCAAGCATCATTTCTGCGTGCGATTTTTTTTGGAATTTGAATATTGGGTGCTTTATCATGAGATTTCGCTATTAATCTGGTTTTCTATTGTATGAGTAACACTGCGAGGTACTGCCGGCCTGTATCTTAGTGGCTAAATAAAAACTCACCCTATACCGCTCGTCGCCCCCTCTTACCTGAAGTAAAAGTCGCACAACGTCCGCCGCCTGGCGGTATTTTTTTGCCTGGAGAAAACCCATGACCCATTCGCTTCCCCGCGGAGTGCGCAATCGCAACCCTGGAAACATCGATCACAGCCCGGCCAATAACTGGGTTGGCCAGATTGGCAAAGAGCCGGGCGGCCGATTCGTCATCTTCGACACCCCCGAGAACGGTATCCGTGCCCTGGGCAAGCTGCTGCAGACCTACTACAACAAACACAAGCTGCGGACCGTCAAGGACATCATCAAGCGGTGGGCGCCCGAGGTTGAGAACGACACGGGGGCATACATCCGCACTGTGGCTGAGCGCTGCGGCCTGGGCCCGTCCGATCAAATCGCCAATATCAAAGACCCCAAGATCTTGGGCGGCCTGGTGCAAGCGATCATCAAACACGAGAACGCCAACTTCGAATACCCGCCGGCAATCTTTGCTGAGGGCCTGCGCAGGGCGTTGAAATGACCTGGATAAGCGCGGTACCGGCCTGGTGCTGGTGGCTGATCGCCCTTGTGATCGTCGCTGGAGGCCAGGAAATTCGCGTGGGAGCGGGGAAATCTGATGCCAGTGCAGCGCGCACCGAACTGGCTGACTACCGCCTGCAGGTCTCCGAGCGAGACAGGCGCGCCGCCGCCGTGGCCAGAACAGAAGAACAGCGCCGCCAGGCCGTGGCGGACGAGGAGGGTGAGAGTGCACGACAGAAACTTGAAATGGCCCAAGGCCGCGCCGTTGCTGCTGAGTATGCTGCTGGCGGGTTGCGCGGCGAAATCGCCCGACTGCGCGACGGCCGAGCAGCAACCTGCGACACCATCACTGCCCAGCAGCGCCAGGCAGAAGCCTCTGCCGTCGTGGTGCTCGGGGGATTGCTTGAAGAGTCTGACCGAATGGCGGGAGACCTCGCAAAAGCGCTTGAGCGAAGTCGAATAGCCGGCCTGACGTGCGAATCTATCTACAGTGTGATCTCAAGAGAGGGGAGATAGGTTATGAACGGTTGTCGCTGTGGCCCTCCCAGGGCTCGTCCTCGCTTGATCCAGCGGCGGAACATTGAGTCCCTTTAACGCTGATGAACATCTCTCTCTAGCGCGAAGGGCGATCCACGGTTGGTCAGTAGCACGACGGCCGCGCCGGGGGGATTGCTCAAGGGGCTTGCTTGGCTAGGTGCACTAAGTCCATACTTCGGATACGGTGGCAGCCCCTAGATACGCTAATACCCCGATGCATACTCAAGGGTTGAAACATTGCACAGCTTATATATTTTCTAACGATATTATTTGTTATGCCGTTTATAAGGACGGATTTCTATCTGTTGGCCTTGATTTCCATAGTTTGCAGGGTTTGATAGTTGATAAAGCCAAAAGTACTTCATGTTGCTTGTCTTGATAAATTTATACCGCCTTTCATAGACTTTGTTGAGGTGCAGAAGATTGGTGATGGCCATCTTTTTTGTATTTCGGGGGATGAATCCAGATTTCCCGTGAATACTAAGATGGGAGTGATGCGTTTGACGAGCTTGGCTTTGTTTGTTAAAGGCCTCCCTCGCTTTGTAAGATCTATGAATTGTTCGGGCAAGATAATCCTGCATGGGCTTTTTGATTGGAAAGTTTTAATACTGCTTTTTTTGCAGCCGTGGATTTTAAAAAAATGTTACTGGGTTATATGGGGTGGTGATCTTTATGCCTATGAGGGTAGGGTTAAATCGTGGCGCTGGCGTATAAAAGAATTCTTGAGGCGGCCGGTCATTAAGAATCTCGGACACTTGGTGACATTTGTTCCTGGTGATGTGGAACTTGCCAGGCGCTGGTATGGTGCTAAAGGTCGTTATCATGAATGTTTCATGTATCTCAGCAACGTTTATTATGATCGTAATATTTTATCTGCAAAGCATTGCAGCGTAAATATTCAGGTTGGGAATTCTGCAGATCCAAGCAATGAGCATATAGAAATATTAACGAGATTGGCGAAGTTTGCAGGGGAAGATATTAAAATTTATGCTCCGCTGTCTTATGGTGGTGATGCTTATGCTAAAGATGTGGTAACGGCCGGAAAAAATCTATTTGGAGAGAAATTTATCCCTCTGTTAGGCTTCATGGCTTTCGAGGACTATCTAGCATTTTTGGCGAGTATTGATGTAGCTGTTTTTAACCATCGTCGACAGCAAGCCATGGGTAATACCATTTCCTTGCTAGGAATGGGCAAGAAGGTCTACTTGCGTGAAGATGTTTCTACCTGGGATGTTTTCAAAAGGAGGGGCATAGAGGCGTACAGCCTTTCTGACTTGTCATTGACTACACTGGATGCAGATATTGCGTCAAGAAATAGGGCTTTAGTTTTAAAAGAGTTTTCGGAAGAGGCTCTTAAGATGCAGTTAACTAATATCTTTAAGGATTGATGATGCCGTATTATAGTCAGGAGCAATTGGAAGCGTTTGGGTTTAAACGCCTTGGGTCTAATGTGAAGATCAGCGATAAGGCATCAATATATAATGCGAATGAAATTGAGGTCGGCGATAATTCTCGGATTGATGATTTTTGTGTTGTGTCCGGTAAGATTTCGATCGGTTCCCATGTTCATGTTGCTCCTTTTTGCCTCTTGGCTGGAGGAGAAAAGGGAATTGTCATGGATGATTTTTCAGGTCTGGCGTACAATGCGCAAGTCTTTACTCAATCCGATGATTATTCGGGTAGAACCATGACTAACCCGACGGTGCCAAAAAACTATAAGTCTGAAATAAAAAAGGAAATTTATATAGGGCGACACGTGATAGTTGGTGCTGGCTCTGTTATATTTCCTGGTGTTACGTTAGCGGAAGGTTGTTCTGTCGGTGCTATGACTTTGGTTAGGAAGAGTACGGCACCTTGGGGTGTTTATGTAGGTAATCCTGCCCGTAGAGTGATGGAAAGGAAAAAAGAACTATTGGCAAAAGAGCAAGAGTTCTTGAAAGAGAAAGGAGCAAAGCAGGCTGTGGCGTAATTTGCCTTTAGTGTGGTTCTGTATGTTAATCGGTCAATGTGGAGTGAGTGATAATCACTGACTCCACATTGACCGGCAGTTACACCTGCATTGATACTGCCGCTATCGCCCGAAGCCAGGCAGCCACCCGCGCCGCCATGGTGCTCTCCGACCTGCTCGCACGGGCTGATGCTCGAGCGGGAGAGCTGGCGAAAGCTTATGACCGCGCCCGGATAGCTGGCCGCACCTGCGAAGCTTCATACGACGCGCTTCAACGTCATGAGTAAGAGGGAAAGTCATCCTTTATAACTGCTGGCGTTTCAGATCTTAGAGAAATCCCGATTACCATCTTGGGTTGCGGGTTTAGCAGTCTCTTCGATCTCGAGCGTCTCAGACGCGTCTTCAAATACGGACACTGTCACCGCATAGCGGCTTAAATCACCTTCATCTCGTTGAAACTTCATGACTACTTTCTCGCCCTCCCATTTCACCACTTCAGACTGGAAAGAGGCGCCTGATGACATTTTTATCCAGCGGCTGGTGACAACACCGGGCTCTCCATATTTGTCGGTCAGCATTTCGCCTACTAAGTGCAGACTGTTAGCGCTACCGCTGAGTACGAGCTCTGTGAGCTTTCCATGGGGCGCGACCGCGACCATCCCATAACCAGGAGATATTGGCAGATATGGTAACCCACGGATCTCAAAACGATCAGGGGACGACGTAGCTAGGCGGCAAAGCGTTTTTTGGCTACTTGATTCGTCAGGGCAAGAAGGCATCTGTGCCGTGAAATCGCCATGAAGGTCTATTCCCAAAAAATCGTTTGGCTCCTTGAGCCATGAGCTGGATCGCTCATTTAGTTCAGGTTGGGCCCATGCAGGGGCGGCGCTCAGAAGGCTCGCGCATACGGCCAGGATGATAAAAGGCTTCATCATTTCCTTCCTTGGATGCTACTCAGATATAACCAGCGCTAATCTGGGAATGTGTCAGGAACGCAATTATGCCCACACATTCTTATCAGGAACAGGTTTTATCACCCTGAATTATGGGGGTTGTGCGATAAAGCGCAAATTGAGCCCTAAGGAACTACCGTGTTCTCTCCGACCGCCTAGAGGCTGATGCTCAAGTGGGAGAGCTGGCGCAAGCTTATGACCGTGTCCGGATAGCAGGCAAGACCTGCGAGGCATCCTATAATGTCCTGGTCAAGCCATTAGGATAGGCCAGTGAAGCGGACCATCGAAGGAATGATTGAGGCGGGCGAGCCCCTGATTCAGGAGGCGACTGCCGCGCTTCGCCGGTACCACCAAGCCCAGGCCGACGGTGAGGCGCCCGAGCAAGTGGAGCGGCTACGCCAGATTGCGGAGTCGGCTTACCAAGCCGTGACCGACTACCAGCTATACGCGTTGGGGCATCAACCGTTGAGTCATCACTGAACTGGCTCGATCAGATCCTGCCCTTGGTTTCGCACATTGCCAACAGCTGTGCTAACGCGATACCACTCGAAGGCCTCGGCGGTCTCGCCAAGCTGCAACGCCATTTGCTCTGCCTGCTCCATGGGTGTACCTAGCGCGACCCACTCGCGGGCAAGCTCGGGGGATAGCACCACAGGTCTACGATCGTGCACGTCCACCATGCCGCCTTGGGCATCGGCGGTGATGATGACGAAGCCATCATGCTCGTTTCCAACGAACTGGCCGATGCTGGCGCAGAGGGAAGGGCGCCCGTCGCGCCGTCGGATGTAGTACGGCTGCTTCTTCGATCCACCTTCATCGACCCACTCGAACCACCCGTCGACCGGCGTGATGGCGCGGCTGGGCCAGATGGCCCGGAAGAACGGGCCGTGCGCGACCTTCTCGACCCTAGCATTGATCGGTGGCGCGCGATCGGTTGCCCAGTGCGGTCGCCATCCCCACTTCAGCAGATCGGCGCGTAGGCCTGCTTCACCCATGCGGAGCACAGCTACCGGGGTGCTTGGGGCTACGTTGTACCTTTCCAGCGCTTGGTCGCCAACGTTGTTATGCCAAGACTCTGGCAGGCTTAAGGTCTCAACGAAGTCGTGTATTCCCCGGTATTGGGTTAGCCTCCCGCACATACACCGCCCTCCTGTATGAGCACGTAAGCATAGTCCGCCGAGTGGTACTGGCGCGGTAGCGGTGCTCAGTGGTGGAATACTGTATCGATATACAGTATTGGTGTTCTATGTATTTCCTCATCGTTCGGCGGCGCGAGCGCGGTGTAGCCCTTCCTCCAGAAAAGCTTCGGAAGGTCCAGGCACTGCGAGCCGACATTCATATCGGAGATCACCACAGCGAGCCGCTTGGCCGCGTATCGACACAAGCCTGGGTGTTCAACTCGGCGCCTGGCCCCGACATCATTCCTAGGCTGCACGATGCAAAGGTCAACGGCATGGCCCAGCTCGGAATCAACATCAACGGCCTGGAAGATATCGACGGCGTGCTGTACGCGCAGTCGTGGTGGTGCCGGACGGTATGATCAGCGGACTGCCAAGAGCCTGGCTAGATGAGCTCAACGACCAGTTTGCATTGGCAACCGATCCAGATGGACGGGCCGCTGTTCTCTGCGCGATGGCGATGGCCGCGCATCGGCGCCGAGAGGTTGATGCCGATCAGCTCAGTGAGATGCTTGAGTTTGCCGAGGCTGCTAGGGTGTGGGCCCTGCTGGAGCATGAGCAGTCAGGCGGCGTGTTCCATATCGACCAGACGCCATAGCTCTTCCTCAATGTACTCCGCATAGCGCTCAGCTACCTCGGCGCATCCATTCTGGCCGAGGTCATGAACATTGCCATCGGGATCGAACCACTCTCCTGAGATCGCTTGGAATTCAAGCTCCCGGTAGCCAAGGGCGTCGGGATCGTTTGCCCAAGCGGTGAGGTGAAACGGCTCGTCCACCAAGCTAGTGACTTCGCAATGGAGCACGCAGGCCTCGGCCTCAATGTCGACATCATACATTCCGCCTCCCCCGACTCCCGATGCACCGGCGTCGATGTATTCGGTGGAGTACATAGGCAAGGAATGGTGCCCCGTTAGCGACGAGAAGTCGACCAGCCGGCCTGGCCTGCCAGCCCATCTATACTGGGCTCTCCAGCAAAAGGAGAGATGATGGTGAGTGGTCGTTACGGAAGCCCTGAGCACGGCGAGTTCCTGCCGGGCATTGTCATGCCGCCGGAGATCCATGGGCTGCTCCGACAGCGGATCGCCGAAATTGAGACGGGCGATACGGCGGTCAACTGCCTGATCGCTCAGGCGCGGGCTGAGAGCTTGGTCGAGGCGTTGGAGGTGCTGAAGGTTTTGCCGGCCCATGCGATAGAGCGGTTGTATTTAGTGATTGAGCATTCCACTAGGGCCAGGCTCACTGAGCTTGATGGTCAGGTTTAGGGCTGGCTGTGTGAATAGCCATGGAAAGAAAGGGGGTCTGTCGGCAGAACGCCGGAGGAGGGATGTTCGGCTGTCTAAAACTCGAAGGGTACATATCGGATTTACTGGGCGAAACTCGCCCAAAGTCGCCAATGCATATTAGACAGCTTCGACGCATAGGCCGCTAACGGCGCGGCCTGAGGTTGATTTTCCACACTACTGCTGCAGTACTGGAAGCTGACAAAGTAATGCTTGGGGGAATCTGCGGTATGATGTGCGGCCAATTGCCATCATATGGAGCACAGCTTGAACCCTATCACGTTTGTCTACTTCGTCATCCTCGCTGTTGTCTCTGCGACAGCATTTGGTTTCTATAACACGATCGCTGACCTCAACACTCAAGCCGTGTCGTGTATCCGTCTTCAAGGGGCTGAGCAGGATAAGTGCTTGAAGGATGCTGCACTGAAGGCGCAGGCCTTGTCCACCGTTGTGCGGGCTGTCACCAACACTACGGAATAGCTTCGAATTTCGATTCCAAAACTGAAGCGGCGGCCCTTGTGGTATGCGGCCTGTAGCCGTGCCGTTTCGTCTTTGTTTTGGAATCGATTTCGCCACTGACGCCGCATGGATAGGGCGCTTGTAACACGGTCTTGAAAACCGTCGATGGGCAACTATCCTAGAGTTCGAATCTCTACGCTTCCGCCACATTCAAAGCCCTGATTATTCAGGGCTTTTTGCGTTTTTGGGGCATAGAGAAAGTACCCATGGGAACGCCCTGGAGAATGGTTTGATTTGCCAGCGCTGACAATACTTCGCTACTTGGTGGGTTTCGCCAAGGCTCCAATTCGGCGATAAACCCGCTCGGTAATGTCGCCCTTGGTATGCCCCAGTAGCAGGCTGGCGTGGTCAACATCGGTGATCTCGGAAGCTGCCTTCGGACGAATGTCGCGGAACTGGAACTGGCTGATCCGGCCGGCCAGAACCTGGTCACCGGCCGCGACTGCTTCCTTCACTGCTTCCTCTCTGGCGTCATCCCAGCGATGGCGCAGCATGGGCGCGGTAACCCGTCTGCCGTTATCGGTCAGCAGCAGGTAAGGCGAGCTATGTGAAGCATTGCGTTGCAGTATCTTCCTGATCAGGACGCCCAGGCTGCTCTCCACGCCATCGACCTCGAGCATGATCCGCAACTTCTTGTGGGTCTTCTTCTGCTTCACGTCGAGCGCCTTGCCCTCGATGTCATCCCTCCGCATCACCAGAACGTCCGCTGGACGCTGGCCCGTCAGATACGCCAAGTCCATGGCGTCCTTCAGCTCACCCACTGCTTTCGCATACACCGCGTTCCAGATCGCGTCGTTGGCGTAGAAGTCCCGCGGTACTTCCTTGTTTTTGCGCACGCCCTGACACGGGTTCTCGTTGGTGGTGAGCCCCCATTCCCGGGCGATGTTGAAGATATGCGACAGGGTGCCCGGCGGCAAGTCCCTGTTCTCTGTCTTCCTGGGGCGCATTTCACCTCACCTTCGATATGTCTGGTGTCCACGTGGGGGTGGCCGGCGGCGGTGGCGCCATTGGGACCACCTCAAGGGTTACGCCCAGCTTCATGCGGACGTAGTGGCGACCCACCAAAGGCCGCCCGCTTCGGGTCTCAACGAACACCCAGCCGCGCTCTTTGAGCCAGCGGCGCTGGTAGCCCCTGGCCTTGTAGCCGGTCAGCTCGACCAACTCTTCGTCCGAAAGGATCTCGGTTTCCATGGGATGGTCTCCACGCCGCCGGGGGCGGCAGGTTGGTTGTCAGGCTGCTGGCGCAGGGCTGACGATGTAGTAGCTGGTGCACCTGCAGCGCGGGCACACCATGGTGCTGGCGCCCTTAAGCCATTTGCAGGGCGCGAGCACGCACTCGCTCTCCTTGTGCTGGTTGCGGCACCGGGAGCACTTCACTGTGATATCGGACACGGTTCATCCTCGCCCGCGCATGTCGGCGGGCTTGAATAGTAGGGGGATGGGTTAGGCGCGCGCTTCGAAGAGTTCGATCTGCGCTGCCGGGGTATCGTGGATGCTGATTGCCTCGGCGATGCGCTGCTGGGCAATATCGATGTACCCAAGCGGGTTGCCATGTTCGTCGGTGTCTTTCTCGATGCCGATGAAACGTCGGCCCAGCTGGATGCAGGCAACGCCGGTCGTGCCGCTGCCCATTGTGTTGTCGAGCACCACCTGGCCAGGATTGGTGTAGGTGGCGATCAGGAAGCGCATCCAGCCGACTGGTTTCTGGGCTGGGTGGAAGTTGGCGGTCTGCTTGTCGCTCGAGAAGAACTGCACCTCGCGGCCCCCTGTAGATCAGGTAGACCAAACCCACCGTGAAAGGTGGCCTGGCGCCTGCCAATGCGGTCGTATGTGAAGGGAAGGGGATGCGGGATGCATCGGGGTGTGATCTGGCGGGTCCGTCTCATCCTCGGCGGGAGCGACCCCCCGATTTGCAACCATGTTGCCGCGCTTAGATGCTTCGACTCAGATCACACTCCGATGCAGCCTGCGATGGAGAGCAGGGCATCGGGCCGTCTTTCCGGCTGTGATTGAGTTAGCTGTGGGTCAACGAAAGGCTGCTGATGACGCAGATTGAGCCGTCCTCGGCCGGCGTGGCATCGGTGTAGTCGATCTGGTTGTAGACCCCCCCATGGAACTCAAACAGACGAGAATCCCACGTGTCGTCGAGCTGCAACGCTCCGGATGAGCCTGATACTCCGTTGCACTGAGCTGCAACGGTGACCAGCCCTTTCGCGGTGACGTGGATGCTTACGGTGAACTTCGCTCCGAGCGGTACACCTTTGAGCACAGTCGAGTTAACGGGGGTAGTCTGGTTGTACGTGGTGCGGAAGCCCATGGTGATGTTCCCCTTGTTCCAGAACACCTTCACCGGTGGGCTGTCATCACCGCGGACATGCATTTGCGAGATCACCACCTTCTGCGCCGAGTTGACCTTGGTGAGCGTCATCTGCTGACGATTCCAGTGATTCGGTGCACTGGCCAGGGTCCAGTCGGTGGATTCGGACCATTCGCAACGGGTCCGATGCGTGCTTTTGCTCGAGGCGCCCTTGGTTGGTGCCGAGAACTTGATAGAACCGTCGCTCAAGACCTGTACGACGCTCGGGTATTGGGCGATCGCCACCGCGCCGCTCACCTCGAGGGCGACAGGGTTTGTCGAAGATACTGGCACGGGGGTGGTGATCGTTAGATTGCTGATGTTTACGGTCATGGGTTACTCCTGACGATAAAATCATTGGCCTGGCACGATTGCCTTTCAACCGTGATGCGTGCATCCGCATCCCTCTGTGCACTTTGGAAATGCGCAGAAGGATGAGTTCGCGAGTAATTCGAGCCGGCTAGGCCCTGTCGCCAAGGCCAGCCAGTGAAATCAGTCGTTAAATCCAGGCTTGTCGCCAAGCCGCTTTTGACGCTCCGCAACCAATGCTTCTGCGTAATCAAATGCCATTTCGGCAGCCTCTCTAGGCGAGCCTGCGCCGCCTTGAGAAATCAGGCCCAGCAGCGCCGCAATGGCAATCCCTTCTTTGTCTTCGAATTCAGCTCGAGTCATGGCGTGTCTACTCCTTGGTTGGATTCCCAAAGCACCCGGTCGCCCAGGTGCTTCAGTGAATCGTTCTGTGTTTCTCCGCACCCGCTTACCAGGTCATTCACTCAGTTCGGTCAACACCTCGTCCGCCGTCGCAGTGGGCTGCGCGTTGGTTGTCTTTCGGGACAATCGGATCGCCGGTCGCCGGTAGAGGCAAGTGCGGTTTTGTTCATCGGTTTACTGACCTCCCACCGATAGAGCCGGGAGTGACCTAACCGGCTGGGCCGGGTAGTCGGGCATGGCGCTGGCTGTTAAAGAGCGACGGCCGGTGAGGGCCTCGGCAGTCCCTGGTTGGTGACTGCTTGAGGTGAAATTTAGCTATACGCTAAGGCTTTGTCAATAGCTCAGAGCTAAATTATTTTCGCTGAGCGACAAAATTCCTCCTGCCAGAGATTTGTTTCGCGGGATCTTTACCGGGCGTTTAGCACTGAGATATGCTTCTCAAAATACTGTACAAATATACAGCATAGGGAGAGGGAGCTATGCCAAAACAGAATAATTCGGCGCCCAAAAAGCGTGAGGAAATGTCCGGGTTAGAGCGCCTGAGCTTGCGAGTCTCTTCGATGATCAACCACCCGATCGCGCAGACGCAGCGCTGGGTTACGATCCATCGCCTGGACACGGACGGGGAGGCTGAATGGGAGGAGGTGATCGGGCTGATCGCTGAAGTGTCAGAGCTTGATCTGACGTTTAATGACGACGGAACGGTGACCGTAAGGTGGGAGCGAAGCGCGCTTCAGGAGCGAGACGACTTCATCATCGAGGAGGACAGCGAGGTTGAGGTGGAGGAGGAAGCGCCTTTCTGATGGGCACGTAAAAGCCCGCCGGGCTTTTTGTCACGCAGATTACTTCGGGATATGAGCGAGGATAGGAGCCAGATACTGCTGAACAACCCACCAGCCAGCACCAAATATCGCGAGCGCACCACCGAGCGCCCAGGTGGCAGCTTGCCCTTTGGTGACTACGTTCTTATCAAGGCCCTCGATACGGGTATCGATTTTTCCGATAGCCACTTTGATCTCGGTAACACTCGTATTGAGAGGTCAACTGGGTTTCAAGCCGCTCCAGTTGCTTGCTCATTTCTCCACCATCCTCGCCTTTTTCGCCGAGAAGCTCGGCGATTTTCGACATAATATCCCGTGTTTCGCCTAGCGCGCGCTCCTGACTATCTAAAATCAGATCCCAGTCTCTGGTTCGAGCTCGCATCGATCTTGAGTGAGCAACTGGGGCAAGACCTCTCGATTTTGAGTCCTCAGGCTTTGATGATTCATCGTCCTCAGCCATTTGTCATCCTTACACAGCATAGCTCGGCATGCTAATGCCTACACCAAGTGAGCATTCCACACCAGCAGCACCCTGGCCTGGATGTAGGTTTCTTCCCGACG
Source organism: Pseudomonas sp. BT-42-2 (assembly GCF_025847435.2). Classification (NCBI taxonomy): domain Bacteria; kingdom Pseudomonadati; phylum Pseudomonadota; class Gammaproteobacteria; order Pseudomonadales; family Pseudomonadaceae; genus Pseudomonas; species Pseudomonas sp. BT-42-2. The sequence continues at coordinate 196,057 of NZ_JAOYTM010000004.1, forward strand.
GATCATCCGATCCTTATGCTTCGGGTTGTCCGAGATCATCTCGAAGTACTCCTCGTCCGCGATCTGCAGTCGCTTGATGTACTCGTGTCCACCCCAGGAAAAGTAGTAGATCCCATCACCCGCGAATTCCCGAATGCTGACGTCGACGATCAACGGGTCACGATTCTTGATCGTGGGCGCCATTGACTGACCCCATCCGGTGACTAGCTTCAGGTGATAGTGTTCTTTGAACTCTACGCCCAGCTCGCGCAAATGCTTTGGGCTTACCCGAACGTCTTGTAGCATCTCCGGAAACTCGTGGGTGACCTCTCCGCCACCCATGGCTCCCCGCACATCGTAGTGGGCGATCCACACCTCATCGCCGACAAGTCCTGGCCGAATAAAATCAGCCTTCACTATCGCGGTATCGCCAGCCTCTTCCTTGGCATCTGGCTCCGCTGCGGCCGCCAGAAGGCGTTGCCGAGTTTCCTCAGGAATGCCTTTCCCACTCTTGGCGAGCATCTGCTTGACCAGGTCGGCCGCCGAAAGCGCGGGCTCGGACGCAGGCTCAAAGCCGTTCAGGTCGGTGTTGGTGATGACATCTTCACGCGGGATCGAGTCGAACCAGCCACGCGGCAGCCCCTCAATCTCCTCAATTCTCCGGGCCACATCATCGCCCAGGTTCTTCGCTGTCTTATCCGAAAGTATCTGGCTCAGATGCGCAGGGGCCATTGCCCAGCGCTCCGCGCAGGATCCCTTTCTCTGGCTGCCGATCAGCTTGACCAGGTTGTGCTTGCGAATCTCGTAGATATCCATGGCGCGAAGAATGCCAGTGTTTAGCTCTCTGCTAAATGTGCGCAAAGTTAAATTCTCCTTGCTCGAATATTAGTCATGAGCTAAATTACGCCACATGTGAGGTGCGGGAAAGCCTCCTCCAGAAAACGAGCCCTAAGGGCGCCGGTAAGCTCCGTGATCAGATGCGTCAATATCCCTTTACCTTTGTCCAGGGAATCGAGGTCGAGTTTACCGGCGACGCGCTCTGGGTTAGTGATTGGGGTACCTACATCAAGCGTTTCGCCCCGACACAAAGCCAGGATCAGGTTTTTGTCAGACTGGGTGAGTGAGCCCTCATAGAAATAGCCGAGGTAGTCGCTGTAATCCGTGCCCAGGAAACCGCGATGAAGCAGGTAAGTGATGAGTTTGCAGTCTTTTAGCTGCTCGGCGAAGGTCTCCCCATATCCGCTCATGCTCGCTTCCCTGAATGGCATGGTTTTCAGCTTCGTGATCTGCTTTTGCAGCAGTGCAAGCTTGGTGTCGATTTCTTCCAGGGAGATAGCGAGGCGAGCTGCCCGTGTTTCGTACGAAAGCTCTTTGAGGATAGCCACAGGCTGCAACGCATTCCCCTTAGGACTGCCGTAACTGTTCATATTGTGGATAAAGTAACCGGAATGCTCCATCAGCCCCCGATTTGATGAACTGCTGGGTCGATTCTACTGGGAGCGGAGGACTCAAGAGATTTAGCGAAATTCCCGTTGCCTTTGGAGCTCTCGGTGTAACCAGATGCCAGCCGGTTGCGTACCTTCTGAGCATCGCACCTCATAGGCACGGCCACTCATACTGCTTTTAGTCGCAGCGAGGTCAATGAAGTCTTCCGCGCTTTTCACCCTGTTCTTGCTTTCGAGATAATTCAGCTTCTGCTCCAGGTGCGCTCGGGCTCGGGGGCCTGAGTATTCGGCGCCGTTACGGACAAATGTGCAGTCACTGTTCTCTACAAACTCGAGCAATCCCCGTATCTCATCAGCGGTTTGAAGCAGGGCTACTACTCGCGAGTCAACGATGATTGCGATAACGCAAACACTCACCGCCATCATCAGTTGGCTGATTACCCGCCTGGGGCCTCTCGTCCACATCCGCATGATTTGTCTTTCCCATGCTATAGCATCTTTTCAAGCCCTATCGTGCTGCTGAGCCAAGAATTGAAGCGCCGCCACCAGCCCCCCGGTTCAGTGGTCAACGTGCGTTGTTGGCCATTGTCTTCGGTAACCCAGACCAGGTGATCATCTTGCAGCCGGGCCTGATAACTTAGAGCAGGTGCCATACCCTCCATCGCCAGTTCGCGCACCCGTCCGGCGAGCTGCGGATCGTCAACCAATACACCGACCTCGGTATTCCACAGCAAAGAGCGCGAATCGAAATTGAACGAACCGACAAACGCTTTTTGCTGGTCGAAAACCATCGCCTTGGTATGCAGGCTGGAGTCGGAGCTGCTAGAGGGGCCGCTGGAGGAGCCCTTGCGAGAGAAGCGCGGCTTGGTATCGCTGTCACTTCGATCACCGGCTTGACGACGTAATTCGAACAGCTGCACACCATGCTCAAGCAAGGTCTTGCGATAGGGTGCGTAAGCACCGTGCGAAGCCGGTACGTCGGTGGCCTCCAGCGAGTTGGTCAGCAAGCTGATCGACACGCCGGCGTCGGCTCGACGGGTCAGGTAAACCACCCCCGGTTGTCCAGGCACCATGTAGGCCGATACCAAGATTAACTCCTTGCTAACTCCGTTGAGCTCGGGTGCCAATTGGGTGGCCAACAGCAAGTGCGGAGCGGGTTCACCACTTGCCAATACTTTGCTCGGTGCATCCCACATCGCTTTGTTCCAGGCCCAGATCAACTCCGTGCGCCAGTTGTTCAGGCGTGGCTGAGTGGTATAGCTCATCAATTGCTGATAGAGCGCGTGCTTCTGGGTGCGCGTTTCCTCCAAGGAGGCATCCAGCCGAGTCCGAAGATCTTTCAGGTCTTTGCTCGAGGGCTTGAACGATATGAACTGCTCGATGGGCTTGCTGAGGACACTGTTCCAGTACTCATCAAAACTATGTCCCAACTGTGCTGCGACCGGGCCGACACTGAGCATGTCAATGTCAGTGAAATTTCTGTTGGGCTCGGCATCGAAATACTCGTCACCCAGATTGCGCCCTCCAACGATGGCCACGCAATTGTCTACCAACCATAATTTGTTGTGCATACGCCGGTGTTGCTGAGAGAGGTTGAATAGCCGACCCATCGTGCGTGTCACGACGGTACTGCGGCCAAGATGGAGAGGATTGAACACGCGGATCTGTATATGCGGATGCATCGTCAGTGTCGCGATGGTTTGCTCCAGGTCATCGCTGGTTGTGTCATCGAGCAAGATCCTGACGCGCACGCCACGGTCGGCAGCGACGAGGAGCTCGCTCAGCAGTATTCGAGTACTTATACCGTCGTGGACGATGTAGTACTGCAGGTCAATGCTGCTTTGGGCACTGCGAGTCAGCTCCGCGCGGGCGGCGAAAGCTTCGGCACTCTCCGGGAATAGGCGAAAGCCCGATTGTCCTTGATGTGGGACAACCTGGGCCTGGATAGATCGGCCGAATGCCGAATCGTTCGCAGGCAAGGCGTGACTGGGTTCGTAGGGAATGTAGGCTGTTGTACAACCACCAAAGAGAAGCGTGAGTGACAGAAGGGCAATCTCGAACTGTTTTATTCTCACGGAGCGCACCCCGACGATGATGATGAGGGTCTCGGATCCCGAAGAATGGCCATTCCCTTACCACCAGCATCCGGCCGTAACGCCCGTCTGCAATGCGTCTTCGATCTACGGTGTTGTTTAGGAAGCGTAGTTCATCCTCTGATGACAGCGGACTCGGCCTTAGCTGCGCCGGAGGCAAGATGGAAGCTCCTGACCTCAATGCGATGTTTGAGGTTGGCCATGAGGTGGCAACCTGTTAAGCCCCCACTGTCGTGTTATCCATAGCAAGCGGAGCGCGCCGGCCAACGGAGGGCTAAAGGCGTGAGGATAAAAGCCCGACAGGGCGGTAACCTGGCTATGCCAGGTTGCGGTTCACGACAGCCGTCCCCGAAGGGGCACGCACAATGGCGGAGCTATACACCTCTGAATTTGCTATTGGCTGGAACGGCTGTTGGTATTCGCCGGAGTCGATGTAGCGGGGCGGTGCAGATGCGCGCCAGTTGGATCGGTGATTTGAATGACGTTACCGTGCTGCCAGCCATCAGCCTGGGGATCAGCTGCAGGAATACGAATGTCAGCCCGCTCAGCTTTTGATAATCGATTGCATTTGTTGCACACCTTTTGCGCACCCTAGGGTGCGCTTTTTTGTCTGCGTGTACGCTCGAGGCTCCCCACGACCGGCTACGTTCTGTAACGCGCTTTTGATGCAGGCATTACTTAACCCTAATGGGGGCTCGAGGCAGCCAGTCAGTGCGGCGCCAGGTAAGGCGTGCTAGAGCTCCTCACCTAAGCTAGCCGAACTCTATGACCACTCGTGACTCGGCCTGGGGAGTAGGCAAGTGGGGGTCGTGTGTAGCAATTTGCGTTGTGGAAAAGGGGGTGAGTGGCTGAAGATCATGAAGCGCTCACTGGCAATTTTGGGTAGAAAGCCGGGGCGGATTTTGGCGTCGATCTCTGTGGGAGAGGCACTGCGCTACGAGCAGGAGACGCTACAGCGTGCCCCCATCAACATGATTTGCAAGAAGTCGACTCGGTACGTACGAGCTTTGGTGACCGAACTTGCGGCCAATGATCCAGCAGCGCCTACCATCAACCAGTTCGGTGCCCGGCTTCCTGCTGAGTTCTGTCATCGAAGGCTAGGAGTGAAAAACCAGCCCTTTAGGAAGGCAGTGGGCGAAGTAATGGCAAGTGGTCAAGGCTTCGTTTTCTGGTTGGATGCGTTGGCCATCTGCATTGTCGGTTGTCTTCATTGGTTGAATTGAGGCAGTTGGTTAAGCGGAAAGCCAGCGACACGAATTAACTCAACAATGGTGCAGTGTCGGACAACTGTAACTCAATGATTTTGCCGGAGCTTACAAGTGTGCAGTCAGATGCGTGCTTGGTGGGCGGGGGAAGATTCCTTGGAAAGCCATGGAATCGTTGGGGTTGGCGAATTTTGGTAGTTTTGATTTGCAGGGTATACAGGGTTTGTGGGAGGAGGGATACCTTGGATAAGGGTTCGAATCTCTACGCTTCCGCCATAATTTTTAGTACAAGCCCCGATTATTCGGGGCTTTTGCGTTTCTAGGGGTTTGTAAGAGCGCCAGCAGCGGCCGCAATTGCGTGTTGCCCTATGGGAGAGCGGCGGAGGCTGTGATAATGGGGGGCAATCACAAGGGCCAAGTCATGCTGACCATCTCCAATAACGTGCATCTGCCGGATGCCGAAATCGAACTCACCTACATCCGTGCACAAGGTGCGGGTGGGCAGAATGTCAACAAGGTGTCCAGCGCGGTGCACCTGCGCTTCGACATCCCGGCCTCATCGTTGCCTGAGTTCTACAAGGAGCGGCTGCTGGCGCTGCGTGACAGTCGTATCACCGGCGACGGTGTATTGATCATCAAGGCCCAGCAGTACCGCACCCAGGAGCAGAACCGTGCTGACGCATTGGCGCGTCTTGCCGAGTTGATCATCGCAGCCGGCAAGACCGAGAAGAAACGCCGCCCCACCAAGCCGACCCTTGGCTCCAAGACCCGCCGTCTCGAAGGGAAAGCCAGGCGCAGCACTGTCAAGGCTGGTCGGGGCAAGGTGGAGTTCTAGCGCAGGTGGTGGAACGTTGCTGGGGAGTTTCAGTTCTGGTAATGCCAATATCGCCTGAGTGAGCAATGTAGGGTTGGGATCTCCTACACCAGCGATCTTTCCGATGCCGAACCTGGGTTACTGCCTCAGGTATTTCCCGCTGGGCATGCCGACGCTGGGCGGGCCGACCTCGACTGCATCGGGCCTGGTGTTCTTCGCCGGTACCCAGGACTACTACCTGCGCGCGCTTGATTCGGCCACTGGTAAAGAGGTGTGGAAGGCACGCTTGCCGGTGGGCGCCGTGGCCGCGCCATTGATCTACGTATCGCCAAAAACCGGCAAGCAGTATGTGCTGATCTCGGCTGGTGGGATGAGCCATTCGCCTGATGTGGGGGACTACATCATCGCCTATGCGCTGCCAGACAACGTCTCCAAGCACTAAGCACGCCTGACAATAATCCCCGTTCCCGGGGATTATTTTTGCCTGCTGCGGCTGAGCTTATTGCAAGGTCGGTGGCTTAAACGGGCCCTGTAACTGGCCTAACGTTGCTTCGATGCCGGCAATCACCTTTTCAAGGTTATCGGCTTGTTCATCATTGCCCATCGCTCGCAGGTGATCACGCTGTTGTCGCAAGGTAAGCAGGTTCTTTTGCAGGGCGACCGCTGAGGTAGTAAACGTTTCCATGTCTGTCTCTGGCTGATGGCATCCATGCCGTTGTAGGAATATCCGGACCGTATCAGCCAATTCCAGGCAGTGGAACTGCGTTTTCATACAGGGATTGGTCTGTCGCGGGCTTCATCCTACTAAGCCGCCAGAAGCTTCCTACAAGCCTAGGTGAGCCGGTATTGCTAAGTGTGTTCAGGATTGCGCCGGCAGGCCAGTGAACAAGCCGCTTGGCGTTCATATAGCCTCCCTCGATCCTGGTGCTTGCCAGGCAGGTCGTTTATCTGTGTCTCGCGCGAATGGCGAAACGTTATGTTGCAAATAGGCTCGCTCCACTTAAGGCGCGTGGAGGCCCGGCGTTAACCAGGCTCGTGCTGTAGTACTTCCTGCAGCAGCCACTGCGCGACCAACGTGCTCGCCGAGCCCGCTGCTGGGGGCTGGGCCGTGAGCAGGTGAAACCCAGCTGCGCTGTGCAGTTCGTGCCCCTCGAGGGCAATCACCAGGGTGCCGGCCTTCAATGCGTTCTCGACCAATAACTGCGGTACCAGGGCGATCCCCATGCCTTGCTCGGCGGCCTCGATGGCCAGGATGGTCTGGGAGAAGGCCGGGCCGCTGAAGCGGGTGCCGGGCAGGCCGTAATGATCGAACCAACGTTTCCAATTGTTGTGGCTGTCTGAAATCAACGCTACGTCGCTGAGTTCTGCTGGCTGTTGCCAGCGTCGCTCCCCGCGCAGCGACGGGGCGCACACGGGCACGGCCTGGCCGGCTAGCAGCGGGCGGGCGTGGGCATTGGCAAAGGGCGGTGCACCCCAGCGCACGGCCATGTCCACCGCGCCTTTACCGCTGAGCGGGCGGGTGCTGTCGGAGGCATCGATCATCAGCGCGATCTGTGGATGCGCGGCAGCCAGGCGGCCCAGGCGCGGGATCAGCCAACGGCTGGCGAATGCCGGAGTAGTGCTCAGCAGCACTTGATGCGGGTCTTGCGGGGCATCGCGTTCGAGCAGTTCGCGGCTGGCATCTTCGATGATGTGCAGCGCCAGGCGGACCCGCTCCAGATACTCACTGCCCGCGCGGTTGGGCCTCAAGCCGCGTGGCAGGCGCTCGAACAGTGCTTGGCCGAGTTTCTCTTCGAGCGTGCGTACCTGCTGGGCCACCGCGCCGGGGGTGACGTGCAGCGCTTGGGCGGCGGCGCGGAAACTGCCCAGGCGCGCCGCCGCCTCAAAGGCGACCAGGTGATTGATCACGTAAGGCGTGGTGCGTCGTTTGGAAACGCTCATCCAGTAGTTGTCCTGCAGGCTAGGCCCGCTGATCGAGAAGTTTGAAGTGCCCGCCGATTCTGGCCCGAGGGTGCTGTGCTAGCAACCTGAAGGTGCTCAGTTGCGCTAGCATGTCGGCCTTCAACTGTTTTGCGGATTTTGCCATGAGCACTGCCATCTTTCGCCACGCCACGCCCCATGACGTGGATCGCTGCTTCCACATCGAAACTAGCGCCTATGAGGGCGACGAAGCGGCCACCCGCGAGAAAATCGCCACGCGCATTGCGCAGTATCCCGAGGGTTTTGTGATCCTTGAGTTGGACGGCCAGGTGATCGGTTTCATCAATAGCGGCTGCGCTGAGCACGTGGTTATGTCCGATGAGGCGTTCAAGGAGCTGGTCGGCCATGATCCGCGCGCCGCCAATGTGGTGATCATGTCAGTGGTGGTCGACCCGGCCTTCCAAGGCCGTGGCTATGCGGGCTTGCTGATGACGCGGTTCGTCGAGCAAATGCGTGAGCGCGGCAAGGCGAGCATTCACTTGATGTGCAAGGACCAGCATGTGGGCCTGTACGAGAAGTTGGGTTATCGCTATGTGCAGCCGTCGGCCTCTGATCATGGCGGCATGGCCTGGCATGAAATGGTGATGGCGCTCTGAGCAGGTGCGTCAGGTTTTGTCGCATCGCCTGCTAGGATCCGGCCTTTTGGCTAGCCAGGGAGAGGCTTGTGAAGTACGTCGTGATCGCAGCACACCGCTCTGAATACCCACGTCCGATCCGTTTTGCCCAAGGTGAGATGCTCGACATCGGCCCGCGCTATGCCGGTGAGCAAAATTGGCAGGACTGGTACCTGTGCAGCTGCGCTGGGCAGGAGCCTGGTTGGGTGCCGGCGCAGGTCATCGAACGGCTCGGTGTTGCCCGGGGCAGGGCGCTCGAACAGTACTGTGCTCACGAACTGGATGTCGATCCGGGGCAGCGGGTGCTAGGTTTGCGCCCGCTCAATGGGTGGCTGTGGTGTCGCCGCGAGGCCAACGGTGAGCTGGGTTGGCTGCCGGCCGAGAAGCTGCGCCCGGTGGACTGATCGGCTCATCTGATCCGCTTTTTTTCCACCAACCTGCATCTGTAACCGTATCAGCGAAACGTCGAAAATGCTTACCAGGCCCAGCCTTCCAAACCGGTGTGCGCTGGGCAAGTTGCGCTGCTCTGCACCCGCATCGGCCAGCTCCGGCATTCTGTTATCACACTGTAGAGGTTCCAATGGGCAAGCTCTCGCTGTTCCTGGGTGGTTTTCTGCTGCTGACAATCCTCATTGGCCTGCTGGGTACCATTCCGCCCACCTGAGGCCGCACGCCCTATCCTTGAGGTCCGTCCTATCCAGCAGAGACGGGCCTGCACCTCTCAACGGGCTTTTTGCCCGTTTTTTTGTACCAGTTGGATAAGTGGTAGCTGCAAGCAATTCTCAAGTGCGAATGGCTCGTGTAATCTCCCGCCGCCATCAAAGGGTCTCACGCTAGAGGACCCGTCACTTGCCTTGGAGTTGAGATCTACATGGAATGCAAGAAGGGCGCTGCCGCGATGCTGGCGTGGCGCAACCGGTTTCTCGCAGAGGCTGGCCTGCAAGAGGATGATTACGACCAAGCCTTGCGCTGTGCCGAAGAGCTGGAACGCTCGGGAGTGATCAGTGCAGGGGAGTGGATCGAATTGGTCAAGCAAGCCAATTCGGCGTTGCTGCGTGCGCGATAAGTCGTTCTTTGTGCGAGGAAAACTGTCCACAGAAAACGTGGGTAGGTCTGTGGATAAATCGCTGTAAGTAAGGCCGGTTGCGGCCTCTGTTAAATTGGGCAGAATTTGAACAGTGATTGGCTTGCTGTATCACGGCTTGCCGCGACGCAGCGCTTGCAGTAGGTCGCGCATCCTCGCCGGCAACTCCCCGGCCGGGTACACCGCATGCATTTGTGGATCGTCGCCACTGCTTGAGGTCAGGTGATAGCTAGGGCAGACGCGCACCAACCGACCTGCTGCGACCTGTGGTTCACCCACCCAGTCAGCCAATCGAGCGATACCGGCCCCAGCTAGGGCGCTGTGGAACACCGCGCTTCCGGCGCTCAGGCGCAAGCGAGGGCGTGGCTGCAAGCGGGTGATCTGCCCGTCGCGGCAAAAATGCCAAGCCTTGAGAATGCGCGGGGCGGTGTGCAGGATCAGCGCGTGTTCGCTAAGTGCTTCCGGCTCCTGCGCAAGGCCTGCGCGGGCCACGTAGTCTGGGCTGGCGTACAGGTGCCGACGGTAGCTCCACAGGGGGTAGCCGATCAGTTCGCTGGACCGCGGGAAGGCGCCGCGCACCACGAAGTCGAACTTGCCTTGAAGCGGGTCGAGGCTCTGGTCGCTGAACTGCACGTCCAGGGTGACCTGCGGGTGGCGGCGAGAGAATTCAGCCAAGACCGTTGGCAGCACGTGCTGGCCAAGCAGTTCAGGCGCGGCAAAACGAATCCAGCCCTGCGCCGTACCACTCAACGCCGCCAGTTCATCGGCCGCATCGCGTTGCACATCGAGCAAGCGCTCGGCGTGTGGCAGCAAGCGTTCACCCGCTTCGGTCAGGGTGACGGCGTTGGCGTTGCGGTTGAGCAGCTTGCTCCCGGCGTTGTCTTCCAGTGTTTGTAGCGCCCGGGTGATCGCGCTAGGCGAGCGGCCCAGGGCGCGGGCAGCAGCGACGAAGCTGCGCTTGTGCGCGACGCTGACGAAGGCCTGGATTTCGCGCAGCATGTCCAATGCCATGAGTGGCTCCTTGTTGCAGTTTTCGCAATATGGCATTTCAGCACAAGCGCGTGGCTTTGATTAGCCTTGGGCTCTGTTTTTTCTGCCTGGAGCCCTCGCCATGATGGATGTTGTCCTGCTGTCGCTGTTTGCCTTCGCCGCTGGCTTGATCGATGCGGCGGTGGGCGGGGGCGGGCTGATCCAGATTCCGGCACTGTTCAATGTGCTGCCCAGCGCCCAGCCGGCGGCCCTGCTGGGGACCAACAAGCTGGCCTCGGTGTGTGGCACCGCGTTCGCCGCGCGCTCGTTCATTCGCAAGGTGAGCTTGGACTGGGGCCTGATCGTGCCGGCGGCGCTGAGCGCCTTCGTCATGTCGTTCGCCGGGGCGGCGACCGTGTCATTGGTGCCGCCTAGCGTGATGCGCCCAGCGGTGCTGGTGATGATCGTGCTGATGGCGGTCTATACCTTCTGCAAGAAAGACTTTGGCACCTTGCACAAGCCAGCGCAGATCGGCCGTAAGGAGCAATGCCTGGCGGTGCTGATCGGCGGTGCAATCGGCTTTTACGATGGCTTGTTCGGGCCGGGTACCGGCAGCTTCTTGATCTTCCTGTTCATCCGCTTCTTTGCCCTGGACTTCCTGCACGCCTCGGCCTCGGCCAAGCTGGTCAACATCGCCACCAACCTGGCGGCGCTGGTGTTCTTCATTCCCACCGGTAACGTGCTGTATGCCATGGCCTTGCCCATGGCGCTATGCAACATCCTCGGCGCCCTGACCGGCACCTGGCTGGCGGTGCGCAAGGGTGCAGGGTTTGTCCGTGGGCTGTTCCTGATCCTGTTGTGCGTGCTGATCGCCAAGCTGTCGTGGGACTTGCTGGCTGGATGAGTCAGACCACCTGGCGCTGCGGCTCGGCCTGTTCGACGCGGTTGCGGCCATGGGCTTTGGCGCGGTACAGCGCTTTGTCGGCGCGTACCAGCAGTTCGTCCAGGCTCGGTGCCGGGGTGTCGGCAGTACAGCCGTCCAGGCCAATGCTGACGGTGATCTGCAAGCGCGGGTCGTTATGGGTCAGGTGCAAGTCCTGGATCGCCCGGCGCATGCGTTCGGCGGTGAATTTGGCGCGTTCAGGGTCAAGGCCTGGAATGATCACCACGAACTCCTCACCCCCCAGGCGGGCGAATAGCTCTCCGTCGTGCAGTTGGTCCTGCAAGGCGTTGGCGAACTGGCGCAGCACCTGGTCGCCTACGCCATGGCCATGACGGTCGTTGATCGTCTTGAAGTGATCGATGTCGAGCATCATCAAGGTCAATGGCAGCGCCTGGGCGTGCTGTTGGCGGCTTTCGAGCAGGGCATTGGCGCGGCGGGTGAAGGCGCTGCGGGTGAGTGCGCCGGTGAGGTGGTCGATGGTCGCCTGATGGGCCAGGCGGGCGAGCAGGCTGCGGTTGGTGTTGCTGACACAGGCGACCACCAGTGGGCCGAGCACCAGCATGGCGATGCCTAAGCGCGCTGACATCAGCGTGGTCACCCCTGGAACGCTCTGCGGCACGCTGAAATGCATGAGATTTTGCGCCACGGCAACGATCAGCGTACTGCCGGCAGTCAGTGCCAGCAGCGACACCAGAAACGGAGAGTAGGTCCAGGCGCACCACAGCAGCGCGGCAATCGGGAAGGCGATGGCACCCGGCCCGCCGAAGGCGATGCTCAGGGCCAGCGAGGCCAGCAGCACCAGCATCGGCGCCAGGCGAATCGCCTGGCCGCTGCCGCGTAGCAGCGCGCCGGTATTGGGCGCGGTCAGCAACGCCGGCAGAACCAGCACGCTGGTGGAGAACTGCTCGCTGAACCAGGCCAGCCAGGTGGCGCGCAGCGATTCCTGGAACCACGGCGCCGCCATCACGCAGGCCATGCTCGCCGCAACCATCGCGCCCGCTGCGCAGGCACCGAATACGCTCAACACCCCATGCGGCGTGCGCATGCGTCGGTGCAAACGCGGCAGGCGCGACAGCAGCAGCCAGATGGTGACGATCACGCCCAGGTTGCACAGGTTGAACCACAACGCCGGCGGCCAGGTACTGCCACAGGCAAGGTCGGCGCCGACCATGGCTACCCAGATCAGGACGAAACCGAGCGGATTGGCCAGGCGTGGATAACGCAGCAGCACCCCCGCCAGCACGGCGTTGACCGGCCAGAACAGCGACAGCGATTCGATCGGACGGGCCAGTATCCCAGCCAAGGTCAGGATGAAGGTAAGGCTGAATAGCGCGAGGTGAGGCAATGGGCGCGAATGAGCTGGAAACACCATGGGCTCTACCGGCAAGCGGAGACGGAATCCAGGACAACGACTTCAAGGCACCTGGGACATATTCGTATCAGTGTGTTTCGAGAGCAGGGTTGATGTCAATTGGATATTATCGCGGCACAATCCAGACCGATAATGCCATTTTGCCGCTATTCGCTGACATCACCTTTACAGCCCGAAGAACCACGGCACCATCAACACCGTTACCAGCATCACCAGTACGGTAAATGGCACACCGACTTTTATGAAATCGGCAAAGCGGTATTGACCTGGCCCCAACACCAGGGTGTTGACCGGCGAAGACACTGGCGTCATGAACGCCGCCGAGGCTGCCAGGGCCACGGTCATGGCAAACGGGTAGGGCGACATGCCCAATTGGCTGGCGGTGCTGATCGCCACGGGCGCCATCAGTACTGCGGTGGCGGTGTTGGAGATGAACAGGCCAATCACCGCCGTTACCACGAACAGGCAGGCCAATATCGCGCTAGGCCCAGCGCCGCCGAGCAGCCCGACCAGGCCGCTGACGGCGAGGTCGATACCACCGGTTTTCTGCAATGCCAGGGCAAACGGCAGCATGCCGACGATCAGCACCAGGCTTTGCCAATGGATGGCCCGGTAGGCGCTGTTCATGTCGATGCAGCGGCCAGCGCCCATCAGCAGGCAAGCGATCAGCGCGGCGAGCACGTTGGGCACCACGCCGCTGACCATCAGGCCGACCATCACCGCCAGGCTGATCAGGGCAAAGGGCGCGCGGCTGCGGGCTGGCGCGACCTGATCGATCTCGGCAGGCAGGCTCAGTACCAAAAAGTCTTTGGCTTGGCTCTGAAGCTGGCGCACCGCTTTCCACGGGCCGACGACCAGCAGGGTGTCGCCCAGGCGCAGTTTTTCTTCGACCAGTTGCTCCTCGATGGCCGCCTGATCGCGACGCAGGCCGACCACGTTGAGGTCGTAGCGGCTACGGAAGGCCAGTTCCAGGATGCTTTTGCCGATCAGTTGCGAGCCCGGTGGCAGGGAGACTTCGGCCATGCCCACTTCCTGGGATTGATCGATGAAGTAGGCGGCCTTGAAGTGTAGGGGTTCGAGCTGCATGGTCTGGCACAGGCTGCGCAGGTCGTCGCGGTTGGCGAACAGGTCGAGCAACAGCACGTCGCCTTGGTGCAGCACGGTGCCGGAGTCGGCGGTAATCACCCGGGTGGTGAATTTATGCTGGCGCTCGATGCCGATCACGTTGGCGCCGTGGCGGGTGCGCAGCTCCAGCTCGCCCAAGGTATGTCCGATCAATGGCGACTGCGGGCGGATGCGCAGGCGGCGTTCGCGGCCGTTGAGCTTGTAGTCCAGCACCAGGTCGAGCAGGGTGCGCCGGGTTTCTACGCGGCCATCCTTGCGCACTTCACCGATGAGCCAGCGCCGGGTGAGCAGCATGTAGGCCACGCCCAGAGCCAGCACGACCAGGCCGAACGGGGTGAAGCTGAAGAACGTGAAGCCTTGCTCGCCGTGGCGCACCAGCTCGCTGTGCACCACCACGTTGGGCGGCGTGGCGACCAGGCTGAGCATGCCGCTGATTAGCCCGGCGAAGCTCAAGGGCATCATCAGTCGACTGGGCGAAATGCTCAGGCGCGCGGCAATGCTCAGCACCACCGGGATGAAGATCGCCACCACGCCGGTCGAGCTCATGACTGAACCCAGCCCTGCGACCGATACCATCAACAGCACCAGCAGGCGTGCTTCGCTATTGCCAGCACGGGCACTCATCCACTCGCCGATGCGATAGGCGATGCCAGTGCGCACCAGTCCTTCGCCGATCACGAACAACGCCGCGATCAGCACCACGTTAGGGTCACTGAAGCCCGCCAGGGCTTGCTCAACGGTGAGGATGCCCGACAGCGGCAGAAACAGGATCACCAGCAGGGCGACCACGTCCATGCGCGGTCGGTTGATGACGAACAAAAGGACGACGACGGCCAACAGGCCTAGGACCGTGAGCAGCTCAGGGTTCATCGGGAGGGGGTGTTCCTTCACTCAAGGGGGCACGAAAGACAGTAGCAGCCAGTGTGCCATTGTGGGGTGAAGGGTGTATTGATGTGTTGCAGGGTTTTTGTGGCCAAGGCAATCGCGGGGCTTGCCCCCGCGATGGGTGGGGCAAGCGATCAGTGGCGATGGTGACGACGCTTGTGTTTCTTCTTGCTGCCGTTGTTGTCGCCCAGGTGGTTGCCGATGGCACCGCCAGCAGCGCCGCCCAGGCCGGCACCGACGGTCGAGCCGGTCGAGCCGCCGAGCTTGCCGCCCAGCAGCGAGCCGCCAGCCGAACCCAGGCCACCACCGATCGCCGCTTCGGTGCGGTTGCCCTTGCGGGCACCTACCGCACTGCCGGCGGCACCGCCCAGGCCGGCGCCAATGGCTGCGCCAGTGCTGCCGCCAATTTGCTGGCCAACCACGTTGCCCAGGGCGCCACCGAGGCCGCCGCCAATGGCCGCAGTACCGTCACCGGCAAAGGCGCCTTGGCACAGCAGCAGGCCGAGGGCAACGCAAGGCAGAGTCAAACGCATGTTCATGAACCTCAAAGCAATCATCAAAGTAGAGTGCCGCGTCACGGGCGGCAAGCCAGGGTTGGAAAGACGTTTCAGCGGTAATCGCGGTCACGGTAGCGGCGATCATCGTCACCACGGTCATGACGGTGGTGATGGCCGCGATCGCGGTCACGCCAGCCATCATCATCGTCGTGGTAATGATGGCTGTGGCAACCAGCGGCGAGCAGCATCGCGGCAATCAGCGGGAGACTTGCAAGGCGGGTGATCACGATATAGGTCCTTGATCCGCATAGGTTTACGGGGTAACCACTAAGACCGGAATCGCTCAATTTGGTTTCTGCACGGTAAAAATATTTCTCCCGCGCAACATCGTCACGTGCCTGGCGGCTGCTGTTCTGTCCCGCTCGGTCATGGCTGGGTTGAGCGCTGGCCCCTAGACTTGAGCCAGGCCGCATTGAAGACGGCTGTCTGCCACACGGTGAATCACGATGATCGCCCATACCCCGACGCTGTTCGCCGCCGTTGCCCTGGTCGCGACCATCCTGGCCTTTTGCCTGTTCCTGGTCGGTCAGTTCAACCGCCGCGACAACCTGCTGCTGACCGGCTGCGGACTGCTCGCCCATGCCCTGGCGTACGTCTGCTATACGCTGTACGCCCATGCGCCGCTGTGGATCAGCTATGGCTTGGGTAACAGCCTGCTGTCGCTGGCCCTGGCGTTCTATTCGGCGAGCTTGTTCCGGGTGCGTGAACAGCGGGTGCCGTGGCGCTCGATCTTTATCATTCCGGCAGTCATGTTGCTGGGGTTGATGCTGCTGCTCGACACCTTGGAGCCGCGCATGCTGCTGGCGACCTTGGTGCTGATGCTGCAATGCTTGTTGATCCTCTGCTGGGCGCGACGGCACGTCGAGCGTCCAGGCCGGGCGCACCTGCTGCTGGTGATTGGCGCGTTGATCAGCCTGGTCGGGCTGGGCATGCGCGCCGTGGCGGTGGTGCTGGGGGAGGCGGCGGACATGCGCTACGACACCAGCAATCTCAAGCAGACGGTATCGGTGGCCATTGGTACGGTGACGGTGATGATGTATTCGATAGGCCTTGTGCTGATGGCCAAGGAGCGCAGCGAATCGCGCTTGCAGCATATGGCCTTGCGCGATGTGCTGACCGGCACCTACAACCGCCGGGCGATTCTTGAGCGCTTCGCTGTGGAGCTGGAGCGGGCAAGGGGCGAACACAGCAGCCTGGCCGTGGCGATGATCGACATCGACCATTTCAAACGCATCAACGACCTGCACGGCCACTTGGCCGGTGATGAGGTGCTGTGCCACTGCGTGCGCCAGTTGCAGCAGCGCTTGCGCTTGAACGACAGCCTTGGCCGTTATGGTGGCGAAGAGTTCTTGCTGCTGTTGCCCAATACCGATCGAGAGGGCGCCATGGCGGCGCTACAGGGCTTGCGTGAGGCGATCGCCCAGAGTCCGGCGCGCTTTGCGGGCGATGACATCGAGCTGCGCTTCAGTGTCGGTTTGTGGTGTGGCATCCCCGGCGCCGAGGACAACGCCGCCAGCCTGCTCGGCCAGGCCGACGCTGCGCTCTACCAAGCCAAGGCCGGTGGGCGCAATGCCGTGCATATGGCGGCATTGCTCGGCCCGTGCTGACTCAGGAGGCGGGCTGAATGGCCAGCACCACGCCGTTGGTGATCTGCACCAGCACATAGTGATCGCCCATTTTCACCCAATGGCTATCCTTTTCCGGGGCGGGTAGGCCTTTACCTTTCCAGTCGGCAATGGCTGCGTTATCGCGTTTGTACTGATCTGGCGCTTTGTCGCCAACTTGCAGTTCGCGGTTGTGGGTTTCTGGCGCGGTGACGCTTTGCTCAGCACTTGGCGCGGCCGTGGCGGTCAAGGGCAGGATCGGCAGGGTGGCGCTAAGCAGTACGGCCGATAGCAGTGGACGCAGTTTCATAGTGATCTCCTAATGGCAGGCATGCCCTCTATGCGACAACAACCTGCTCGGGACAATTCACTCGACATGGCCGCCAGTGCTAGAGTCGCGTTCTTTTTTTGCTCCGAGGATCGAACATGCGCGCACTTTTGCCGATGGCCGTAGCGCTGATGCTGGTTGGTTGTGCTTCATCGACCATGGAAGCCGCACGCGGCGGCGCGCCGACTGCGCAATTGGCTTCACAGAAGGCCCCGCAGATCGTCTCGCAATGCATCCAGTTCAGTTGGCAGGAAGAGGCCACGTTCGGCGTTGATGCCAGCGGCTATCTGCAGCCGCGCAAGCAGGGCGGTTACACGGTCTATACCCGAGAGGCGCAGTCGTTCGTCGACGTTTACCCCGACGCCAACGGCACCCGGGTCGACTATTACGCACAAAGCAATGACAGCATGGCCCTGCGCCGTCGGGCCGCAGCCGCTACTTGTCTGTAAGGGGTTGAGGGCGATTCCACACTGGGCAGCGATCCTCGAAGGCGTGGAAAACAGCTTCCAGTCCAGGGCTGTCGGGTTGATCGAAGCAACCGAGCAGCAAGGCGACAGTCGGGGCGTCATCTATGGCACCGAGGCTGCTGCCGCAACGGCGGCAGAAAGCGCGGCTGGAACAATCAGAGGAGCGCCAGGTATCGGGCGCACCGCCAGGCCCGGTCCAGCGCACCTGATTGCGAGCAAACTCGACCCAGGTGGCGGTGAGTGCCCCGGTATGTTGTTGGCACCAACGGCAGGAGCAATGGTGTGGGGTGGCGGCGGGGGCATCGGCGGCAAAGCGGATGGCGCCGCACAGGCAGCCGCCCTCGTATAGAGTTGGCATGAGATCCCTTCGTGCGCAGGTGAAATGTCCGCAGTTTATAGTCCAGTTGTAATGGAGATGTCGCGCCGGCTAAGTTGTCTATTTGTATCAGTGACAGGGATGTAGCTCATGAGTCGATCCAACGATCTCAATCGCGCCAGCTGGGATGAACGCGCGCCGTTGCATGCGGCGTCGAAAGACTACGAGGTCGAGCGCTTCATCGCGTGCGCCGAGCACCTGTCCGAAGTGGTGCGCTTCGATCTGCCACAGCTGGGCGATATCCGCGGCCTGCGCACAGTTCATCTGCAATGCCATATCGGCACCGATACCTTGTCTCTTGCGCGTTTGGGCGCTGAGGTAAGCGGTCTGGATTTTTCCTCGGCATCGCTGGAGCAGGCGCGGCGATTGGCTGAGCGCTGCGGGGCGGCCATCGACTACGTCGAAGCGGATGTCTATCAGGCCGACCAGGTACTGCCGGCTGGCAGTTTCGACCTGGTCTACACCGGCATTGGCGCCTTGTGCTGGCTGCCCAGCATCGAGCGTTGGGCCCGTACCGTCGCGGCGCTGCTCAAGCCAGGTGGGCGGTTGTTCTTGCGCGATGGGCATCCAATGCTGATGGCAGTCAATGAGGATCATCACGACCGCCTGCAACTGGACTACCCCTACTTCGAGCGAGAGGTGCCGACCGTGTGGATCAACGATCAGACCTACGTCGAGACTGATCAGGCCCTGATCCAGACCGAGACCCACGAGTGGAACCATGGCTTGGCTGAGGTCATCACCGCGTTGCTGCAAAATGGCCTGCGCTTGAGCGCTTTGCACGAGCATCAGAGCATTCCCTGGGAGGCGCTGCCAGAGCAGATGGTCAAGGGCGCCGACGGCGAATGGCGCCTGCGCGAAGCGCCCTGGCGCCTGCCGCTGAGCTACACGCTGCAGGCGCTCAAGGACTGATCAGGAGAGAAAGCCGCCGTCGACATTCAGTGCTGTGCCGGTGGTGTAGCTGGAGGCATCGCTGGCCAGGTACAGCACTGCACCGGCCATCTCGCTGGGATCGGCCACGCGCTTGAGGGGGATCTGTTGCAGGGCGGCGTTGAGGATGGCGTCGTTTTTCACCAGGGCGGAGGCGAACTTGGTGTCAGTCAGCCCCGGCAGCAAGGCGTTGCAGCGGATACCGAACTGGGCGCACTCCTTGGCGAACACCTTGGTCATGTTGATCACTGCGGCCTTGGTCACCGAGTAGATGCCCTGGAACAGCCCAGGCGATACGCCATTGATCGAGGCGACGTTGATGATGCTGCCGCCACCGTGCTCGCGCATCAGCTTGCCGGCTTCGACCGACATGAAGAAGTAGCCACGGATGTTCACGTCCACGGTTTTCTGAAAGGCGCTCACGTCGGTGTCGAGCACGTTGCAGAACTGCGGGTTGGTGGCGGCGTTGTTGACCAGGATGTCGAGGCGGCCGAACTGTTCACGAATACCGGCAAACACCTGCTGGATCTGCTCCAGCTCGCCAATATGGCAGGCCACCGCAGTGGCCTTGCCGCCCGCTGCGATGATGGCGTCGGCCACTTGCTGGCAGCCCTCGAGCTTGCGGCTGGAGACGATCACATGGGCGCCCTGTTGGGCCAGCAAGTGGGCGATGGCCTCGCCGATGCCACGGCTGGCGCCTGAGACGAAGGCGATCTTGCCATCGAGGTCGAACAGTTGGGTCTTGGACATGCTGTTTTCCTTGTTGTCTGTCGTCAGAGTGCGGACTTGCCGATCACTTGCAGGGTCATCTGCTCCAGCAGCTTGTTCATGTGAATGAACTGGGCAAAGCGCTTGTCCTGGGTCTGGCCATGGTAGAACCGGTAGTAGATCTGCTGCACGATCCCGGCCAGGCGGAACAGGCCATAGCAGTAGTAGAAGTCGAAGTTGTCGATAGCGATGCCCGCGCGTTCGGCGTAGTAGTCGACGAACTGGCGACGGGTGAGCATGCCCGCTGCGTTGCTTGGCTGGCGTCGCATCAGCTGCACCGGCGCTGGGTCATCGGCTTCGATCCAATAGGCCAGGCTGTTGCCCAGGTCCATCAGCGGGTCGCCGATCGTGGTCATTTCCCAGTCCAGTACGCCAATGATGCGCATCGGGTTTGCCGCGTCGAGGATGACGTTGTCGAAGCGGTAGTCGTTATGCACGATGGCGGGGCGTGGATGGTCGGCGGGCATTTTTTCGCGCAGCCAGGCGATGACGTTCTCCCAGCGCGGTGCGTCCGGGGTCAGGGCTTTTTCGTAGCGGCTGCTCCAGCCTTCGATCTGCCGTTGTACGTAACCTTCAGGCTTGCCCAGGTCGGCCAGGCCGCAGGCGTTGTAGTCGACCTGGTGCAACTCGACCAAGCGCTCGATGAAGCTCTTGCACAGGGCCTCGGTGCGGTGGGCATCCAGATCGAGTTCGGCGGGGATGTCCGAGCGCAGGATGATGCCCTTGACCCGATCCATCACGTAGAACTCGCCGCCAATCAGTGACTCGTCGGTACAGTGCACATAGGCCTTGGGGCAGTAGGGAAAGCCGCTATTGAGCTGGTTGAGGATCCGAAACTCGCGGCCCATGTCGTGGGCGGACTTGGCCTTGTGGCCAAATGGCGGGCGGCGCAGGACGAACTCGCGGTTCGGGTAGCTGACCAGGTAGGTGAGGTTGGATGCACCGCCGGGGAACTGGCTGATGGCCGGGCTTCCCTGCAAGCCCGGGATGTGGGCTTTGAGGTAAGGATCGATGACAGTCGCATCGAGTTCTTCGCCGGGGCGTACCTGGGTGGACTGGTCAGTGAGCGTCATGCGTTATCCTTATTCTCGTTCACGAGGATTATTGGCTAATCTAATGGGCCTTCCGTGCTGGTACAAGCGTGCCAATGGCATATAGCTGTGGGTGTTGCTGGTCGATCAACGCGCCTGATATTGAAGCCATAGAGGCAGTCTTGCTTTCTTCGCCAACTACCCAGGCACCCCGCTAACCGTAGGTTCAGCACCATCCCTGTGGGAGCGGGCTTGCCCGCGAAAAGCGCGCCGCCATGCCCCGGCCAGGCAAAAAAAAACCGAAGCCCGCGCAGGCTTCGGTTTTCATCGATCATCCCGGACGCTTAGCCTGGGAACAGCTCGCTGAGCTTCATCGACAGCATCATGTCGCCTTCTACGCGCAGCTTGCCGCCCATGAACGCTTGCATGCCGTCGGTCTCGCCGCTGACGATGCCCTTGAGGGTCTCGCTGTCGAGCACCAGGGTGCAGTTGGCGTCTGGGTTTTCGCCTTCCTGGATGTCGCAGGTGCCGTCTTTGACGATCAGCGCATATTGCTTGTCTTCGTCAGTGATGTTGAAGCCGAACACCAGGTCCAGGCCGGCGGCGGCGGCGGGGTTGAACTTTGCTTTCATCGCTTCGACGGCTTTAGCTACATCGCTCATGGCGTATTCCTTGTTAAGTAATATTCGCGTCCGCAGGGACACAACAGGCCGGGCTCATCGATAGGTGATGAGCTCCGGCGCCCGCAACAGCTGCACATGTGCTTGGCTGTTGAAGGAAGCCAGGGTCACGTCGCTGCCACGAAACTTCAGTTGGCTGAGCGAGGTGTTGATGATCTGCCAGTTCAGCGCAAATGCCTGACTGGGGGTAATTCGAGTCACCAGGTGGAGCAGGGCGGCGATGGTGCCTCCGGAGGTGAAGATGGCGATATTCTCACCGCTGCCGGCGCGCTGCAGGACCCGTTGCAGACCGCCTTGAACCCTTGCGGTGAAGGCAGACCAGCTTTCCAGGCCATCGTCAGGGTGCTGGCCATCGTGCCAGCGTTGCACCATCAGGGCGAACAGGCGCTGGAACTCACTGCGATTGGTAGTGCCGTTACGCAGGATGTGCAGCGCTTCAGGCTCATCTGGCAGCAAGCCGGGAAGCAGGGTGCGGATCACACCGTCAGCATCGAATTCGTTGAATGCAGGGTCGGTTTCGACCGCCGGCACTGGGCAAGCGTGGCCGCTCATCGCGTGCAGGGCAAGACGCGCGGTGTCTTGCTGACGGCGCAGGCTGCCGGCGACGCAGCGGTCAAGGCGCAAACCGAGCTGGGCCAGGTGCTCGCCCAATGCTTGGCTTTGGCGCTCGCCTACCGCTGAGAGGACGTCATAGTCGTCAGCGCCGAAGGAGGCTTGGCCATGTCGGATCAGATAGAGGTTGCCCACAAAAGTGTCCGGCCCGGTGGAAGTTGCTGGGAGGTTAGGATGCGGCTGACGGGCTGTCAACGAAAAAACATACAAGCGTTTGAAAAGGTTGTTTGAACGGCAGCCAGGCCTGGGCCGATGCCTTTGTATCCCACTGTATCTTCTGTGGAGCGAGACCGACTTTCATACAAAACCGCGCCACTGGCGATACACCTGCGACACACCGTTGCGGCGAAATGGCTCCATCTCACAACCGAAGTGGAGCACCACCATGAAACAATCGAAAAATACCCTTGGTCTGCTGGGCGCTGCTCTGATCGGCGGCATGGTAATGGGCGGTAGTGCATTCGCCGTCGAGCCTCTGTCCCACGGCTACCAACTGGCTGCGGCCAAGACGGATGGCGAGGGCAAGTGCGGCGAAGGTAAATGCGGCGCTGATAAAGCCGGCAAGCACGCCGAGGGCAAAAACGCCGAAGGCAAGTGTGGTGAAGGCAAGTGTGGCGGCGATAAAAAAGCCGCCGACAAGAAAGCTGCTGAAGGCAAGTGCGGCGAAGGCAAATGTGGTGGTGAGAAGGCCGCTGAAGCCGACAAGGCCTGAGCCAATGCGCTGATGTTGGCGCAAGGTTAAGGGGGCTGCCGGAGCAGAGGATCGATCTGTCCGGCAGCGCTTGTTTGTCCTCTGCCGACGTTCTGCCCAGAGCGTCCCGTGCTCCTGGAGAGCGCTTACTATGAACCCTGCATCTTTACGTACCGGACTTGGCTTGCGTCGTGGTTTACTGCCGCAATTGCTGGCAATGGAGGTGGGCGCAGTCGATTTTCTCGAGTGCGCGCCGGAAAACTGGATCGGCGTTGGTGGGGCCTACGGCAAAGCGCTGGCGCAACTGGCCGAGCGTTTCCCCATTACCTGCCATGGCTTGTCGTTGTCGCTGGGCGCCAGCGCCCCGCTGGATCAGGCATTCCTTGGGCAAACCCGACAGTTCATCGAGCGTTTCGATGTACCGCTGTACAGCGAACACCTGAGTTATTGCAGCGACGACGGGCATCTGTATGACCTGATGCCAATCCCTTTTACCGAAGAAGCGGTCCGCCATGTCGCCACCCGTATTCGCCAGGCCCAGGATCTGCTGGGCAGACGTATCGCCGTGGAAAACATCAGCTACTACGCAGCGCCTTACCAGGCCATGAGCGAGCTGGCGTTCATCCAGGCTGTGCTGGAGGAGGCTGACTGTGACCTGCTGCTGGACGTCAATAACGTCTTCGTCAACGCCTGCAACCACCGCTATGACGCGGTGACGTTCCTTAACGGGCTGCCTCGGCAGCGAGTTACGTGCATGCACGTGGCCGGCCACTATGACGAAGCGCCAGACCTCAAGGTGGACACCCATGGTGCTGCGGTAAAAGAAGATGTCTGGGCCCTGTTCGCTTTGGCGTGTCAGCGTTTTGGAGTCCAGCCGACGGTGCTTGAGCGTGACTTCAACTACCCACCGCTTGCCGAACTGCTTGAGGAGACCGCACGTATTGGTAGCGTGCAGCACACGCACGGAGGTCTACATGATGGGCGAGCCGTTGCGTGACCAGCAATTCACCCTGTCCCGATACCTGCGTGACCCCGAGTACAACCCACCGCCACCGGGTATCGAAGCACGGCGCCTGAAGGTCTACCGGGAGCTGTTCTACAACAGCATCGAAGGCCTGCTGGCAGGAAGTTTCCCGGTCATGCGCCAGACCCTCGGTGACGTCCTTTGGCACGCCAGGGTGCGCGACTTCTATGCCAGGTACCGAAGCCAGACGCCATTGTTCACGGAAATCTCCGAGGCGTTCATCGATTACCTGCAGGGCATCGAAGCAGACGCGCCGTGGCAACTTGAGCTCGCCCACTACGAGTGGATCGAGGCGCAGTTGTACCTGAGTGATGCCGAGGATCCGCCCCATCTGTCTGGTGGCGATCTACTCGAAGGCGAGCCATTGCTGTCATGCGTGGCGCGCGTGCTTGCCTATCGCTGGCCGGTCGAGCTGATCGGCCCCGATTACCAGTCCCAGAGCGCCCCCCAAGCGCCAACCTTGCTGCTGGTGTACCGCGATGCCGATCTCCAGGTGCATTTCGCCCGTCTGGCGCCGATGGCCTATCAGTTGCTCGCAGGCCTTAGCGGAACGGGCCGCCAGCGCTTGCAGGCGCTGGGCGATGAAAACGTTCAACGCCAAGGCCTGGCGATGCTGGAAGGCTTGCGCGAGCAGGGGATCATCGTCGGGACGCGCTGAACGCCCAAGCCTGCTCAGGCTGCCGCCTCCTTGGCAGCGGGCAGGTCGGTTTTCTTCGCCGTGGGTTTCAAGCGCGTCACCCCGAACAACACCAACGCCAGCCCTAGCACCTGATACGTCGAGATTTCTTCGCTGAGAATCGCCCACGACGCCAGCACCGTCAGCACTGGCCCCAGGTTGCCCACCGCCGCCGTTTGCGTGGGCCCCATGCGCTGAATCGCCAGGGCCACCCAATAGATCGGCAGCACCGTGGAAAAGATCGCCATCAATCCCGCGTTGAGCCACACCGCCGCAGGCAGCTGCCACAGTTGGCTGATGTCCGCCACCCACAGGTAGTGAGCCAACACCATCAGCGACGACGCCGTACCGCACAAGCCCGCCATGCGCATCGAACCCATGCGTTTGAGCACAATGCCTGTGCCGGAGTAGTACAGGGCGTAGGTTACTGCGCTGGCAAACACCCACAGCGAGCCGAGAATCACTTGCTGGCCCACGCCGGAGACGCTCACGTCATGCACGAAGGCGATGCCCAGGCCCAGATAGCACAGGCCCATCGCCGCCAGGGTACGCGTGGTGGGTCGTTCGCGCAGGGCGATGGCCTGGAAGATCAGCACAAGGGTTGGGTAGGTGAACAAGATCAGGCGCTCCAACCCTGCGCTGATGTATTGCAGCCCGTAGAAGTCGAACAGGCTGGACAGGTAGTAACCCAACAGCCCCAGCAGGGTAACGCGCAGGGCGTCGGCGGGTGTCAGCCGAGAGGGGGATTGCCGGCCGCTGAACCACACCAGCCAGACGAACAACGGCAACGCCATGGCCATGCGCATGGCCAGCAGGCTGATCGCATCGACCGGCCCGGCCGCATAGGCGAGTTTGACGAAGATGGCTTTGAAGCTGAAACCCAAGGCCGCCAGTACGGCAAACAAACTGCCGCTGTGGATCTGGCGCGTGAGCAGGGTGCGCAAAGAGGTCATGGTAAATCCAGGCAGTTATCAATGGGCTTATTCTGTGCAGAACGCAATCCCCGTTAGAATCGCTTTTAATCGAACATAGCGTTCGCATTTAGAGAAAGCCCAATGCATTTCGATCTTGCGGATCTGCGTTTGCTTGCCGCGATTGCCGCTACCGGTAGCTTGAGCAAGGCCGCAGCGACGTTTCCGGTGGCCGTTTCTGCCGCCAGCAATCGCCTGCGCTTGTTCGAGCAACGCTGCGGCTTGAGCCTGTTCACCCGGCGCGCCGACGGTATGCAACTCACCCCAGCCGGCCGGCTGGTATTGGAAGCGGCGCGAGGAGTGCTGGGCGAAGCGCGCAAATTGCAGGACACCCTGCACGAGCTGGCCGGGCAACGGCGCATCACCTTGCACCTGGCCGCTTCCACAGTCACCAACAGCACCTTGTTGCCCGCCGTGCTCGGGCCGTTTCTAGCCGACTATCCAGAAGTCGACCTGCAGTTGGTCGAGCACAAAAGTGTCGATGTGCTGCGTGTGGTTTTGGCTGACGAGTGCGAGATCGGCGTTTATGATGGCAATTTGATAAGCGACGGTTTAGTGTCGCTGCCTTTTCGCACCGAGCGCTTGGTCTTGCTGGTGCCCGCTGACCACCCCCTGGCCGGGCGGGAGCTGCTGCGGCTGATTGACGCGTTGGGCTTTGCATTTGTGTGTTTGCCGGGCGAGCGGGCGATGCAGCGTTTCGTCGAAGAGCTGGCGATGAACCTGGCGATGCCGCTCAAAGTCCGCGTTCGCGCGCCCAGCTTTGAAGCCATCGCCCAATTGGTCGCCCAGCACGCAGGCATCGCCATTGTCCCGGAAACTGCGGCGCTGCGCGCCGAGCAAGAGCTGGCGGTACGCTGGGTCGCGCTTGAGGAACGCTGGGCGACCCTGGAACTGCGCGTGTGCTTTCGTGGCTGGGAGCGGCTCAGTTCACATGGTCGGCAACTGGTGAGTTTTCTCGCTGAGCAGTAATGCGCCAGGCGCTATTTTTCGCTTAACAGCGACAGGGTATTAGCCGCTGGTGCGGATGATGCATGGGCAGTAAGCCTCGACGGAAATCGTGGGCGTGCAGTACAGGCGCAGGGCCGCGCAAACTGGTTTTGAACATTTCTCCATTCTTAATTTCAGGCAGGCCCGTCATTCCATGGCGCTCGATCCACCTACCATGCTCACTATCACGATTGCCCTGGCCGCCGCTGCGGCGCTGTACCTGGCGGTCGAGTGGCGCACCGTGCGCGAATCATCATTGCTTTACTGGGCAACCGGTTTCGCCATCATCAGCGTGGGCAGCACCCTCGCTTTACTGCGCAGCAACGGCTTTTTGCTGATTGGCATCTGGTTTGCCAATGGCCTGTTGATCACTGCGCATTTCTGCTTTTTGCTGGGCGTTGCCCGCTTTACTGAAACCCGTCTGTCGCGGGCTTGGTACCTGGTGTTCATCACGTGGCTGGTGATGCTGCTGCTGCCGGAAGGGCCGCTGTGGTCAAAAGTGATGCTGCTGGTGCAATCGCTGCTGGTTGCGCTGCCGACACTCAGGGCTAGTTTTCTCCTACGCCCACATGGCATGTCATTGAGCGTAGGTGCGGTGCAACTGCGTTTTGTGTTGCTCGGCCACGGCCTGTTTTATCTGGCCAAAATGATCCCGCCGCTGGTGCCCGGGACGTTGATCGACCTGGCCGCTTTCCGAGGCGAAATCATTCAGGTCTCGCTGGTCGAAGGGGCCATGGCGATCATGCTGATCGCGCTGTCGATGACCGGCACCGAGCGCTACCGGCGTGAGCAGCAGATCGCCCGGCTGGCCGCGCGTGACCCGCTGACTGCCCTGTATAATCGGCGCGCCTTGGAAGTGCGGGCGCCGCGCCTGATCAATGAGGTGAGCGCGGCCCGGCCGGGCGCATTGCTGCTGATCGATATCGACAACTTCAAACTGGTCAACGACCTGTATGGCCACACTGCCGGTGACAGGCTGTTGGTCGGGTTGAGCGAAATGATCCGCGCCCTGTTGCCGGCCAGTGCGCTGGCCGCGCGCTTGGGCGGCGATGAGTTCGTGATCCTGCTGGGCAATGCCTCGCCTGCGCGGGTTCATGAGTTGGGCAGCAGTCTACGAGAGCAGTTCTTGCTGCTCACTTCGCAATCATTTGCCACGCCAGCAGCTGTCACCTTGAGCATCGGTGCCAACCTTTTCGACTGCCCCCCCGCGAGCCTGGCGGCATTGATCGAGCAGGGTGACATTGCCCTGTACGAGTCCAAGCGCGGCGGCCGCAACCGCATTCAGTTGGATGACCAAACCTTGGCCGCACCTTCTGCCCAGCAAGGATAATCGGCCCGGCAACGGCCTGTTTCACAGCAAACCACTGGATACAGGCCAGCGCTCACTCACAGCGTCCTGATCGATGTACTGATCGCACGAGCACACTCGATTGCCGCAGGTGCCAACCGCCGCTCAGCCTCTTCCAGCGACCAGCGACTGGTCGGTGCGACCACATGCACCGATGCCACTGGCCGGCCCTGACTGTTGCGCACCGGGGCGGCAACTGCCATGTCGCCCAAGAACAACTCTTCACTGTTGATGGCAAAGCCCTTGCGGCGGATCTCGGCAATTTCGCCGAGGATCTCTTCCAGCGATGTGCGGGTGTACTGGGTGTGCCGAGACAGATCGCTGGCGCGCAGCACGGCCATCGCCTCATCCTCGTCCAGAGCGCTCAAGTACGCGCGCCCCGAGGCGGTGCAATACATCGGGATACGACTGCCAATCGGCAAATGGATAGGGATGAACTTAGGCCCGACGAAACGCGCTACGTAGAGCATATCGTTACGCACGGGCTCGGTCAGGTTGGTGGTTTCCCCGGTAGTCTGCGCCAGCTCGGCGAGGAACGGGTTGGCGACGTCCACCAGGGTGTCGGCAGCCAGGTAGTTGTAGCCGATTTCCATCACATCAGGGGTGAGCTGGAAGCGCTTGGTCTGCGGGTGCTTGCTCACATAACCCAAGGCTTCCAGGGTATGGATCATGCGCTGCGCCGAGCTTTTATTGATGCCAGCGGCTTCAGCCACCTCGGCCAGGTTCATGGTGCGCCGGCGGGCGTTGAAGGCGCGCAGCACCGCCAGGCCCTTTTCCAGTGACTGGTTGAACAGGCTGTTGTCGTTATCGTTCATGGATCATCCCTTGGACAGGACCACTGGTTACTATCGATATGCGATATTTATAAATCTCTTTACGATTTTTGTAAATCAATTATATTGGGTCGCAAGGCCTCCTGCCGATACCCGAGGCATCCATAACGCATAACGACAACAAACCGCGTCAAATGGGAGTGTTCACCATGTATCCACGCCTTCGTGTGTTCACCTGCGCCCTGGCCCTGGCCGCCAGTTGCGTCACCTCCTTGGTCGCCCAGGCCGAGACGTACAAAGTTGGCGCCACCGCTACCGGTGTGCCGTTCACGTTTCTCGATGTGAAGAGCAACAGTATCCAGGGCATGATGGTCGACTCCGCCCAAGCGGTGGCCAAGGCCTCCGGGTTTGAGGTGGATATCGCCCAGACCACCTTCGCCGCACTGATCCCTTCGCTGACCGCGAAAAAGATCGACCTGATCTCCGCCGCCATGCTGCGTACCCCCGAGCGAGAAAAGGTCGTGCAGTACTCCGACCCGGTGTTCGAATACGGCGAAGGCCTGATCGTGCGCGCCGACGACGCCAAGGCCTACAGCCACATGGATGATTTCAAAGGCGAAGTGGTAGGCGCCCAGGTCGGCACCATCTTCCTCGACGAGCTCAACAAACGCGGCATTTTCAAGGAAGTGCGCGGCTACGATTCGCTGGCGGACCTGACCCGCGACCTGGCCCTGGGCCGGATCAAGGCCGGCTTTGGCGACCATCCGATCCTCGCCTACCAGATGGCCCAGGGCACCTTGAAAAAAGTCCGTCTGGTCGACAGCTATCAGCCGCAGATCAAGGGTGAAGTGTGCCTGATCATGCGCCAGGGCGATCCGCAGATGCTTGCCCGGGTCAATCAGGGCATCGCCAGCATCAAGGCCGACGGCACCCTGGCCGGCATCATCGACAAGTGGCACCTGGACTGATCGTCGCCTCACGGCGCCCGCAGCGGGCGCCTCTTCCCTGATTGCTCTCTCGCGGACTCGCTTATGTTCTTCCAGAATGCTCTGGACTTCCTGCCCATTCTCTTGAGTGGCGCGGTGGTCACCGTGCAGGTCACGATTGCCTCGTTCCTGCTCAGCTCCCTGATTGGCCTGGCCTTCGCCCTGATGATGGTGTCCAAGGTTCGCTCGGTCGCCCTGTTTGCCGTGTCGGTGGTGAACATCATCCGTGGCCTGCCGATCATCGTGCAGCTGTTCTATATCTACTTCGTCCTGCCGGAATTCGGTATCCAGCTCACTGCCCTGCAGGCCGGCATCATCGGTTTGGGCATCGCCTACTCGGCGTATCAGGCAGAGAACTTCCGCGCAGGTATCCAGGCTATTCAGCAGGGTCAGATCGAAGCGGCAGAATCACTGGGCATGCGCGGGCCGATGATCATGCGCCGGGTGGTGCTGCCACAGGCCTTCCGGATTGCCTTGCCGCCGTATGGCAACACCCTGGTGATGATGCTCAAGGACTCATCATTGGTCTCGACCATCACCGTCGCCGAGATGACCCGGGCCGGCCAGCTGATTGCCTCATCGACCTTTGAAAACATGACTGTCTATACCCTGGTGGCGCTGCTCTACCTGGCTTTGAGCCTGCCGCTGTCGTATGCCTTGCGCCGTCTCGAGGCGCGGATCGCCACGAGGAAGCACGCATGATCAGCATTCAGTCGCTGCATAAAAGCTATGGCAGCACCCGCGTTCTCGAAGGCATCGACCTTGAGGTCCAGAGCGGCCAGGTGGTGTGCTTGATCGGCCCATCGGGCTCGGGCAAATCGACCCTGCTGCGCTGCATCAATGGCCTGGAAACCTATGAAGGGGGCGACATCCTGGTCAGTGACGAGCGGGTCGATCGCAATGCCAAGACCATCCATGAGATTCGCACCCAGGTGGCGATGGTGTTTCAGCGCTTCAACCTCTTTCCCCATCGCACCGCGCTGCAGAACGTCATGGAAGGGCCGATCTATGTAAAGAAGGAAAGCCCCGAGGCGGCCCGCGAACATGCCAAGGCCCTGCTGGAAAAGGTCGGCCTGGCCCATCGCATGGAGGCCTACCCGGATGAGCTGTCGGGCGGCCAGCAGCAGCGTGTGGCCATTGCCCGGGCCTTGGCCATGCGGCCCAAGGCCATTCTGTTCGACGAGCCGACCTCAGCGCTGGACCCGGAGTTGGTCGGCGAAGTGCTGGCGGTGATGCGCAAGCTGGCCGAGGAGGGCATGACCATGGTCGTGGTCACCCATGAAATGGGCTTTGCCCGCGAGGTCGCCGACAAGGTGTGCTTCCTGTATGGCGGGCGAATCGTCGAGGAAGGCCCGGCGCGCGAGGTGCTTGGCGCGCCGCAGCAGCCACGTACCCAGGAATTCTTGCGACGCCTGCTGACCACTGATGGAGGCGTGGCATGAGTGCACGACCTTTGGCGCTACCGCCTTCCTTGTGGGCGAGTACTGCCGCACCGGGCGTCCACACCCCGCCGTTGGCCGAAGACAAGCAAGTCGATGTGGCCGTGGTCGGCGCTGGCTACACCGGCCTGGTTACCGCCCTGCACTTGGCGCGTGAGGGGGCGCGGGTCTGTGTGCTGGATGCCGGCGAGCCCGGCTGGGGCGCTTCCGGACGCAACGGCGGGCAAGTGATTCCGGGGCTTAAGCACGACCCCGACGAGTTGCTGCGCATGTACGGTGGCGAGCAAGCCGAGCGCTTGATCGAAGTGGCCGGGACTGCCGCCGATGAGGTGTTCGAGCTGATCCGCCACTACGACATTGCATGCGACGCCACCCGCAAGGGCTGGATCCAGCCCGCGGCAACCCCGGCCGCCATGCGCGCGGTCGAGCGCCGCGCACAGCAATGGCGCAGCCGCGGGGTGCCGGTGGAGATGCTCGACAAGGGCAGCGTGGCCCAGCGCATCGGCAGCTATGACTACCTGGGCGCCTGGGTCGACCCGCGTGCCGGTAGCGTGCAGCCGCTGAGCTACGCACGCGGCTTGGCCAGGGCAGCCATCGCCGAAGGCGCGCAGATCCATGGCCACAACCGCGTCACCGGCCTGCAGCGCGACAGCCGTGGCTGGACCCTCACCACCGATATCCGGCGCACGGTCAGCGCCGAGCGCGTGGTGCTGGCCACCAATGGCTATACCGACGATTTGTGGCCAAAGCTGCGTCAGACGGTGCTGGCGGCTAACAGTTTCATCGTTGCCACCCGGCCGCTGCCGGACGCACTGCGGCGCACGGTGCTGCCTGGCGGTGAGGTGTGTTCCGATGCGCGCCGCTTGCTGCTGTATTTCAAGCAGGATGCCCAAGGCCGACTGCTGCTCGGTGGGCGTGGGCCGTTTGCCGAGCCCAAGGCTGCCAGCGACTGGAACCACCTGCGTCGCTCGGTGCTGGGCTTGTTCCCGCACCTGGCCGGGGTCGAGTTCGAATACCAGTGGAGCGGGCGCGTTGCCCTGACCCAGGATTTCATGCCGCACCTGCACGAACCGGCGCCGGGTCTGAGCATCCTGCTCGGTTACAACGGTCGCGGTATTGCCATGTCGTCCGCACTTGGCCGGCACCTGGCACAGCGACTGCTGGGCCAGGCGCAGCAGTTTCCGTTTCCGCTGTCACCGATCCGACCGATTCCGTTCCATGGCCTGCAGCGTTTGTACCTGGGCGTGGGCATTGCCTGGTATCGCTTGCTCGATGCCGTTCTCTGACTTATTAGGAGGTAGTTGATGCAACCGGTATTGATCAAGGCGGTAACCGAGGCGCAGTTTTCGCAACCGGCGCCGGTGGCCCAACCCGTGGGCGAAACCATTGCCCAGGCGAGCACAGCAGGTGAGCACAGCCTGATTGGCGCTGCGGCTGAAACCGGTATTTGGCAGTGCACGCCGGGCAGTTTTCGGCGCGGGGTCAAGCAAGCCGAGTACAGCTACATCATCAGCGGGGAGGGGAGCTTTACCCCCGATGGCGGGGCGCCGTTGGCGTTTCGTGCGGGCGATACCTTGTGCTTCCCGCCAGATAGCCAAGGGACATGGGTGATTCGTCAAACTGTGCGCAAGAGTTATGTGATTTTTGGCTGAGGTCCGAGATTTAGGGGCCGCTCTGCGGCCCATCGCAGGCAAGCCAGCTCCTACAAAGATTGGCGTTGGACCTGTAGGAGCTGGCTTGCCTGCGATGGGCTGCAACGCAGCCCCAAAATGCTCAAACCCACACCGCATCCCAATGCGAATACTCTTTAATCGTACGGGCTAACCCCGCCCGAACAGGATTCATCACGATATAGCGGGCAATACCTTGCAACTCCTCCTCTCTACGCACAGCCCGGTCGTAATACCCGCGCTGCCAAAGCGCTCCATCCCTACCTAATGCGCTATTGATCGCACGCGTACTGCGTGACTTCATTCTGCCCATCAGTGTGCTGAGCGTCGCATCCTGTAACTGCACCAGCCAATGCACGTGATCAGGCATCACCACCCAGGCAAGCGATTGCGCGAGGTGCTCGGCCTGCGCCAGGCGCAACTGGGCGATGACCAACCTTGCCAGTTGCAGATCAACAAAGAGTGGCAGCCGATTCTTGACGACTGTAGTCAATGCATAAATACGCCCGGCTTCAGAAAACCGGCCCAGGCGAAGATGTACGGCGTGGGGACTGTCCATGTCCATGACCTCAGATATGAGTTCTCAAAGGTAGCCAATAGCATCTCATCGTACCCATGCCGATGTATGAGCAAGCTTTTCAGCGGATCTCTCGCGAACAGTGCTGGCCGCCCATCGATCGGCTATCAGGCGACCCGCAACCAGATCGCCGAGGCATCGTCACTGGCCTTGAAGCGCGGATAGCGCAGGCATGCTGCGTCCTCCTGTTCTATGGCGCGCAGCGTCTGAGCCAGAGCGGCCAAGCCATGCGCCTCGAGCTGCGCGATAAAACCTGCCGGGTCGTAGACATCATAGGTATCGAACAGCGCGGCGAAACCGTCGCTCATCAAGATCACCTCATCGCCCGCGGACACCGCACTGCGCACATAGCGCGTGCCCTCCCTGGCTTGCTGCGCATCGATGCTCAAGACGGCCTTGGGTCGCTCACGGGCAGCCCGGCGGTCGGCCACCACCGCTGGCGTGCGCACCCCGAATGCTCCGGTGCCCGGGCCCAGGGCTGCGGCTTCAGCACGTTCCGCCTCACGGTCAGGCTCGGGGGTGAGGAAGGCAATGCCCTGAGCACTGCGGTGCAGCACGACACAATCGCCCATGTAGGCACAGCTCAGTTCGCCACCCTCGAGGGCAACAGCGGCGAATGCAGCGCGCGGCAGCTCCCAGGCTGCGACCGGTTCGCGTCGCTGGGCCTGGGCGTAGTCGGTTGCGACAGCGACAAACACCGATTCACACACCTGCTGCAATGCGCCGGATGCCCCGTGAAAAGCCCGCTGCGCCGCTGCCGCCAGCCAGGCCGCACCACCGCGCTCACCGAGCAGCCCCGGTGGGCCCAGGTCTGTCGCGCCGTCGATGACCCAGGCATGCTGCTCGGCGCAGCCGATCCGGTCATCGTTGGGTACCTCTGGCTTCCCGGCCAGGCTCAAGCTTTGGATCAGGTCGAAATGCATGGTCGATGGGTCTTCTGGTCGCACATGGGAGCAGGTTGGACAGGCCTGTCGGCGCGGGGTTCGCTCAGCGCTCGGCCACCTCGATGATAGCGTTGAAACCGGCCCATGCGCGCGGCCTTAGCGCCTGGCTGCCGGACATCGAGCGACTAGACTAATGCCTCTGTCCCGATCGAGGAGTACCGCCATGACCAGCAAGAACACTATTTGCCTGTGGTATGAGGGGGCGGCGCAGGAGGCGGCCGAGTTCTACGCCAAGACCTTCCCGGACAGCAAGGTACTGGCCGTGCATAAGGCCCCAGCCGACTATCCCTCGGGGAAGGCGGGCGATGTGATTACTGTCGAGTTCAGCGTGATGGGCATTCCCTGCATCGGCCTCAATGGAGGGCCGGTGTTCAAGCACAACGAGGCGTTCTCGTTCCAGGTTGCTACCGACGATCAGGCCGAAACCGATCGTTTGTGGAATGCCATCGTCGGCAATGGTGGCGAGGAAAGTGTCTGTGGTTGGTGCAAGGACAAATGGGGTATTTCCTGGCAAATCACCCCAAGGATTCTCATCCAGGCCATTGCCCATCCTGACCAAGCCGCCGCCAAGCGGGCGTTCGAGGCGATGATGCAGATGGGCAAGATCGACGTCGCCAAGATTGAGGCGGCGTTGCACCCTAGAACCGAAGCCCCACGTTGACCATTCCCGCTGCCGCGCCGAGCACCACAAACTCTGCGGCCACCGGCCCCCAATGCGCACCGATGCCCGGAATGATTACCGGCGCAACGCCCAAATGGTTGAGCGGGATCTTGTCTTTGTATTCGCCTTTGTAGCCCTGGATCAGGCCTGCACTGAACTTGGCATGGAGCGGAAACCGCTCATGCTCCCAGACTTTGCCGACGTAGCCATAGTAGGAGCGCTGGTTGAACGAGTTCTTGAATGTCGCCCCGCCCCAGAGCAGCCCATCGCTGTACACCCGTTCGATACCGATCAGCCGTTGCTGATTGTTGTGCTCTGGGTCGGGGCTCCAGTGGCGGGTATAGGCGCTGGTCTGGATGTACCAGTAATCACCCTGTGGCTCGCTTTGCCCAGCGCTGGCTGCGGTGCTCCAGAGGAGGAGGGCAATAGCTAGCAAAAATTGTCTGCTCATGTTCAACACCTGGCGCAACGGGCGTTATGGACACTCGCCACGCCTGCATTGGAAACTTGTCTCTGTCGGCTTGGCTGATTGTGGGAAAGGGCGCGTATGGTAGGTAGCTGACTCGCTATCGAGTATCGGATTTGTCTGATAATGGCGGGTTGCAGAGGGGTATAGAGGCGCCTGCGCGATGAGGCCCTCGATAAAAAACGCCCGGCTGAGCCGGGCGTCGTCGATCAGAATTTGACCTTGATACCAATCATCCCTTCATAGCTTCTGCTGTCCTTGCCAAACGCCTTCTGATAACCCAACGAGCCAGTCACTGTGGTGCGTTCATCGACCTGGTAGTCGACACCCAGGTTCAGCTCACCCCAGGTCCCGCTCATGTCGGTGCCAAAGGGAATGTAGCCATCGGCCGAAGAAAACTCGGTTTTGCTCTTGCCCTTGAACTCGTGCCAGACGCTGGGGCGCACCCAGACGTTGGTGCGGTGCAGCTTGCCCTGGTCGTCTGCACGCAGGCTGTCCTTGTCGATGCGCACCCCCAGGCGGGCAGTCAGCGAGTCGACGTCTTCGAAGCGCACATCGGAGGCGTCGTCGTGGCTGTCATCGACCTTGATCTTGCTGACGATCACCTGGGCCTGCGGCTCGATGTGCAGGTTCTTGTCCTCATTGAGATTGAACGGATAGCCCCCTTCGAGCGAGGCGGTCACGCCGCGACCGCGGGTTTTCATGGTGTCCATGTCGCTAGGGTTGGCTTGCACGTCGAAGCGGTTGAACTGCAGCACACCGTCGAGGTACCAGCCTTCCGGCCCAAAGTGGGTCCAGTAGCCGCCGACCCCGTAGGCGCGGATCACGTCGTCGCCAGCGCTGTTGCCATTGGTGTGCTCGACGTCACCTGCGATACGCCCAACGTTGAGCGACAGACCGGCCTGATCGGTACTGCCATCGACGTCTTCGTGGCGATACAGGTCAGTGCCGACCTGGAAGGCCTGGATCCGGTAGTCGTAGCTGGCACCTTGGCCCAGCTCGTCCTCACCCTTGCGGTAGATCAGTCGGCCCCAGCCCAGTGACGGGCCGTATTGCTCGGCGGCCTGTGCGGGCAGTGGCTCGGTGCTGAGCCTGCGCTCTTCACCGACTCGCTCATGCAGGGTATCGACCATGGCGTGGCTGTAGTGCAGCAACATCGAAGGCAAGGCGCGGTATAGGGTCGTTTCCGGGCGATAGTTGGGCACTTGTGGCCGAACTGGAACGATGGGGTGCTCGGGCTCAGTCGGATCGACAGGGTCCACTGGGTCGACGGGTAGCACCGGATCTACAGGCTTCACCGGATCTACCGGCTTCACTGGGTCGACAGGTTTCACTGGCTTGACTGGATCAACAGGGTCAACCGGACCCACATCAGCAGTAGAGCGCAGGTACCAGGCCTGGCGATTGCTGCCATCCAGGCTGGCCCGGTGCAGGGTGTATTCATAAGGGCCGGCCTTGACCCGGCTGAGCAAGCGGAAGGCTTGAGCCTCGGTGGTCGCGCCATTGATGGCATCGACTACAAGAATCCCATTGCCTTGGGTCAGCGCGCCGGGGCCACCTGCGTTCTTGATCAACAGGTTGCTGCTGCCGTCGGCCTTACCGCCATCCACCACCAGCTTGTCCGAGGGCGAACCGTCGCTGTACAGGTACGTGTTCAGGGCAAAGGTGCCATTGGCGCCGTGGTAGTTGTTGACGGTCAGGTGCTTGTAGCTGCCGCCGACTGGCGCGCTGAAGTCGATCAGGCTGGCCTCGTTGCGCAGGGTGCTGAGGTTCGAGTCGCCGGTCAGGTTCCACAGGCTGCTGTCGCGCAGATTGACTTGGGCACTGCTGCCCGCAGCGGTACGCGCAGCGCCGTTGAGCACCGAGCCTGCGACATCGATGTTGGCGTTGCCGGCACTGGCCAGCGAGCTGCCGACACCTTGCCACTGGCCGGTGCCCATGTCTGGGATGCTGCTGCCATCGCTGGCCACGGCGCTGTCGACGTTCAACCATTGGCCGCTGCCACCGACGATACTGTCAGTCAGGCTGATGTCGGCGACGCCTGCGACAGCCACCGTGGCCCCGTCGCGGTTGTGCAGCACGCTGCTGTCGAGATTGGCCTGACCCTTGAGCAGTTCAGTGCCTTGCGCATAAAGCGCTGCGGCCTGGTCACCGCTGGCGTTGATCACACTGCGTTGGGCGTCGAGGCGCGCACCGTTCTTGGCCACGGCGGCGTGGGCCAGGTTGCCGCTGGTGTTGATCCCGACCTGATCGAGCTGAACATTGGCCTGGTTGTTTGCCAGCGCTCCCAGGGCACGCTCGCCGTAGGTAGTGACGGCGGTGTTGCTGGCACTTAGTAGCGCGGTGGATTCGGCCTGCAAACCATGGGACAACACCCCCCTGGTTGTGATACTCGAGTCGCTCAATTGCAGGCTGGCCGTATCGCTCTGATACTGCCGGCTGACCATGGCGCCGGTGGCTTGATCGCCCAGGGTCTCGACGCTGACATTGCGCGCTACCAGGCTGACCTGGCCTGGCTTGAGGGTGCCGATGCCGGCATACAGGCCCATGGAATACTGCCCCTCGGTCTTCACGCTCAACCCTTCCAAATACAGGCTGCCGCCATCGTCTACCGCAGCGCCGTAGGCCTGCGTGCCGGTGGTATGCACGGCGGTGCCGTAGACGTTGAGCACAGCCCCTGGATTGCGCGAGGCCAGGGCGTGCGGGAAGGTCAGGTTGGAACGTACCGGTGAGCCATTACCTGTGGTGGTTACCGAGCCGCCATACAGGGTGATGTTCGCACCGCCATCGGCGACCACGCCCATGGCGTTGTCGTCGCCCGAGGTGGTCACCGTAAGATTACGCGCCACCACCGTCGAGCTGCCTGCACTCAGGCCTGCTGAGTAATTGCCCTGGGTATCGATCAGGCCATTGTTGATTAGCAGCTCGGCGCCGCCCAGGGCCCGTACCCCGTAGCTGGTTTTCTGCGTGGTGTGCACTTGGCTGTCGTTGAGCAGCAGGCGTGAGCCACTACCTTCGACCAAGGCGCCGAGGCCCCAAGGGCCTGCTGCACTGCCTGCCGGGGCGAGGCGGATGGCACTGTCGCTGATCTCGGCAGTGGCGCCTGCATTGACGTAGAGACCGTGAGCGCGGTTACCGCCGACCTCGACCCGGCTGGCGCTGACATTGGCGTGTGAGCCGCTGCCTTCGACTGACACGCCGTGACTATAGGTGCCTTCGGCGCTCAGGGTGCTGTTGTCGATCAGCACGGCGCCGCCGCTCATGGCCCGCGCGGCTGAGGCGAAGTCATTGACGCTGCCCGAGCCTTTGACTGACACGCTGCTGTTGCGCAACGAAACCTGGCTGGCGCTGCCTTCGGCGCGGGCGCCGCCGATGTAGTTGCCGCTGGAACTGACCGTTACCGCATCGGCGTTGATGCTGGCGCCGCCGAGCGCATGCAACACGGCAGTACTGCTGGTGCTGGTGGCGGCGGAAGTATGGCTGAGGCTGGTGCGCTGCAGTTGAATCTGCGCGCCGTCATCTGCCCGGGCGCCGCTGGCGGCGACCGCGCCAGTGCGTATCTCGCTGTCGCTGACAGCGATCAGGCTGGCGTTGCCGGTGGCTTTCAGGCCATGGCTGGCGCTAGTAGGGCTGCTGGCGCCAGTGGTACTGATCACGCTGGCACCGCTGATGCTGATAGTGCCGCCGCCTTGGGCCAGCACGCCAACCGAACCTTTGGACAGGGTGCTGACCTCGCTTGCCACCAGGTCGATCTGGCTGCCAGCGCCAGTGGCGACCAGGCCCTGGTTGTTTATCCCGTTAGCGCCGCCACCGACGCTGATGGTGCTGTTGTTCAGCCTCACTTGGCCGGCATTCTTGGCGCTGACGCCGGTCAAGTTGCTGGCGGTGATCAGCGCACTGTTGGCCGCTTTGGGTATCAGCGTGACCCTCACTCCGGAGCCATTCAACTGGCCGCCATCGCTGGCCAGCCCAGTTTGGCCGTTGGCGTTGGCGGCCGTCAGGGCGCTGCTGTTGACGCTACCGCGCTCGAAGCCGACGCTGCTGCCCAACTGCGCATGCACCCCGGTGGTGCGGGCCGCGCCCAGGTTGACCGTGGCCTCGTCATGCGCACCTGCGCTGGAAACACCAATGCCATCGGCGCTGTTGACGTTGATTGGCGCGGGCGCCCCCAGCAGCCGGTTGGCAAATAAATGTGGGGCCTGCTGGCTGGCTTGCAGGGCGATCTGCAGGTAGTCAGGGGAGGGCATGGCACCCGCTGCCGAGGGCGGGTCGATAGCCATCAGCGGTGGGTCGAGGGCGCTGTCCTCGGCTTCGGCCTCGATCAGGCTGAAGCTGAACAGGCCCGCCAGAATCAGGCCAATGGCCCGGCCCAGACGAGTACGTTGGAAGTGTGCAGGACGCTTGATGGTGTTCATGGCAGCCTCTTGGGCATCTGAAGTGGGATGCCTGAAGTCTGCGCGGGACGCCTGCTGGCGAATGTCGGAGGCGTTGCAACCTACTTGTAGGAGTGACTCTCGTCCACGGCTCTGGTCTATGCTTGGCATCGGCCATTGCCGCAGAGGGAAGGCGCCATGAGCACGCTACTGTTGGTCGATCACCTGCCGATCGTGCGTGACGGCTTGCGGGCTGTGCTTGAGCGTGCTGGCCACCAGGTGCTGGGCGAAGTCGACAACGGCCTGGATGCGCTGGAGCAGTGCCGGCTGCTGCACCCGCAGGTGGTCATTATTGAGTTATTGGTGCCGCAGCTGGGTGGGCTGGATTTGCTGCGCCGGCTGCGCGCCAGTCATCAGGGCATCAAACTGCTGGTGTACAGCGTGCAGGAGGCCAGCCTGTATGCCGCCCGTTCCTTGCAGGCCGGCGCCGATGCCTATGTGTGCAAGAGCGAAGCGCTTGGCCAATTACACAGCGCCCTGCAGGCGCTCAGCCATGGACGCAGCTACTTCCCCCGCGAAGTCGCCCGCCAGGACCTCGACGGTGCAGGCGAAGATGACTTGACCCAGCTCTCCGGGCGCGAACTTACCGTGTTGCAGATGCTCAGCCAAGGGTTGAGTAACAAGGACATCGCCGAGCAGCTCAGCCTCAGTTACAAGACCATCAGCACCTATAAGGCGCGTCTGCATCAAAAGCTCCATGTCGGCAACGATTTCCAATTGCTCGAAGTCGCCCGCAGCCATGGCTTGGTTGTCGGCGACGAGGCGAGCAGGGCGCAGGCGTCTTCCAGCGACCCGCAGCTGCTACGCGAGCACGGCTTGTTACGGGCGCTGCTCGACGCTGCCCCCTACCCGATGTTCGTGCGCGACCTCGCAGGCCGCCTGCTGATGTGTAACCGCCGCTACCTGGCCTACGCCGGAGAAAGTTTCGAAGCGATCCACGGCTCTACCATCGACCAGGCGCTGTGGTTGCCAGCGCCATTGCGCGAGCGTTCACGGCAGCGCTTCGCCGAGGCGGTTGCGCGGCAAGAGCCGTTTCTGGCCGAAGCGGTAATCGAGCATCTGGGTGAAGTGGTTGCCATGCACATCTGGTGCACACCGTTTCGCGACCAGAGCGGTCAATTGGTGGCCATGCTGGGCGGCATGCGTGACCTCACCGAGCGCGATCGGCTGCTCTCGACATTGCGTCACGAGGGCGCCGAGGCGCGCTATGAAAGCCACCTGAAGAGCTCCACCCTGGCCGCTGTCAGCCAGGAACTTGGGCAAATGCTGGCGGTGTTTCGAACCACTGTGCAACGCTTGCTTGCGCCAGGCGATGAGCCCTTGCGCCCAGCTTTGCAAACCCTGGCAGAGCACGTTGAAGGCATGTACCAGTGCCTGGCCAAGGTCGATGCCCTGATGGATCAGGATGACCACCCAGGCCAGCCACAACGCGCCGCGCATGACCTGGGCAACCTGACCGAAGCGATCCTGGCACCGTTGCGCCTGCAACTGCAAGCGCGGGGCTGTGAGCTGGACCTGGGGCCAGGGCTGCGTGCACTGCAAAGCGCGTGGATCGACGCCCGCCACTACCGGCACTTGCTCGAGGGCCTGTGTACCTACCTGCAACTGCGGCCACTGCCGGCGTACCTGAGCTTGCGTCTGGCTACCCAGATTCAACCGCGAGGCTTGTTGCGCTTGAGCCTGGAGCTGGCGCCCTGGTCTCCACCGGCAGAACAAGCGCCGTCTGAAGTGTCGGCGTATGCCACTATCCAGCGCCTGCTTTTGCGCTTGCAGGGCCGCGCTCAGACCATCGCCGCTGATGGCGGTGACACGCTGGTGCTGCGAGTAGAAATGGACCTGCCACCTGTGCTCGCCGACAGCGCGCAATGAAACCAGGCGCTGGGCAAACCATCAAAGCCTCGAACGTCGTCGAAACGCCGGCTGTGTCGCAC
Organism: Pseudomonas sp. BT-42-2; assembly: GCF_025847435.2. Lineage (NCBI taxonomy): Bacteria > Pseudomonadati > Pseudomonadota > Gammaproteobacteria > Pseudomonadales > Pseudomonadaceae > Pseudomonas > Pseudomonas sp. BT-42-2. The sequence goes on from NZ_JAOYTM010000004.1 coordinate 237,495, forward strand.
TACGGAGCCTATACTGATAGGCTTGATCCGTTAACCACTGCTCCCCAGGAGCCGTTATGACTGGCCACAACGTCTCCTTTCCAGTGGACTTTCCACTCCATGCCGGCGCATCGGATAGCGATCTTTGCGACATAGAGCTATTGCACAGCATCAGCGTCGCGCTGATCGGTGAGCAGGACCTCGAAGCGTTGTACGGCAAGATCGTCGATGCGGCGGTGGTCATTACCGGCTCGCAGTTCGGCACCATGCAGTTGCTGTGCCCTCAGGCGCATAGTTCTGGTCACGGCGGTGAACTGCAGCTGCTGTGCTCACGCGGTCTGCCCGCCGAAGCGGTCGGTTTCTGGCAGTGGGTACCGCCAACGGCCCACAGCAGCTGTACGCAAGCGCTCAAGCTGGGCAAGCGGGCGATCATCGCCGACTTCGAACAGTGGGCTGAGATCGCCGGTACTGAAGACCTGAACGCCTTCCGCCGCACCGGTATCCGGTCTGCCCAGTCGACGCCGCTACTGTCGCGCGATGGCAGGCTGTTGGGGATGATCTCGACCCATTGGAGTGCGCCCCATCAGCCCTCCCAGCGCGACTTGCGCTTGCTCGACATCCTCGCCCGCACCGCTGCGGACCTACTCGAGCGGACCATGGCCGAAGAAGCCCTGCGCGCCCGCGAGCAAGAGCTTGAACGTACCTGCGCGCACTTGCGGGCAAGCGAAGAGCAGCAGCGCAAGGCCAAAGCTCAGCTGCGTGAGTTGAATGAAACCCTTGAGCACCGGGTCGCCGCGCGTACCGCCGAGCTGATGCAGGCCGAAGAGAAACTGCGCCAGTCGCAGAAGATGGAAGCGGTCGGCCAGCTAACGGGAGGGTTGGCCCACGACTTCAATAACCTGCTCGCCGGCATCTCCGGCTCGCTTGAGCTGATCAGCATGCGCATCGCCCGTGGCCGCCTGGGCGATATCGACAAGTACTTGGTCGCCGCGCAAGGCGCTACCAAGCGTGCGGCCGCCCTTACCCATCGATTGCTGGCTTTCTCGCGGCGGCAGACCCTCGAGCCGCGACCGCTCAACGTCAATACCTTGATGTTCGGCATGAGCGAGCTGATCCAACGCACCGCCGGCCCCGGCATACAAGTCCAGACCCTCGGCGATGCGGACCTGTGGCCAGCGTTCGTCGACGCCAGTCAGCTGGAAAATGCGCTGCTCAATTTGTGCATCAACGCCCGTGATGCCATGCCTGACGGGGGGCGCATTACCTTGCACGCCAGCAATCAATGGCTGGACCCAGTGGCTGCCCTGGCACACGATGTCCCCGAGGGCGCTTATCTGTGCCTGAGCGTGACCGACACCGGCAGTGGCATGCCCGCGGACGTGATGGCGCACGTGTTCGAGCCATTCTTTACCACCAAGCCGCTCGGCCAGGGTACTGGCCTGGGCTTGTCGATGATCTACGGCTTTGCCCAGCAGTCTGGCGGCCAGGTGCGCATCTGCTCGACAGTCGGTGAAGGCACCACGGTGTTCATCTACCTGCCGCGCCACCACGGCGACGCCCCCGCCGAGGAGCCAGCACCCGGCACAGAGGCGGTGTCGATTGCCCAGCCTGGCGAGACCGTGCTGTTGGTGGACGATGAACCGACCATGCGTATGCTGCTGACCGATGTGCTCAGCGAGCTCGGCTATACCGTGATCGAGGCCGCCGACAGTGCCACCGGGCTGCAGCTGTTGCGCTCAGACGTGCATATCGACTTGCTGATCACCGATGTCGGCCTGCCCGGTGGCATGAACGGTCGGCAAATGGCCGATGCCGGGTTGCAACTTCGGCCAACCCTCAAGACCTTGTTCATCACCGGTTACGCCGAGCACGCGGTGATCGGCGAGGGTCAGCTGCAACCTGGCATGCAGGTACTGACCAAGCCATTTGCGGTCGACAGCCTGGGCGGGCGCGTGCGTGAGCTGCTGGCGTTGCAGCCGTATCAGCGCTCTGGGAGCGCGCCTGAGTCTTGATCGCCCAGGGCGGCCAACTTCGCCCGGTCAGCTTTGCAGATGTATTTAGGTTTGTTTTTGGGAGCCAGTTTGGCGCTGGCTTTTTTCGCGTGAGCCTTTAACAGCTGCTTGATTTTTTTCTGCCGATTCATGGTTTCAACTCGATTCGTGACTGGGTGGGATATCAACCCGATCCCAGGGTTCGGTCGAACGGCTGACTAGCCGGCGTCCGCGATGGCGAAATTCTACTCCATTGCTGCGAGATCGGTATCGATCTGCGTGGCGCGGACAAGCACCGCCGCTGACTGAGCAGCCTTCGAGCACCTCGACTCGCCTAGCGTCGAGCCACATGTTGCTGCGGCGCCATGAACGCTGCATGGAAGTAGCTGCGCAGCGCTTGCATCGCCGGGCTTAATTCGCGCTCGCGATGCCAGGCCAGGCCAACGCTCATGGGCGTGACCTGATCGCTGATCGTCACCGTTTCGATCCGCTTGCCTTCCAACGACCACGGACGGTGCACCAGATCCGACAGAATCGCCACGCCGCTGCCGTTGGCTACCATGCTGCGCACCGCCTCGACGGAGCTTGTGCGCACGCGCACGTCTGGTTGCTGCCCGGCTTGTTGCCAGTAACGCATCGCGCTTTGTTCGGCTTCATCGACTGTAAGCAGGATGTAAGGTTGCTGGGCGACATCGGCCAGGCTCACCGCCGAGCGTTCGCACAGTGGGTGATGGCTGGGCAGCCACAGTCGACGTTCGGAGTTGAACAGCGTCTCGGAAACGATATCCGGGTGGGTAAGGTTGGCGGTCAATACCACCGCCATGTCGAAGCGACCTTCGAGCAACCCCTGCTCGATGGCGCTGCGTTCCTGTTCATGAACCTCGATCAGCACATCGGGGTGCCAGTGCTCCAGGCGTTGCAAGTGATGCGGCAGAAAGTAACCAATGACCGTGTAGCTCGCCGCCAGGCGCAGCAGGCCGCTGGCGCGTACATCCGGCAGCGGGCTGTTCAGCGCATCGTCGACGCTGCGCAGGATCACGTAGGCGCGGTTGAGAAAATGCCGGCCAGCGTCGGTCAGGCTCATGCCTTGGGCCGAGCGCTGGAACAGCAGCGCGCCGAGCATGGCCTCCAGCTCCTTGATCGCGGTGGTCACCGCCGACTGGGAAATGTTCAGGTGCAGCGCCGCCTGGGAGATCTGACCGATCTCGGCGGTGGCAACGAAATAGCGCACCTGGCGTAGGGTCAGCGACATTTAGGCTCCGGTGAGGGGTATCTGTTTTTCAGAAGACAGCCCATCTGTTTATAGATCTTCCCAAGGGGTGCTGGGGAATTTAACGTGGGCTGCAGCAACCCACAAGCAGGCACCGTAGGAGAGCGCACAATGCAGGTCGTGGATTTCAACTCGGACATGGGCGAGGGCTTTGGTCCCTGGACCATCGGCGATGGCGTCGACCATGAGCTGATGGCCTTCATCAGTTCGGCCAACATCGCCACGGGTTTTCATGCCGGCGACCCCGGCACCATGCGCCGTACGGTGGAGCGGGCCAAGGCGGTGGGCGTGGCTATCGGTGCTCACCCAGGCTTTCGCGACCTGGTCGGCTTTGGCCGTCGACACATCAATGCCCCGGCCCAGGAGCTGGTCGATGACATGCTCTACCAGCTTGGCGCCCTGCGTGAGATCGCCCGCGCTCAAGGCATTGCCCTGCAGCACATCAAGCCCCATGGCGCGCTGTACATGCACTTGGCGCGCGATGAAGAGGCCGCACGCTTACTGGTAGAAAACCTGCAGCGACTGGAGCCTGAACTGCTGCTGTACTGCATGCCCGGCTCGGCGATCTGCCGCATTGCCCAAACGCTTGGCCAGCCAGTGATTCGCGAGTTCTATGCCGACCGCGAATATGACCTGAGCGGCTCGATCGTGTTCACCCGTAACGTTCGCGGCTATGAGCCAAGCCATGTCGCCGAGCGGGTCTTGCGGGCCTGCCAAGAGGGGGTAGTGCGCACGGTCGAAGGCCAGGACCTGCCGATCAGCTTCGATTCCATTTGCCTGCATAGCGATACCCCAGGCGCCCTGCAACTGGTCGAGGCCACACGCAAGGCCCTGGATGCTGCCGGAATCAGCGTGCGCGCGCCGCGCTGACGTCAACGGGCACCTGGCGCATACAGACCAGGGTCCGCAGCGTTGTTTTTGCCTGCCTTTCTACAAGTATTCCAAGAGGAACAGTCATGGCCGAGCATGCTTTCATCATTCCACTGCCTCGCCCCGGAGGCGCGAAATGAACGCGCCGATCCGCTACAGCTTTGGCGCCGACGAACATCTGTTTGCCGAGGTCAGCGACAGCATGTCGCTGGAAGCCTTCTTCAAAGGCATGGCCGTGACCCGCGCGGTCGAGCGCCTGCAACTGGATGGGGTGCTCGATGTGTGCCTGGCCAACGCCTCGTTCCAGATCCGCTTCGATCCTGATCGCATCGCCCCGCAGGCGCTGCTCGAAGCGGTGCAGGGCGCGGAGGCCGAGGCCGTCGCCGAGCGCTCGTTGCACACGCGGATCATCGAGATCCCGGTGCTGTACAACGATCCCTGGACCCATGAAACGCTGATGCGTTTTCGCGACCGGCATCAGGACCCAGACGCCACCGACCTTGAATACGCGGCGCGGATCAATGGCTTGGCCGATGTCGAGGCATTCATTGCCGCCCACAGCGGTGCGCCGTGGTTCGTGTCGATGGTCGGTTTCGTTGCCGGCTTGCCGTTCATGTTCCAGATGGTCGAGCGTGAACGTCAGCTGCAAGTGCCCAAGTATTTGCGTCCACGAACCGACACGCCGAAGCTGACCCTGGGCCATGGCGGGTGCTTTGGCTGCATCTACTCAGTGCGCGGGGCGGGTGGCTATCAGATGTTCGGCGTAACCCCCGCGCCGATCTACGATCCGCAGCAGCAGTTGGATTACCTCAAGGAACACATGGTGTTCTTCCGGCCGGGCGATATCGTCCAGTTCAAACCGATTGACCGCGATGCCTACGACCAGGCCGTGGATGAGGTTGAAAGCGGCCGGTTCACTCTGCGCATCCGTTCGGTGGAATTCTCCCTGGATGCTTTTTTAGCCGACCCGGTTGGCTATCCCCAGTCGCTGCAGGAGGCATTGGCATGATCAAGGTACTCAAGCCTGGCCTGGCCACCTCGGTGCAGGACCTGGGCCGTGAAGGCTACTACCACCTGGGTATCCCGCCATCGGGTGCGCTCGACCAATATGCGCTGCGCGCGGCTAACCAATTGGTCGGCAACTCGGCCGGCGCAGCCGGGCTGGAATGCACCCTGGTAGGGCCGGAGCTGGAGTTCCAGGCCGATGCCCTGGTGGCGGTGTGCGGCGCGCAGATGCCCGTGCGCCTGGACGGGGTGGAGCAGTATCCGGACACGGCGTTCAAGGTCCGCGCCGGGCAGGTGTTGCGCTTTGACTTCCCCCGCGCCGGCGCGCGCGCCTACCTGGCGGTGGCCGGTGGCATCGATGTCCCGCAGGTGCTGGGCAGTCGCTCCACCTACGGGCTGGGCGCGCTGGGGGGGTGGCAGGGGCGCAAGCTGGTGGCGGGCGATCTGTTGCCGGTGGGTGTGGCCAGCGGTAAAAGCCGCGCAGGCGCCAGCCTGCCGATGGCCTTGCGGCAGAGTCTGGGCGGGGAGGTGCTGCTGCGGGTGGTGCCCGGTCTGTACTACGACCGCTTGACGGCGACGGCCGCGCGCGACTTCTTCAGCGATGCGTGGACGGTGGGGTCCGAGGCGGACCGAATTGGCTATCGCTTCAAGGGCGGTAGCGCGTTGAGTTTCCAGCCGCGCGAGCAACCTTTTGGTGCGGGCTCCGATCCTTCGAATATCGTCGACAGTTGCTACCCAATTGGTTCGATCCAGGTACCGGCAGGCTTGGAGCCGATCATCCTGCACCGGGATGCGGTATCCGGTGGCGGTTACGCGATGATTGGCACGGTGATCAGTGCTGACCTGGATTTGATCGGGCAGATGCAGCCCAACCAGCAGGCGCGGTTCGTTGAGGTGACGCTTGAGCAGGCGCTTGAGGCGCGGCGCTCATACAAGAAGCGCCTGGCGTTTGTGGAGCGGCTGTTTACCTGAAAGCCAGCGCTTGTTGGTCAGTTGTGACGCTAACGCGGGGCAAGCCCGCTTCTACACGATCTGCGCAGCACGCATCGATCGTGTAGGCGCGTCGCGTGCTGCGCCCTACAGAGACGGCAGGTCGTCAAACGCGCAAGAACGATCAAATCCCCACCCAAGACATTTGCTACTGTCGGCGCTGCTTGGGAGGAGCATCGTCATGCGCAGTATCGAAAATAGCCTGTGGTTCATCGAGTCAGAGTTGCAGTCGGAGCTCGACCTGGGCCGCGTTGCCCAGCGCTTCGACCTGTCGCCCTTCGCCCTGTCGCGTTATTTCTCGCTGACCACCGGTTGGCCGGTGATGCGCTACATCCGTGCCCGTCGGCTTAGCGACGCCGCCCTGGCGTTGCGCAACGGCCAGCCAGATATCCTGCAGGTGGCGTTGACGGCAGGCTATGGCTCCCACGAAGCCTTCACCCGTGCGTCGCTTTGCCGATGCGCCTGAGTTGGCCTACAGCCCAGACTTTGATCCGGGGCGTGAGACCGGTTACGTCGACGTGTGGATTCCGATAGCCCGCCGTTGAGGCGTGCGCCAAGCGAGGCTCAGACGTACAAGCAGCTGATCAAGGGGGGCGCGTGGCCTGACAAAGGCCAGCGATTGCGGAGCTAAGCGAGGAGGGTGAGGTGCGCGTCCCTGCGCAGAGTGGATAGGGGCGATGACTTAGAAGCTGTATTTGGCCGTCAGCATCATGTTGCGTGGGGCGCCATAAGTGTCGCCGCCGTACTGCCAGGAAGAGGAGATCGACGAGTAGTATTTGCGATCGAAGATATTGTTGGCATTGAGTTGCAGGTCCAGGTGCTGGTTGACCTGGTAGCCGGCCATCACGTCAGTGACGGCATAGGCGCCCTGGATCAAGCGGTAGTTGCTGCCGTCGCTAAGTGCGATGTCGTTGTACATACGGCTCTGCCAGTAGACGTTGCCGCCGACGCGCAGTTTTTCCAGCGGACCCTGGAAGCGGTAGACGGTCGAGAGCTTGAACATGCGCTCGGGCAGGTCGGTGGTCAGCTGTTTGTTGACCTTCTCCGGGCTTTTTTCATCCTTGATGGTGTGCGCGCGGGCATAGGTGTAACCGGCGCCGACCTGCCAGTTCTCGGTCAGTGCGCCCTGCAGCTCCAACTCGATACCCTGGCTGCGAACCTCACCGGAGGCCTCGTAGCAAGCCAGTTGTGGGCACGGTACGTCGACTTGTACGGCTCGGTTTTCCTGGTCGATGCGGAACACCGCCAAGCTTGCGTTCAGGGCGCCGTCGAAGTACTCACCCTTGATGCCGACCTCGTAGTTCTTGCCCACGATCGGCTTGACCGGCGTGCCGGAGACGTCCTTGGAGCTCTGCGGGTTGAAGATGTCGCTGTAGCTGACATACACCGAGTGATGCTCGTCCAGATCGTAGATCAGGCCGGCATAGCGGGTGACGTTGCGGGTCACCTTGTAGCTGGCGTCGGAGTCGTCACGGTTGTCGTAGTCGTACCAGTCCAGGCGCCCACCGAGGATCAGTTTCAGCGGGTCGGCCAGGCTCAGGCGGGTGCTCATGTAGACCGCATCCTGGGTGGTGACTTCACGGGTGTTGTCGGTGTGGACGAAGTTCGGCTTCGGCCCATTGAGCGGCCAGAACATGTTGTAGGGGCTGTAGTTGTTGGTGGTCATGTCATAAATGCGTTTGCTCGCACCCACCACCAGTTCGTGGCTGCGACCAAAGGCTTGGAATGGGCCGCTGGCAAACGCGTCCAGGCCGGCCTGGTTTTCTTCCTGGCCAGACTGGTAGACGGTTCTTTGCAACGACTGGTCGGCGGCCCAGCGCGACTGATAGGAACCTGAGAACAGCGCATCCTGCTCGCTATAGGTGGCATTGACTTGCAATTTCCAGTCGTTGGCCAAGCGCTGGCGCACCTCGGCGAACACTGTGTTGATTTCCTGGTCTTTGTTTTCCCAGTCAGTGCCTGGGTTGTACGAGCGCGGCAAATCCAGGTGGTGGCCGTCCAGGCCCACCATCGACGCGCCCCAGAAGTAATTGGTCTTGTCTTTCTGGTTGGAGAAGCCCAGCGTCAGGGTGGTGTCGTCGCTCAGGTCCGCTTCAGTGATCGCATAGAACAGGCCATGGCTTTCCTCCATGCTGTCGACGAAGCCGTTGGCATCACGATAGGAGGCGACCACTCGTCCGCGCAGTGTGCCGCTGTCGTTGAGCGGGCTGGAGGCGTCGATCTCGCCGCGGTAGTTGTCCCAAGTGCCGGCAGCCCCGGTCAGGGTGACTTTCTGTTCGGCCAGCGGGCGCTTGCGGACCAGGTTGATCGCTGCCGAGGGGTTGCCGCTGCCGGTGACCAGGCCAGTTGCGCCACGCACCACTTCCACCCGGTCGAACATTGCCAGGTTCGGCTGGGCGCCGACCGTCCAGCCCTGATAGTTGCTGGGGATGCCGTCGTACATCAGGTTATCGATATCGAAGCCGCGCGCCGAATACGTCTGGCGCCCTGGGCCGCTGGATTGGCTGAGGAACAGGCCTGGGCTGTACTTGACCACATCGTTGATGCTGGTCATGGCCTGATCGTCCATGCGCTGACGGGTGATCACGGTCACCGCTTGTGGGGTCTCGCGCAGGCTCAAGGGCAATTTGGTTGCAGTCGCCATGGCGCCGGTGGTGTAGGAGGTCGTTCCTTCTGTCGTGCTGCCCAGACCGGTAGAGCTGACCTCGGTAGCGCCGAGCTCCATTACCGCACCATTGGATTGCGCCTGATCCTTAGGCTGGTCGGCTTCCTCGGCCAGCGCCGGAGCGACGGTCGCCATACAGATGGCCATGGCCAGTAGATTGCGTGAGGGGCTGAAGCGGCGTTGCGAAGAAGGGCGCGACATGAGCAGCGGTTCCTGACGGGTTAAAAGAGCAAATAATTCTGCGTCTGAGAATGATTAGCAATTAGTGTGTCAGGATTTGTCGCGGTAGAGAAGACAGGTCCCCTACAATTTTTTAGGAAATTTTCACATTTGCAGGCGAAGGCTGGGAAAGCGGAGGAGAAGGTTGGCCGCAGGCCTAATCGCGAGCCTTGGCAATCCGCTTGCCAGCTTGTTGCGCCACTTCCAGCGCCTGGCCATCGCGCTGCTTGCCTTGGCGAGCCTGGCCCATCAGTTGCGGGATCAGCATGCCCTCGGGCAAGTGCCGCCAGAACCTGCCTGGCATGTGCAGGCGCAGGGCATCAGGGTTGAGCCGGGCCGGATTGAAGGTGTGTCGGTAGTAGGTGCGCCACAGCTCTGCGCCGGGATCTTCGGCGTGCCGCGCCCACTGGCGCCACTGCTCTGGACAGTGACGACGGTAATCCAGGGTTTGCCCATCGAAGCGCACAGCGTCGCGATCGGTTGCAATCAACCAGCGCTGGCGGCCGAGGCGATCGGCGAAGTGGCTGCTGGCACTTTCAAGGATGTCGTGCGCCGGTTCATGGTAGGCGACCAGGTCAAGCTGCAGCTGCTCGGCGAGCAGCACTGGAAGCGGTACGAAACGCACGAAGGCGTGCAGGTGGTGGGCTTCACGGCTGACCTGCTTGATCCGCCGGTGCAGTTCGCTCCCTAGGCGATCACCTGCGAGCATGGCAGTGCGGTCGCCGTGGGCAACCCGCCAGAGCACCTCATACAACAGGTTCCAGCGCTGCTCGCCGTGGTAGCGGGCCGCCTGCTCCAGCTGGCTCAACAGGGCCGCCGGTACTTTCGCTTGGAATGGCCCACGGCGTTCTGGCAATGGCGTTGGCACGGCGAGCAAATCGTCGATCGGACCTTGTGCCCAGCTGACCTGGGCGGGGTCGATGCCGTGGCTGAGCAGCGTGCGCGCCTGTTCGCGCCACAGGGCAAAATGGTTGTCGCAATCGAGCGCGATCATCCCCACAGCCCCATCTGCACCGGGGCCTGCGGTTCGCGCAGGCGTGCGCGCAACAGGCCGCTGCGCAGCTCGGCTTGAGCCGGGCGGTAGTCACTGGTGACGATGAATGGGCGAGCCTTGTCCAGCACACACCGCAGCTGGATCAGGTCGTCATAGCGGATGCGCCGTTCCCGGCGCAGCGCGACCAGCCGCTGCACGCTGCGCAGACCGATGCCGGGGATGCGCGCCAACAGCGCAGGTTCGGCGCGGTTCACATCGAGCGGGAATACCTCACGGTTGGCCAAGGCCCAGGCGAGCTTTGGGTCTATGTCCAGATCCAGGTTGCCTGCCTGGCTCAGTAGCTCACCGGCCTTGTAGCCATAGCCGCGCATCAGGAAGTCGGCCTGGTACAAGCGGTGCTCGCGCAGCAGCGGCGGGGCTGCCAACGGCACGCTGTTAGGGCTGTCGGGTATCGGGCTGAAGGCCGAGTAATAAACGCGCTTGAGGCCATAGCCTTGGTACAGCGATTCGGCATTGCCCAGCAGGGTGCGGTCATCGGTGTCGTCGGCGCCGACGATCACTTGGGTGCTTTGCCCGGCCGGGGTGAAGCGCGGCGCGCGAGGTTCGCCCGCTACTGCCAGCTGGCCTTGCTGGATGGTGCCCATGGCCTGGCGGATGGTATGTGCGTGCTTCTCCGGAGCCAGGCGTTTGAGGCTGGCGTCGGTAGGCAGTTCGACATTGACGCTGAGCCGATCGGCCAGGCGGCCGGCTTGTTCGATCAGTAGGGGGTCGGCATCGGGAATGGTCTTGAGGTGGATGTAGCCTCGGAATTCGTGCTCCTCACGTAGCAGGCGCGCCACCTCGATCAATTGCTCCATGGTGTAGTCGGCCGAGCGGATGATGCCGGAGCTGAGAAACAGGCCGCTGATGCAGTTGCGCCGGTAGAAATCCAGGGTAAGGCGCACCACCTCCTCAGGGCTGAAGCGCGCTCGCGGGACGTTGCTGGAGCGGCGGTTGACGCAGTATTGGCAATCGTAGAGACAGAAATTGGTCAGCAGTACCTTGAGCAACGAGACGCAGCGGCCATCAGGGGTGTAGCTGTGGCAGATGCCCATGCCATCGGTGGCGCCAAGCCCCTCGCGGCCACGCGAGCTGCGCTTGGGTGCGCCGCTACTGGCGCACGAGGCGTCGTATTTGGCAGCGTCGGCAAGAATGCCGAGTTTGGCGATGAGTTGCATGCGGTCTACTCAAAACACTGAATATTCATACAGTATTTGCAGAAGGAGTTGGATGCAAGTGCCTGTTGTCGTCTGTGTTCGCCGGATTCCGAAAACCGCAGGTGCCGCGATAGCGTCTACAGGGTACGCAATCGCGGGGCAAGCCCGCTCCGGGTTCTTGGGTGCTGGCAAATGATGCCCGAGTGAATTGCTCAGCTAAGCTTGATTCCAGGCTGAATGTGACGGAGCAGGGCATGGAGAAGCACGCAGAACAGATCGAGGCCCGCTGCGCCTCGTGGGAGAGGACATGAACATCATGATCAAGTCGAAATGGGCGTTGGCCAGCCTGGTCATGGCCTGCGGCCTATTCAATGCCCAGGCGGCAGAGACCAAGCGGGTCGATGTGTTGCTGGTGGGTGGCGGCATCATGAGCTCGACCTTGGCCATTTGGCTCAATGAACTGGAGCCGGGGTGGTCGATGCAGATGGTCGAGCGCCTGGACAAAGTCGCCGAGGAAAGCTCCAACGGCTGGAACAACGCCGGCACCGGCCACTCGGCGTTGGCCGAGCTTAACTACACGCCGGAGAAGAACGGCAAGATCGACATCTCCAAGGCCATCGAGATCAATGAGTCGTTCCAGATCACCCGGCAGTTTCTGGCCTGGCAGGTCAAGAGCGGGGTGCTGAAGAACCCGCGCTCGTTCATCAATTCCACGCCGCACATGAGCTTCGTCTGGGGCGATGACAACATCCGCTTCTTGAAACGTCGTTACGAGGCGCTGCAGGCCAGCCCGCTGTTCCGTCCCATGCAGTACTCCGAGGACCCGGAGCAGATCAAGAAGTGGGTGCCTCTGATGATGGAAGGACGTGATCCGAATCAGAAATTGGCGGTGACCTGGACGCCGATCGGCACTGATGTGAATTTCGGCGAGATCACCCGCCAGTACGTCGGCTACCTGCAAAGTCGACCGAATTTCGACTTGAAACTGTCGACCGAAGTGGAAGACATCACCCGTAACGACGATGGCTCTTGGCACGTCGAGTACAAGAACCTCAAGGACGGCAGCAAATCAGCCACTGATACCAAGTTCTTGTTCATCGGGGCAGGTGGTGCGGCGCTGCCGCTGCTGCAAAAAGCCGGCATCGATGAGGCCAAGGATTACGCAGGTTTTCCGGTCGGCGGCTCGTTCCTGGTGACCGACAACCCGGCCATCGCCAAGCGGCACATGGCCAAGGCTTACGGTATCGCCTCGACCGGTGCGCCGCCGATGTCGGTGCCGCACCTGGACACCCGCGTGCTCGATGGCAAGCAGGTGATTCTGTTCGGGCCGTTCGCCACCTTCTCCACCAAGTTTCTCAAGGAAGGGTCGCTCCTGGACCTGTTTGCCAGCATGTCTACCCATAACGTCTGGCCGATGGTTCGGGTAGGGGTGCGTGAGTTCGATCTGGTGCAGTACCTGATCGGCCAAGTGTTGCAATCGGATGCTGATCGCTTCGATGCGCTCAAGACCTACTTCCCCAACGCCAAGCAGGAAGACTGGCGCCTGTGGCAGGCTGGCCAGCGTGTGCAGATCATCAAGAAAGACAAGGATCAGGGCGGTGTCCTGAAGCTGGGTACCGAAGTGGTCGCCGCCAAGGATGGCAGCATCGCCGGCTTGCTCGGTGCCTCGCCGGGCGCCTCGACTGCACCGCCGATCATGCTCGATCTGATGCAGCGGGTGTTCAAGGACAAAATGGCCTCGCCGGCCTGGCAGACCAAACTGCGTGAGATCATCCCGTCCTATGGCACGCGGTTGAACGACCACCCAGACATGGTCGAGAAAGAGTGGGCCTATACCAACGAGGTACTGCAACTGGCAGTGCCGAGTAGTGCGCCAACGCCCGTGGCCACGCCCTGATCGTTAGCTTATTGCGGGCACGTCGGCCCCCGGCTGTGCCCGCAATCGAGTATTCAGGCCTTAGCGGCCACCTCCCACACTTGCTGACGGAACCATTTGCGTAATGGGTCGGTGTGGGTGCGTTCGTGCCAGATCTGCATGAGCTCGATTGTTGGTAGCGCCAAGGGCATGGGGTAAATGCACAGCTGCGGATCACGCTCGACGGCTTCGACCGCCACTGCCCGCAGGCAGGTAAGGAGTAGATCGGTGCCGCGGATCAAGCGGGCCGGCGCCAGGAAGCTGGACAGTCCGGCCACCACCCGCCGGCTGCGCCCCTCAGCGCGCAGCGCGCGGTCGACCAGGCCGTCGAGATCACCGGTCAGGGTGGTCAGCAGATGCTCGCAAGCAAGAAACGCCTCCAGGCTCATCCCTGCGCCAAGGCGCGGATTGCTGCGTGCGGCCAGCACCACGAAGTCTTCACTGAGCAGGCGCTGCTGGTGGAAGGTGTCCGGCAAATCGGTGTAGAAGCCGGCGATGGCCAGGTCGCAGGTGCCTTTTTCCAGGGCTTCGCGTGGCAGTTGGCCACGGGTGTTGTGGGTGATCAACACCAGGTTGGGCGCCTGGCTGCGGATGATCGGCAGCAACCGAGGTAGTAGCGTCTGCTCCATGTAGTCGGTGCTGTACAGATGCAGGCGGGCAGGGCGGGTGAGGAAGTCCAGGTCATCGCAGCGTTCATAGAAACCCTGTAGATCTTCAACTAGACGCTGCACTTGCGGCGCCATCTCGTGAGCCCGGGGTGTCGGCGTCAGGCCGCGTGGCGCACGCACGAACAAGGGGTCGCCGAACTGATGCCGCAGTTTGTTGAGCTTATGGCTTAGCGCCGGTTGGCTGAGGGCCATGCGCTCGGCGGCCAGGGTGGCATTGCGCTCTTGATAGAGCACGTGGAATACCAGCAATAGATTGAGATCTTTGTGAGTGATATTCATTTTTTGGATCGCAGGCATAAGCGCTTTCGAATTATCGAATCATAGCGCGCTAGTTAGCATAGGCCCACTGATCGTTACCACTCACTGGGAGGCCCCATGCCTATCAGCATTTTTGCCACCATCTGCCCCAAACCCGAGCATCGCGACGCGCTAGAGCAAGCCCTGCGTTCATTGGTTGCCGATTCGCGCGCCGAGCCCGGCAATCTGCGCTACGACCTGTTCGTTCGAGAGGGCGATGAAGTGTCGTTCGAGCTGTTCGAGCTGTACACCGACCACGCTGCCATCGAGGCGCACCGGCAGAGCGCTCACTATCAGGCTTATCGCGCCACTGTCGCCGACTGGCTGGTTAGCGCCCCGCAAGTCCATCTGGCTCGTCCACTGGACACCGCTCCTTTCGCCTGAATCTGGGAAGACTGATGAACAAGACCTCTACTCTGGCGCTGGCTATTGCCGGTGCGCTGTTTGCCGGTGGCGCCGCCGCCGCGCCCAAGGGCGAAGTGCTGGTGCTGCTGTCCAGCGAAAATCAACTGCCGTTGCAAGACGGCAAGCAGTACTCCACCGGTTATTACCTCAACGAATTCGGCGTACCAGCCGACCAGTTGTTAAAGGCCGGTTACACGCTGGTGTTGGTCACGCCCAAGGGTAATGCGCCCAGTGTCGATGTACGCTCGGTCGACCCGCAGTACTTTGGTGGTGACACCGCAGAAATGCAGCGTATCGGCAAGCTGGTGGACAGCCTGCCTGGGATCAAAGACACCCTGTCAGTGAAAGAAGTGCTTGCTGGGGATTTGCATCGTTACGCGGGGCTGTTCATTCCAGGTGGCCATGCGCCGTTGATTGATCTGGCCAATAACCCCGATGTTGGCGCGCTGTTGCGTCATTTCCATCAAGCGGGCAAGCCAACCGCGGCCATCTGCCACGGACCGATTGCGCTGTTGTCTGCCCAGCAGGACCCTGCCAGCTACCAGGCAGCGTTGGCTCGCGGCGACAAACCAGCGGCCAGTAACTGGATCTACCAGGGTTATCGCATGACCATTTTCTCCGACCCCGAGGAACAGGTCTTCGAAGGCTCGCTGAAGGATCAACGGCTGTTGTTCTACCCGGCCAACGCCATGGCTGGCGCGGGAGGCCAGATGAACTACGCCAACGCCTGGACGCCCCACGTGGTGGTCGACCGCGAGCTGATCACTGGGCAGAACCCGTTCTCCGACAAGGCGCTGGCCAAAGCGTTGGTTGAGAGCCTGGAAAAGCGCGGGGGAACTAACTGATTGAGTCTGCTGAACCAGCAGCACGGCGGTGACCTGCTGTTGGTTCATGCGACGGCTTTATTGATTATCAAGCAGATGCCGATTTGCCACGTTTAACAGGGCGTCCTGCTTTGGGGCCGCTTTGCGCCCCTTCGCGGGCAAGCCCGCTCCCACAGGTACCCCACCAGCCTGAAGAGCGGTGGAGACCCTGTGGGAGCGGGCTTGTCGGAGCGCCGAACCGCCGCAAAGGGGCGCAAAGCGCCCCCCTAATCTTGAGTGAACAGCATTAGGCTAGTGCCAGGTTTTTGTTGCTCATCTCCAGCACCACTTGATCCATAGCCCAACTCTCCAGCTTATATAGTCCTAGTCTAAACCTTAGCCTTGCTCGGTTTCGTCAGCCCATCCACCGCCAATACCACCGCGCCGGCCATGATGGCGATATCGGCGAGGTTGAATACGCCGGTGTGCAGCGACCCGAGATTGAGCACCAGGTAGTCGACCACGTGGCCGTCGCGGGCGACGCGGTCGATCAGGTTCGATACTCCACCCAGGGCGATGAAATACACCGACACCGCCTTGAGCGGTGCGCGTGTCCAGCGCGACAGGGCCCAGCCGATCGCCCAGCAGCACACCACGCCGACGGCAACAACGAAAATCAGTTGCTTCAAGCCTGGGGCAAGGTTGGCGCCCAGGCTCAGAAACGCACCCGGGTTGAGGCTCAGGCCCACATCCATCCAGGCGACGCTGTTACCGAAGCTGTAGCTCTGCGCCTTGAGGGCGACCAGTGCGAGCAGTTTGATCCATTGATCGAAGATGACGAAGGCGACACCGATGAGCACGGCGACGAGGCGGCTTTGCGACAGCTGGGGCATTGAAGGCAGTCCTTTGCTGCGCCTGGTCGGTCGGAATTGGCAAGTGGGCGCGCAGCGGCGCGAAGATAGCGCAGGCCGCCCAGCGCGTCTATCCGGCAACCGCCCGGTCGCACAAGCCGAGGGCTAGACTTAAAGCCTTGGGCTGTTGCACAGCACCCGGCAACAGTCGCCACTATCGATCCGACCACCGCCTGTAGCCGCGCGCAGTGGGTGCTCTCTGGCTGACGGTGGCCTTCGCGTAGAGGAGGTCAGGTCATGGACGAGGCAAAGCTGCAAGACTTCATGGGCAAGCTGGTCGGCGACATGGGCGCGGCGGCAACGCTGGCGAATGTCATTCTTGGCGATGAGTTGGGGCTGTATCGGGCCATGGCCGACAGCCAGCCGGTCACGCCCCAGGCACTGGCGCAAAAGACCGGCTGCCACCCACGCCTGGTGCGCGAGTGGCTCAACGCCCAGGCTGCCTCCGGCTACATGCGCCACGACAACGGGACTTTCCTGCTGCCAGAGGAGCACGCCTTGGCCCTGGCCATCGAGGATTCGCCCGTGTACATGGCGGGCGGGGCAGCGGTGGTGGCGGCGCTGTTTCATGACAAGGACAAGCTGGTGAGCGCCATGCGTGGTGACGGTGGCCTGGCCTGGGGCGATCATCACCCGTGCATGTTCAGCGGCACCGAGCGTTTCTTCCGGCCGGGTTATCGCACGTTCCTGGTGGCTCAGTGGCTGCCGGCACTCGAGGGGGTAGTCAGTAAGCTTGAGAAAGGCGCGAAGGTGGCCGATATCGGTTGTGGCCACGGCGCCTCGACCCTGGTCATGGCCCAGGCGTTTCCCGCCTCGCGCTTTGTCGGCTATGACTACCACGCGCCTTCGATCCTCACCGCCCGGGAGCGGGCCAAAGAGGCGGGGCTTGAACAGCGTGTCGCGTTCGAGCAGGCCACTGCCAAGGACTATCCAGGCCATGACCACGACCTAGTGTGCTTCTTTGACTGCCTGCATGACATGGGCGACCCTGTGGGGGCGGCGCGCCACGCCTATCACGCGCTCAAGGACGACGGCACGGTGATGCTGGTCGAGCCCTACGCCGAAGATACCCTGGACGGCAATATCAACCCGGTCGGGCGCTTGTTCTATGCAGCTTCCACGTTCATCTGCACGCCGAACTCGCTATCCCAGGAAGTGGGCCTTGGATTGGGTGCGCAAGCGGGCCAGACGCGGCTCAGGGCGGTGTTCGAGGAGGCAGGCTTCAAGCAGTTCCGGCGTGCGACGCAGACGCCGTTCAACTTGATCCTGGAGGCGCGCAAGTAAGCGCAAGGGACATGCAGAAGGGGCGCCATGATGGCGCCCCTTCAGTTTGCTGCTTAGGCTTGCGCGTCCCAAGGACGATCGCCTTTTTCATCTTTGACGCGGGTCGGCAGGCCCATCACGTCCAACGCCTTGAGGAACGGCTCAGCTGGCAGCTCCTCGACGTTGACCATGCGCTGCACGTCCCACTGACCGCGGGCGACCAGCAGCGCCGCCGCCACTGGCGGAACGCCGGCGGTGTAGGAGATACCCTGGCTGTCGGTCTCGGCGTAGGCTTCTTCGTGGTCAGCTACGTTGTAGATGAACACTTCGCGCGGCTGGCCATCCTTGGTGCCCTTGACCAGGTCACCGATGCAGGTCTTGCCGGTGTAGCCCGGGGCCAGCGAGGAGGGGTCAGGCAGTACGGCCTTGACCACTTTCAGGGGCACCACTTCCAGGCCTTCGGCGGTCTTGACCGGTTGCTCGGAGAGCAGGCCGAGGTTCTTCAGCACGGTGAACACATTGATGTAGTGCTCGCCGAAGCTCATCCAGAAACGCACGTTGGCAACGCCGAGGTTCTTCGACAGCGAGTGCACTTCGTCGTGACCGGTCAGGTACAGGTTCTGCGAACCTACTATCGGCAAGTCGTCAGTGCGCTTGACCTCGAACATGGTGTTGCTGGTCCATTGGCTGTTCTGCCAGCTCCAGACTTGACCGGTAAACTCGCGGAAGTTGATTTCCGGGTCGAAGTTGGTGGCGAAGTACTTGCCATGGGAACCGGCATTGACGTCGAGGATGTCGATCGAGTCGATCTGGTCGAAATACTGCTGCTGTGCCAATGCGGCATAGCTGTTCACCACACCCGGGTCGAAACCGACGCCGAGAATGGCGGTAATGTTCTTGTCTTGGCACTCTTCGAGGTGTTTCCACTCGTAGTTGCCGTACCAGGGCGGAGTCTCGCAGATCTTGCCCGGCTCTTCGTGAATGGCGGTGTCCAGGTAGGCGACACCGGTATCGATGCAGGCACGCAGCACCGACATGTTGAGGAAGGCGGAACCCACGTTGATCACGATCTGCGATTCGGTTTCGCGGATCAGCGCTTTGGTCGCCTCGACATCGAGTGCATTGAGCGAGAAGGCCTGGATGTCGGCGGGTACCTTGAGGCTACCCTTGGCCTTGACGCTGTCGATGATGGCCTGGCATTTGGAGATGTTCCGCGACGCAATGGCAATACGACCGAGTTCGTCGTTATGCTGCGCGCACTTGTGGGCCACCACCTTGGCGACACCTCCTGCACCAATGATAAGAACGTTCTTCTTCAATTTATCCCTTGCTCCTTACTAAATGGCCTGTCTTACGACAGGCTCGAAACGTAGTCTTCAAAACCGAACTCGCGCACCACTTCGACGCTGCCGTCGAGTTGCTTGACCACGATGGACGGCATCTTCAGACCGTTGAACCAGTTTTTCTTGACCATGGTGTAGCCGGCCGCGTCAACGAACGACAGGCGATCGCCGATGGCCAGCGGACGCTCGAACTGGTACTCGCCGAAGATGTCGCCGGCCAGGCACGATTTGCCGCAGACCATGTAGGTGTGCTCGCCATCATTGGGGGCCATCTTGGCGTCGAGGCGGTAGATCAGCAGGTCGAGCATGTGCGCTTCGATCGAGCTGTCGACCACGGCCAGGTTCTTGCCGTTGAACAGGGTGTCGAGCACGGTCACTTCGAGCGAGGCGCTCTTGGTGATGGCGGCTTCGCCCGGCTCCAGGTAGACCTGCACGCCGTATTTCTCGGAGAAGCCCTTCAGGCGCGCGCAGAACTCATCCAGCGCATAGTCGGCGCCGGTGAAGTGGATGCCGCCGCCCAGGCTGACCCACTCGACCTTGTGCAGCAGATGGCCGAAGCGCTCTTCGATGTGCGCCAGCATCTTGTCGAACAGGCTGAAGTCGCCGTTCTCGCAGTTGTTGTGGAACATGAAGCCGGAGATCTGCCCGATGACCTTTTCGATCTTCTCCGGGTCCCACTCGCCGAGGCGGCTGAACGGCCGCGCGGGGTCGGCCAGCAGGTAGTCGGAGCTGCTCACCTGCGGGTTGACGCGCAAGCCGCGGACCTTGCCTTCGGACTGCTCGGCAAAGCGCTGCAGCTGGCCGATCGAGTTGAAGATGATCTTGTCGCAGTTGACCAGCATGTCTTCGATTTCATCGTCGGCCCAGGCCACGCTGTAGGCGTGGGTTTCGCCGGCGAACTTTTCGCGGCCGAGCTTGAGCTCGTAGAGCGAGGACGAAGTGGTGCCGTCCATGTACTGCTGCATCAGGTCGAACACCGACCAGGTGGCGAAGCACTTGAGTGCCAGCAAGGCCTTTGCCCCGGAGTTTTCGCGCACGTAGGCGATCTTCTCCAGGTTGCCCAGCAGCTTCTGTTTGTCGATGAGGTAATACGGCGTCTTGATCATTTAAAGGCCCCCGGCCAGGCCGGCCAAAAAAAGGACACGCATTGTGCCTTCCCGCGCCGCATATCGAAAGGGTCGAAGACGCATTTCGTCTGAGTTGCGTAACACATTGCTACTGCGGTGCCAGCAGTGGAGCACAGCAATGTGACCATCCTAATCGTGGCACCGGTCTGAGCCGTGAGAATCCGACCGGTGCAAAGAATGAACCTTCGTCGAAAATCTCCAGTCGCACCTTGTACCTTCACGCAAAAAGGACGTTCATGATGAAAGCACTGACACGACTGTTCACAGGCCTCGCATTGGTTAGCGCACTCGGCGCGAGTGCGGCTTGGGCTGACCAGCCTGGCGCTGACTGGAAGGTCACCAAGGATCAGGCCGAAGCCAGTCTCAAGGCTGCTGGCTATACCCAGATCACCAAGATCGAGGCCGACGACGGCCATTGGGAAGGTGAGGGCATGAAGGCCGATGGCATGAAGTATGAATTCCATGTCGACCCACACACCGGCAAGATCACCAAGGATGAGATGGATCACTAAACACCCGCTGGCGGCTAACCGATTGTGCGGTGGTGTTGTTTTGCCCGTGCCTGGCACGGGCTTTTTTTGCCTGGGCAAGCCCGCTCCCATAGGCTTAGCCATAGCGTTTATGGCCGGCGTTGAGTCAGAGAAATACAACCTCCAGGTCCACGCGGATCCTGTAGGAGCGGGCTTGCCCGCGAAGACGCCAGTGCAGCCATGACATCACTCAGGACACGCCGCCAACCACGCCTGGATCTGTTCCAAGGTAGCGGTAGCACCGCCACACACCACGACCATCACCTGCTTATAGTTGCCCAAAGCTTGAGCGTTATAGGCCAACGCCAGCGCCGCCCCACAGGCGGGCTCTACCAGCAGCCGGTGATCGAGCAAGAACCGCTCGCAGGCTTGCAGCGCTTCGCGGTCACTGACCAGATGACTCTCGACCGGGTGAGTGCGTAGGCACTCCATCGCCTGTTCCGCTACACGTTTGGCGCCAAGAGAGGTAGCCACCGACGCGATCCGCTGCAGCTCTACCGTGTGTCCAGCCTGCGCGGCAGCATGTAAAGAGCCAGCACCTTGAGTTTCCACCGCCAGCACCGGCACATCCTGCCAGCCATTGCGCTTGAGCCCCTCGACGACGCCGCTGAGCAACCCCCCGCCGCCGACCGACAACACCAGCGCATCGGGCTTGAAGCCCGCCTCGGCAACTTCGTCGATCATGCTTGCGTGGCCGGCCCACAACAGTGGATCGTCGAACGGATGGATGAAGGCGTCGTTCGGCCCGATCAAGGTTTGCGCCAGTTCGTTGGCTTCCTGCCAGGAGCCGCCATGTACCACCACTTTGGCATCCTCCAGGCGCAGCAGCTCCTTGGCGCGTTCGGTGGTGGTTTCCGGCACCACCACGGTCACCGGCACGCCCAGCAGACGCCCGGCATAGGCCACTGCCAGGCCAGCGTTGCCGCCTGAGGACGAGACAAAGTGGCGCGCGCCACGAGCGTGGTGGACTTCGCAGGCGTGGCCAACCCCGCGCAGCTTGAACGAGCCGCAAGGCTGCAAGGCATCGAGCTTGAGCCAGACAGAGCGGCCAGCAGCCAGCGACAGAGGGCGTGATTCGATCAGCGGGGTGTGGATGTGCAAGGGCATGGCGGTCTCCGTGAAGTCAGTCGTCACGAGCAGCGGACGAGGTTTCGCCACGCAATTGCTCAAGGTAGTTGTAAACGGTGTAGCGGGACACACCGAGCGCTGCGGCGGCTTTTTCCACGCCGCCTTTGACGATGAACAGACCGCGCTCCTGCATCACCCGCACGGCCTCGACTTTGGCCTGTTTGTTCATCCGGCCGTGACCGCAAGACTGCAGCGCGTTGGCAATGATCTCGGCCATCAGCACGCTCATATCGGCTGGGTCGTCGACTGGCAGGGGCGTGCTCAAGACCTGATGTGCGCCCAATGGCTGCAGTTGCCGGAGGAACTCAAGGGCGGCATCCAGGCCACTGTGGTCGACATTGACGCACAGGCTGGCGAACGGATGCCCTTCGCTGTCGCGCAGGATAGCGGTGGCGCTGCGCAGGCTGCGGCCTTTGAGGGTGGTGGGGTAATCAGGCAGGACCACCGGCTCGCAGCCTGGCGTGTGCGCGGCGCGCATCAGCGCCTGAAAGCCTTGATCCTGTTCGGGTGCGGCGAGAATCGGGCTGCCGACGACGCGTCCGGAAAGGTGGCCGTTGACGATTGCCACCACCGATTGCTCGGGTTGGTCGAGGTCGTGCAGGAGGATCTCCATGTTGCGCCCGGCAACGCTGCCGATCGCGGCGATAGCAGCCTTGAGGGTGGACAGGACCAGTTGGCGTTCGCGTTGGAGGTGAGTAACGGACATAATTTATTCAACAAAATGTTATTTTTATACAGTTTGTTGAATTTTGAGCGATGAGTCAACGAGGCTAACAGTACCGGCCTTATCGCGGGCAAGCCCGCTCCTACAGGTACCCCACCAGCCTGAAGAGCGGGGGAGACCCTGTGGGAGCGGGCTTGCCCGCGAAAAGAGCGACGCGATATCAGCCCAGCGCAGGCGTGCGCGGCGGCACGATACGACGTGAGCCAGTCGACTCGAAGGCGGCGGCGAAGCTCAGCAGGGCCGAGTCATCATAAGCCCGGCCGGCAAAGGTCAGCCCCACGGGCATGCCGATATCAGCCATCACGCCCATCGGCACGGTGACCGTAGGCACGCCCAAGTGACGGATCGCCAGGTTGCCGTTGGCCACCCAGATGCCATTGCTCCAGGCGATGTCCGCCGACGCAGGATTGACGTCGGCATCCGCAGGACCCACGTCGGCCACGGTGGGGAACAGCACGGCGTGCAGGCCGAGGTTGTCCATCCAGTCTTCCAGGTCGAGCTTGCGGGTCTGCTCCAGGCCGCGCAGACCGTCCGGGACGGTCGCGATCTGATCCCAGCTTTTCAGGCCGCGCTTGGCCATGTTGACGTACTCGTCCATGCCGGCGGCCAAGTCATCTTCGCGGTTTGGCAGGGTGCCGGGGTCGTGGGGGAAGATCTTCGACCCATCGACATCAGCCAGGCGGTTGAGCTTAGGATCATCGTTGGCCCGCAGGAAGTCGTCGAAGGCCCAACCGGACAGCTCCCACAACTCGTCGTGGAGGAACTCCCTGGAAACGATGCCGCGGTTGTACACGGTCGGTGCACCGGGGCGGTCGCCTTCGCAGTTGGAGACCAGCGGGAAGTCCACCTCGACCACTTCTGCGCCAGCGGCCTCAAGGGCCAGGCGCGCTTGCTGCCAGAGGTCGATGACGCTGGCGCGGGTGTTGATACGCTGGCCGGTCGGGCCGCCGATACCCGGTTTTTCCGAGGTGCCGGCCAGTTCATCGGCATTGATGTACATGCGCGGCACACCGAAACGCTTGCCCTTGAGCGAGCTGGCATCGACCGCCAGGTCAAGGTAGGAAGCCGGGCGAACCGAGGACGCCGCAGGGATTGGCACCCAAGGTTGCAGGCGCCACAGGTCGCCGCGTGGGTCGGCATCGTCGGCCACCACGACATCGAGGATCTCCAGCAGATCGCTCATGGTCCGCGCATACGGCACCACCACATCCATGGTCGGCGTCAGCGGCCAGTTGCCGCGCACCGAGATCACCCCGCGCGACGGGGTATAGGCGCACAGGCCGTTGTTCGAAGCAGGGCCACGACCGCTGGACCAGGTTTCTTCAGCCAGGCCGAAGGCCGAGAAACTGGCGGCGGTAGCGGTGCCGGCACCGTTGGACGAGCCGGAGGCGAACGGCGCGGTAAGATAGGCGGCGTTGTACGGACTTTCGGCGCGGCCATAGACGCCACGCTGCATGCCGCCGTTGGCCATCGGCGGCATATTGGTCTTGCCCAGGCAGATGGCGCCGGCCGCGCGCAGGCGCTCGATGGTGAAGGCGTCGCGCTGGGCGACCAGCTCGGCGAATGCCGGGCTACCGGAGGCAGCGGTCAGGCCTTTGACCAGGTAGCTGTCCTTGGCCGTGTAGGGAATGCCATCGAGCGGGCCAAGGCTTTCACCACGGGCGCGCCGGGCGTCGGAGGCCTCGGCCTCCTTGAGTGCTTCAGGGTTGCGTACCACCACCGCATTCAGCGCGGTGGCGGTGTCGGCGCCGTCGTAGGCGTCGATGCGGGCCAGGTAGGCCTTGACGAGTTCGACTGCCGTGGTACGGCCAGTCGTGAGCGCGTCGCGCAGCTCGGCAATGGAAACCTCGGTTACCTCGATCATGCTGTCACCAAAATGTACAGGTGGGGGCTAGTGAGGCGAGTGTACAAGAAGCCCACAGCCGACGCAGGCTTGCGCGGGGGAAAAGCATTTTTGCAGCGCGGCAGTCTTGCTTACGAACCCTGTCAGGTAAACGCGTTCGGAGAGTAGGTAGAAAGCCTCACACCTGGCTTTTTTCCTACAGACTAAGTCGGTAATTCTCATCAGGATTTACCCTTGTTTGTGAATAAAGTGCGCATGAAGCGCCCCGTTGGAGCCTGCCATCGATGTCGATACCGCCAGACAAAATCCCCAAATCCACGATCAACCCTCCGGTTTTCTGGGTGTCCGCCGTCCTGTTGCTGCTGCTGGTGCTGTATGCCAGCGTGTTTCAATCCCATGCACAGAACCTGTTCGCCCAGGTCCAAGGGTGGATCATCGGCAATGTCAGCTGGTTCTACATCCTGGCGGTGGCGGTCATTCTCGGCACGGTGGTGTTCCTCGGCATCAGCCGCTATGGCGATATCAAGCTTGGGCCCGACCACAGCACCCCCGATTACAGCAGCACCACCTGGTTCGCCATGCTGTTTTCTGCCGGCATGGGCATCGGCTTGATGTTCTTTGGCGTGGCCGAGCCGGTCATGCACTTTCTCAATCCGCCGATGGGCGAGGGCGGTACGGTGCAGGCCGCCGGCGAAGCCATGCGCATCACCTTCTTCCACTGGGGCCTGCATGCCTGGGCGATCTATGCCATCGTGGCGTTGATCCTGGCCTACTTCAGCTACCGCCAGGGTTTGCCGCTGACCTTGCGTTCGGCGCTGTACCCGCTGATTGGTGAACGCATCTACGGGCCGATCGGTCATGCCGTGGACATCTTCGCCATCATCGGCACGGTGTTTGGCGTGGCCACTTCGCTGGGCTTTGGCGTGGCGCAGATCAACACCGGGCTCAATGCGTTGTTCGGCGTGCCGGTGTCGACACCGATCCAGATCGGGCTGATCATCGGTACTACCTTGCTCGCCACCTTGTCGGTGATGTCGGGGCTGGACAAGGGCATTCGCCGGCTTTCCGAGCTCAACCTGGGTCTGGCGGTGCTGCTGTTGCTGATGGTGATGCTGCTGGGGCCGACTGTGCTGATCTTGCAGACCTTCGTGCAGAACACCGGCAGCTACCTGGGCGAAATCGTCACCCGTACGCTCAACCTGTATGCCTACCAGCCGACCGACTGGATCGGCGGCTGGACCCTGTTCTACTGGGGCTGGTGGCTGGCCTGGTCGCCCTTCGTCGGGCTGTTCATCGCGCGCATCTCCCGCGGCCGCACGATCCGCGAATTCGTCACCGGCGTGCTGCTGGTGCCGACCGCATTCACCCTGCTGTGGATGACGGTGTTCGGCAATACCGCGATCCATATGATCCTCAACGAGGGGCTGAACGACTTGGCCATGGCGGTGAACAAGGACACCTCGCTGGCGCTGTTCGCCTTCCTTGAGCACTTCCCGTTCGCCAGTGTGATCAGCACCCTGGCAGTGATCATGGTGGTGGTGTTCTTTGTCACCTCCGCCGACACCGGGGCGATGGTGGTCGACATGCTCGCCTCGGGCGGTCAGGAGAATACGCCGATTCGCCAGCGAATCTTCTGGGCGTCGAGCATGGGCCTGGTGGCGATCGCACTGCTGCTTGCCGATGGCCTGAAGGCGTTGCAGACAGCGACCATCGCCAGTGCCTTGCCGTTCACCATCGCCTTGCTGTGCAGCACCCGTGGCTTGCTCAAGGCGCTCAAGCTCGATGCGACCAAACGCAACTTGCGCTATCAGGCACTGGCTATCTCGCCGACCGCTTCACGTGCTGCCGGTAACTGGCAGCGGCGCCTGCGCACGCTGGCGATGTTCCCGCGTCGTGCGCATGTCTCGCGCTTCATTACCGAAGTCGGATTGCCGGCCTGTGAAGCGGTGGCCGAAGAATGGCGGCGCCAGGGCTATGAGTGCAGCGTGGAGCAGGGCGAGGAGGGCAGTGTGACGCTCAAGGTCGGCCCGAGTGACGATACCTTCGTCTACCAGATTCGTCCGCAGGCCTATGCCATGCCCAGCTTCGTCAGCAGCGATGCGCCGGGCGATGAGCGCAAGTACTTCCGCGCCGAAGTCCACCTGCGCGAGGGCGGTCAGGATCATGATGTGATGGGCTGGTCGAAGGACGAAGTGATCGGGGACATTCTCGATCACTTCGAACGGCATATGCATTTCCTGCATCTGGTGGGCTAACGCGCTGGGTGGGGCCGCTGTCTGGCGGCCCCACGTGGGTCAATCCAGATCCGCTGCCGAATGCCGCTCTGGCACCTGGCTCGCTTCATCACCCCAGGTGCGATTGACCCGGGTGCCACGCTGCACCGCGGGGCGTTGGGCGATTTCTTCGGCCCAGCGCTGCACATTAGGGTATTCCTGCACCGCGAGAAACTCGGCGGCGTCATACAAGTTGCCGCGTACCAGCTGGCCATACCACGGCCACACGGCGATGTCGGCGATGCTGTAGTCATCGCCACCCAGGTAGCGGCTCTCGGCCAGGCGTCGGTCGAGCACGTCCAATTGCCGTTTGGCTTCCATGGTGAAGCGGTTGATGGCGTATTCGATTTTCTCCGGCGCATACACATAGAAGTGGCCGAAACCACCGCCCAGGTAGGGCGCGGCGCCCATCTGCCAGAACAGCCAGTTCAGCGTTTCGGTACGCGCGGCAGGCGCCTTGGGCAGAAACGCGCCGAACTTCTCGGCCAGGTAAACCAGGATCGAACCAGACTCGAACACGCGAATGCCAGGCTCGACACTGCGATCGAGCAGGGCAGGGATCTTGGAGTTGGGGTTGACCTCGACGAAGCCGCTGGAGAACTGCTCGCCGTCGCCGATGCGGATCAGCCAAGCATCGTACTCAGCCCCGCTGTGCCCCAGTGCCAGCAGCTCTTCGAGCAAGATAGTGGCTTTGACGCCATTGGGCGTTGCCAGCGAATACAGCTGCAAGGGCTGCTTACCTACCGGTAGCGCTTTGTCATGGGTGGCGCCGGCAACCGGGCGGTTGATGCTGGCGAACTGACCGCCGGAGGCTGCGTCGTTGCGCCAGACCTTGGGCGGGACGTAGGGGGATTTGCTCATGCACGAAACTCCTCGATGGCGCAAAGCGGACATGTAAAGGCAGACCCGCATCTATGCCACGGGTTCGCGGCAAAGGGCAAATGCATTGGTTGCATGGCTTGGTATGTCCACTAAAGGTCTTGCTATGGGGCCGCTTTGCGGCCCTTCGCGGGCAAGCCCGCTCCTACAGGTACTACGCAGAACATCAGGCTGGAGTGAACCCTGTGGGATTGGGGCCGCCGCTGGGCCGCGCCGATTGGCTACTTAGACCGGAAGGCTCTGGTAAGGCTGCGCATCGCCCGGGCTGTGGGCAAACTGGCGCTTGTACTCGCGGCTGAACTGCGAGGTGCTCTGGTACCCCACCCGGTGCGCGGTCTGTGCCACGCCCAGGCCTTCGCCGATCAGCATTTGCTGGGCCTTGAGCAGGCGCAGGCGTTTGAGGTACTGCATCGGCGCCATGTCGGTGCAGCGCTTGAAGTGCTCATGGAAGGTCGACACGCTCATGTTGGCGCAACTGGCCAACGCCTCCACGCTCAACGGCTCGGCGTAGTGCTCGCGCAGGTAAGCCAGCGCAGCGCCAATCCGGGCGAAATGCCCCTGCTGTTCGACCAGCGCCCGCAACACCCCAGCCTGTGGGCCGCGCAAGGCGGTATAGAGCACCTCGCGCACCCGTGCCGGCCCCAGCACCTTGGCGTCCAGTGGATCCTGCAGGCACTGTAGCAAGCGCTCGACGCTCTCGCGCATCGGCGCGTCCAGTGCTGCCGAGGTCATCGACTGGGGCGTCTGCGCCTCGACCGCGGCATCGGCGGCAAGGCCCATGTTCTGCACCAACTCGCTGAGCATGCCACGATCGATATCGACGGCCACCCCTAGTAACGGCGCCTCAGCGGTAGCGAAGGTCTCGCACATGAACGGCACCGACAGCGCCTGCACCAAGTAATGTCCGGCGCCGTACTCCAGGGTGCGTGGCCCCAGGCGCGCCAGCTTGCTGCCCTGGGCCAGGATCATCAGGCTGGGCTCGTAGAGCTGCGGGCTGCTGGCCACGTAATGATCCCAACTCAATACCTGCACCTGGGGCAAGTGAGTCGGTACAAAGCCTGGGCGCGTGGCCAGGCTACGGATCAGGGCGCAAAGCGGGGCATTGGCGTCGACGTGGCGAGTGAGCTGCATGATGGACCAGGGCAGAGGATCAGACACTGGCATCTTCGCAGATTGCAGCGCCAGCGCCAGATGCTTACCGCCAGGTTCGGAGAATCAGGCATGCATGCCGGAGAATCTGCTGTGGGCGAAGCGGCTTTTGGCGAACAAAATGTGCCGCCTGAATCGTTTCACTTTTTGCGAGGTCCTGCATGTATACCGCCATCGGTTACGCCGCCCAAACCCCAACCAGCCCGCTGGCCCCCATGACCTTCGAGCGCCGCAGCCCGCGTGCCGATGACGTCGCCATCGAGATCCTCTACTGCGGTGTGTGCCACTCTGACATCCACCAGGCGCGCAACGAGTGGGGCATTGCCGTATACCCACTGATGCCAGGCCATGAGATCGTCGGTCGGGTCACTGCGGTCGGTGCCAAGGTCACTCAGCACAAGGTCGGCGACCTGGTGGGCGTAGGCTGCATGGTCGACTCCTGCCGGCATTGCGAGGCCTGCGCCAAGGACCTGGAGCAGTACTGCCTGGAAGGTCCGACCATGACCTATGCCACCCCTGATCGGGTCGACGGCAGCAACACCATGGGTGGCTATTCCAACAGCATCGTGGTCAGCGAGCACTTCGTGCTGCGCATTCCACAGGGCCTGGACCTGGCCAGCGCGGCGCCGATCCTGTGCGCCGGTATCACCACCTACTCGCCGCTCAAGCACCATGGCGTCGGCCCTGGGCACAAGGTTGGCATTCTCGGGATGGGCGGCCTGGGCCACATGGGCATCAAGTTCGCCAAGGCGCTGGGCGCTGAAGTGACACTGTTCACCCGGTCAGCGGCCAAGGCCGAAGAAGCCCGTCGCCAGGGCGCCGATCACGTGATCGTGTCCACTGACCCGGAGCAGATGCGCGCTGCAGCGGGGCGTTTTGACTTCTTGCTCGACACCATTCCGGTACAACACGATCTCAATCCCTACCTGGAAACGCTGACCTTCGATGGCGTGCACATCCTGGTCGGCTTGATCGAGCCGGTCGAGCCACCGCTGCATGCGGCCAATCTGGTGATGAAGCGCCGGGTGCTGGCGGGTTCGCTGATTGGCGGTATCGCCGAGACTCAGGAAGTCCTGGATTTCTGCGCCGAGCATGGCATCAGCTGCGATATCGAGATGCTCGATATCCGCAACATCAACCAGGCCTATGAGCGGATGATCGTTGGCGATGTGAAGTATCGCTTCGTGATCGACATGGCCACGCTCAAGGCCTGATGGCGTCGGCCCCGGCCTCATCGCGGGACCGCGCCTACCCGATCGCTTTAGGAGCGGGCTTGCCCCGCGATGAGTCCGGGGCAAACTGGCTACCAGGCCAGCGGCTTGTCCAGCCCCTTCCAGAACAACCAGCGGCGCACCTCGGCATGCTCGCCGGTGCCGATCTGCCAGTCAGGCCGGCCACTGTCCAGGGCGATCAGCGAGATGAAGCCGGCGTAGCTGGCGGCCACCAGGGTGCGCCCATCGGCACTGATATCCATCGCGCAGAGGGTCGAGCCCAGGTGATGCTGCCAGTGCTCACGACCATCCTCGCCAAAGGCCCGCAGGTAACCATGCGCATCGCCGACGATGTATTCGTGCTCGCGTGCTACGCCGGCGTAGATCCGCGCGCCCTCGTGCAACAGTGGGGTACGCGGGTCGTCGCTGTAGTGCTCGGTGTCCAGCCCAGGCAGGTCGGCCGTGCGCACCCCGAGGGTGGCGCCGTTGTAGAAGTGGCAGGCGTTGAGCAGCACCTGATCGCCGCGCTGGTTGAACAGGGCGAAGTGCGGGTATTCGCTCACCGGGCCGATCTCGGCGAGCAGCCGCAGCTGTTGGTCCAGGATCCGGTGGCGGCCGCACTGTTCGCCGATGGCGATCAGGCTGCCGTCGGCGGACAGGGCGCCGTGCTCCATGCTCAGCCCCAGGTTGATGTCGTCAGGGTCGATGCCTTGAGCCAGGTCTTCCAGGATCGCTTGCTCATCGGGCAGTAGCCGGGTGGCGCCAGTGGCGGCCAGCACGAACACGCCTTCGCTGCTGACCAGCAGCAGCCGTTGGCCATCGGGGAATGGCGTGATCGCGGTCGGCGTTGGCGGCAGGTCGAACGGCTCGAACGGATAGCCGGCAGGCAACCCCTCCAGGCCATTAGGCCAGGCAAACCGGGCGACCTGTGGCCCGCCCCAGCCATCGGTGACGCGGATACCTTCAGCGTTGGTCAGGGCAAAGTAGCGGCGTTGTGGGCACCGGCCGAAATGCTCGACACCGATCACCGGGGTCACGCTGTAGCCATCGATGCGCACCACCTGGCCGCGCTCGAACGGCGTGCCAATGCGTGCCAGCAGGCTGCCGTCATCAAGCAGCAGCACATTGGCGATAGCCTGACCGTGTTGCTCGAGCAAGGGCAGCAGCGGCTGGTGCGCCGGCGGCCAGGCCTGGCGAAACGCCTGGCGCTGGGCGTCACTGACGCCGGGTTGGTTAATCGCTTGCAAGGCTGCCTGCCAGGCGGGGAG
Source organism: Pseudomonas sp. BT-42-2 (assembly GCF_025847435.2). Taxonomy (NCBI): domain Bacteria; kingdom Pseudomonadati; phylum Pseudomonadota; class Gammaproteobacteria; order Pseudomonadales; family Pseudomonadaceae; genus Pseudomonas; species Pseudomonas sp. BT-42-2. Next base: position 268,411 of record NZ_JAOYTM010000004.1, read on the forward strand.
CAGATGTTCGGTGGGCGGCGCTTGCGGCTCTTGGAGATCGTCCCAGCCTTGCGCCTGCCCTTGGCTGACGAAGCGATTGATGGCCTGGGCATAGCTACTGACCGCCTGTTGCCATTGCTGCTGGGGGTGTTGCTTATCCATGGGCGGATCGGACTCCTTGTTCCGCGGTCTATCAGAAGCGCGCATGGTACTCCGGTTGCGCTGCGGTTGTGAGGCCCAGGCTTGACGCGTACCATGCCGGGCATCCTTCCAATAATTTTTGTCCACACCCGCCAGAGGGCCGACTCGCTGGCTGGCGGGGGTGTCGTCGTCTTTTTTCTTTGGAGCTACACGCCACTTCCATGAATGGTCCCATTCCTACATCCATGCCCGCACCGGTGGGCGGCGGCAGTTGGCTGAGCGTGATCGCGCTGGCCCTGGCGGCGTTCATCTTCAACACCACCGAGTTCGTCCCGGTGGCGCTGCTCAGTGACATCGGCCGCAGCTTCGACATGACCACCGCCCAGGTCGGCCTGATGCTGACCATCTATGCCTGGGTGGTCGCCCTGGCGTCGCTGCCGATGATGTTGCTGACGCGCAACGTCGAGCGGCGCCGGTTACTGTTGTTCGTGTTTTTGGTGTTCATCCTCAGCCACTTGTTGTCGTGGCTGGCGCAGAGCTTTGCCATGCTGCTGGTCAGCCGGATCGGCATCGCCTTGGCCCATGCGGTGTTCTGGGCGATCACCGCCTCTCTGGCGGTGCGCGTGGCACCTCCAGGGCAGCAGGCCAAGGCCCTGGGCTTGCTGGCCACCGGCACCACGCTGGCGATGGTGCTCGGTATCCCCTTGGGGCGCGTGGTAGGCGAGGCGCTGGGTTGGCGGGTGACCTTCCTGAGCATTGCTGGGGTGGCGCTGGCGACCATGCTTTGCCTGATGAAGTCGCTGCCGCTGCTGCCGAGCCAGAACTCTGGGTCGCTGCGCAGCTTGCCGATCCTGTTCAAGCGCCCGGCGCTGGTGATTACCTACCTGCTGGTCACCCTGGTGATCACTGCGCAGTTCACCGCCTACAGCTACATCGAGCCGTTCGCCCTGCATGTGGCGCAGATCGGCGGTGAGCGCACCACCTTGTTGCTGTTGTTGTTCGGCGGCGCCGGTGTATTGGGTTCGGTGCTGTTCAGCCGCTATAGCGATCGCTTCCCGCATGGCTTTCTGGTCGGCTCGATCGGCTGCCTGGCGGCATGCCTACTGTTGCTGTTGCCGCTGTCGGGCACCTTCACAGCGTTCGCTGTGCTGAGCATGGTCTGGGGCGTGGCGATTCTGAGCTTCAGCCTATCGCTGCAGTCAAAAACCTTGAAGCTCGCATCTGATGCCACCGATGTGGCCATGGCGCTGTTCTCCGGCATCTACAACATCGGCATCGGCGGCGGGGCATTGCTGGGCAGTATCGTCAGCAGCCAGATGGGTGTGGCCAATATCGGTCTGGTCGGCGGCAGTGTTGCCTTGGTTGGGCTGGTGCTGGCCGTGGCCAGCACCACGCTGTTTCGCCAGGCAGTGCCAGCGCCACACTGAGAGAGTCGGCTTTCTTGCTCAGGCCAACAGCGCCGACCAGGCCGAGACGATCAGCAACCACGCCAGCAGCTGATTGAACCGCCGCAGCCGCTGCGGTGACTGCAACCAGCGGGCGCTGCCGACCCCGAGCAGCGCCCAGGCAGTCATGCACGGCAGGGCGATGATCAGAAAGATCAGCGCCAACTGCCACACCGGCTGTCCAGGCGCGGCAAACACGCCGATGATCGCGATTGCCATCATCCATACCTTGGGGTTGATCAACTGCAAGGTGGCCGCGCTCACTGCCCCAAAGCGTGCCCGCTGGGTACCGTGCAAAGGCGCAGCGGCGCTGCGCAGCAACTGCCAGCCGAGCCAACTCAGCCAAAGCACTCCCAGCCAACTCATCAGCAGCTGCGCGACGGGGTGCTGCAACAGCACTTCGGCCAAGCCCAAGCCCACTACCCAAACCATCCCCGCTGCAGCCAGGCAGCCGCTGAGGATCGGCGCCACGCTGGCGCGCAGGCCGCGCTGGGCGCCGTGGGCGAGGATCAGCAGATTGGTCGGCCCCGGGCTGATACTGGCGACCAGGGCGAACAGAACAAAGGGCAACAGCGACTGCGCCATGACGGGGTACTCCACAAAATTGGAGCACCATGCTCGCCGCTGGCGGCGGATCAGTCTGGAACGATTGAGCAGCGGCGGCGGTAGTCTGCCGGGGTCAATTGATACGCCCGCCGAAACCAGCGCCCCAGGTGACTCTGGTCGGCAAAGCCCAGGGCGCTGGCCACCTCGGCGGGCGTTTGGCCTTGCGCCAGCAGGCGGCGGGCGCGGGCGACCCGCAGCTGGATCAGGTAGGCATGCGGGGCCAGGCCAAAGGCGGCCTTGAACGCCCGGGTCAGGCGGAAGCGGTCCACGCCACAGGTGCGCGCCAGGTCATCCAGGCCGATGTCCTGGTCCAGATGCGCATGCAGATAGTCACGGGCCACCTGCGCGGTCAGCGGCAGGCGCGGGTCGGGGTTGAGCCGTTTGCGCCAGTGCAGGTGCTGGGTGAGGCAGGCGAGCAGGTCGTCCATGGCGGTTTGCCGAACGATGCGCAGCTCTTTGCCGTGCATGGCCTTGAACGCTCGCAAGGTAGCCCCCATCAGGCGTTCGTCGCGGCACAGCGTATCGGCGAAACTGGGCAGGCCATCGGCAGGCGCGTGCTCGAACAGGGCGCGCACTTCGGCCTCCATCCAGTTGGGGTCCAGATACAGCGTCGAATAGGTGAAACCGTCCTCGGTGGGTGCCTGGCCATCGTGGATTTCGCCAGGCTCGAGCAAGAACACCTGGCCCGGCGTACTGCGATGGCGGGCGCGGCGGCAGTGGAACTGCTGCACGCCTTGTTCGGTCACGCCCACCAGGTAGCTGTCGTGCCAGTGCGGGTCGTAGGCATGGCCGATGAAATGCGCCCGTACCGACTCGATGCCGGTATCGACGTCTTGGGCAAGATCGATCCAGTTGCTCATGGCCATGGCCGCTTGTGAGGAGTCTTTAACCTTATCCCAGATGCAGGCGGCAGGTTTAGAACGAATGTGCAGCGACTATCGATTTTCGTCATCGGCTTGAAAGTGTTGCTGTATTTAGCTGGTTTTTCTTGTTTTCAGTAACGCTAAGATGCGCCTCAAATCCGTACTCCCAAGGAGCTCAATCGATGGACACCGTGACCCTGGCCAAACGCCGCTACACCACCAAAGCCTACGACGCCGCCCGCAAGATCCCCCAGGCGACCGTCGATACCTTGCTTGAGCAACTGCGCCACAGCCCTTCGTCGGTCAATTCGCAGCCGTGGCACTTCATCGTTGCCGACAGTGATGAAGGCAAGGCGCGTATCGCCAAGAGCACCGAGGCGTTCGCCTACAACACGGCGAAAATCCTCAACGCTTCGCACGTGATCGTCTTCGCCACCCGTACCGAAATGCCTGATGCGCATCTGCAGGCAGTGCTGGAACAGGAGGCGCAAGATGGCCGCTTCCGTGACGATCAGGCCCGCGCAGGGCAAGATCAAAGCCGCCGTTTCTACGTCAATCTGCACCGTTTCGATCAAAAGGACGTGCAGCACTGGATGGAAAAGCAGACGTACCTGGCGCTGGGCACGGCGCTGCTCGGTGCCGCCGCGCTGAATATCGACGCTACGCCAATAGAAGGTTTCGACAGCAAGGCGCTGGATGCAGAGTTGGGCCTGCGTGAACAGGGCTTCACCAGCGTCGTGCTGTTGTGCCTGGGCTACCGCAGCCCGGAAGACTTCAACGCCGGTCTGAACAAGTCGCGCCTGCCCGCCTCGACGGTGTTCACCTTCCTCTGAAGGCCAAGGTGATGGCATTGTGCAGTTAGGACACCCGCCCTAGAGTCAAAGGCAGGGAGGGGAGCAATAATCGGGGCGTTTCATTGACCACAAGGAGTGTTGATCATGACTAGCCCTGATGCCTTCAGCCATGACGCATTGCGTGACTTGAGTGAAGAGGAAACCGAGCTGATCAGCGGCGGTGCCGGCCAACCGGAAATTGTCCGCGGGCCGCCGCCGCAGTTTCCCGAATGGCCTGAGCTGTTCGGCGACAACTATTGATTGGCGACGTGCCTGGCCTCGGCTGATTCAGCCTCGGCCTGCCTCATCTACTTCAAGGAGCGTTATTTATGCCTTTTGTACATGCACAAACCCCGCGCGAGTTGAGCGGCGAGGAGCTGGATCAGGTCGCGGGTGGTTCGGATGCGACCATCATGCCGGTATTTCCGCCGGTGAGCAGGCCGATCTGCGGTGGGCCGGACGTGCCACCGCCGCATCTACCGCGCTATCCCGATGTGCCACCGCCCAATGATATTCGTGGCCCAACCCTGGGGCTTTGACAACAACGCCAGAACACCTGTCCAGGTTCATGCACAGCATGCACATGAACTTGGACAGGCAGCTACCACAATGCAGTCGCAGCAGCCGATACCACTCGCTTGAACACCTCCACGGCTTTGTCTACATCCGCTTCGCTGGTGTAACGGCCAAGGCTCAGGCGCACACTGTTGCGTGCCTTGCGCTCGTCCAGGCCGAGTGCCAGCAATACATGTGAGGCAGCGTTGCTGGCTGAGTTACAGGCTGAGGTGCTCGACAGCGCCAGCTCACTGGCCAATGCAGCGCTATTGAAACCACTGGCATCGATGCACAGGTTCAGGGTGTGGGGAATGCGTTGCTCTGGGCAGCCATTGAGGCTGACACCGGGCAAGGCCAGCAGGCCGTTACGCAGGCGCGCGCTCAAGGCCTGGATGCGTTGCTGCTCGCTGTCGCCGGGCTCGCCGGCGAGGGCGAAGGCGCTGCCCATGGCAACGATTTGATGGGTGGCCAGGGTGCCCGAGCGCAGGCCGCGCTCGTGGCCGCCACCGTGCATTTGCGCGTACAGCTTTGGGCGCGCACGGGCGCCGACGTAAAGCGCACCGATACCTTTGGGGCCATACACCTTGTGCGCCGAGAACGACATCAGGTCGACAGCCTGCTCGGCCAGGTCGAGGTGCACCTTACCCACGGCCTGGGCCGCGTCGACATGCAGCAGCGCACCGTGGGCGCGAACCAAGGCGCCAATTGCAGCGAAGTCAGTCAGCGTGCCAAGTTCGTTGTTCACCGCCATCAGCGACACCAATCGGGTGTCTTCGCGCAATGCCTGGTGCACTGCCTCGGGCTGGATCAAGCCGGCCGCATCGGGCTTGAGCCGGGTCACTGCCCAGCCTTGGCGTTCAAGTTCTGCGACGGTATCCAACACGGCCTTGTGTTCCAGCAGGCTGGTGATCAGGTGGCCTGGTTTACCACCGCCTTGGGCGACGCCTTTGAGCGCCAGGTTGTTCGATTCGGTGGCGCCGGAGGTCCAGACCAGATCGTCCGGTTGCGCGCCTACCCGTTGCGCCACTTGCTTACGCGCCTGCTCGACCAGCTCGCGTGCGGCTTGTCCATAAAAGTGGCCACTGGAGGCGGGGTTGCCGAAGTTCGCTTCTCGTCCAAGACAGGCGAGGATGGTTTCGATAACCCGGTCGTCGACCGGGGTAGTGGCGGCGTAATCGAAGTAGAGCGGGGCGCTGGGCATGATGAGGCGAATCCGTGCATGTCGCCTTGGAGGTGGCGATCGATGCAATTCATGCTACGCGGTGTCGTCGGAAAGATTTTTCCATCTGTTCGGCTGTTTGCACTTTTAGTAGAAAATACTTCTCCAAAACGAGGCGGATATAGCAAGAATTCGCCAGTGCCTAGCCTAGAGAGGTTCAAGCGCCTTTTCTTCTTCGATCACCACCCGCTCGCAGAGCTCGATAATTTGCTCGCGCATCCAGCGGTTGGCTGGGTCCTGGTCAGTGCTTTCGTGCCAGTACAGATGAGTTTCCAAGGGCGGCACTTCCACCGGCAGCGGCAGGTGACGCAGTTTGTGGCGGCGGGCGAAGCGTTCCGGCACGGTCATTACCATGTCGGTCTGTTGCAATACCTGCGAGGCCATCAGGTAGTGCTGCGAGCGCAGGGCAATCTTGCGCTGCACGCCCATCTTGCCCAGGGCCAGATCGACATAGCCCAGGCCGTTGCGGCGGCTGGAGATATGGATATGGGTCATGCCCAAGTAGTTGTCCAAGCTCAGCTTGCCGTCGGCCAAGGGGTGACCTTGGCGCAGGGCGCAGACGTAACGGTCCTGCATGAGTTTGACATGACGCACCTGCGGATCGGTGTTCAATGGCGCGTCGACGGCAAAGTCCAGGCGCCCGGCGGCCAGCTCCTTGGTGGTTTCACGGCGTTTGCACAGGAAACTCTCGATCATCACCGCAGGCGCCAGGCGTCGCAGACGCTGGAACAGCGGTGGCAGGATCACCGCCTCGGTGAGGTCGGTCATGCTGATGCGAAAGGTTTTGTTGGCCTGCTGTGGATTGAAGATGCGGCTCTCTTGCACCGACACCCGCAACAGCGCCAGCGCGTTGCGCACCGGGCCGATGATGTTTTGCGCCATCGGCGTGGGCACCATGCCTTGGGCGGTGCGTACGAACAGCGGGTCGTTGAAGGTCTCGCGCAGCCGCGACAGCGCGTTGGACACCGCCGGTTGGGTGATGCCGACAATCTGCCCGGCGCGGGTCAGGTTGGCTTCGGTATAGATGGCGTCAAAGACGATGAACAGATTCAGGTCAACCTTGCTGAGGTTCATGGGCGCCGCTCGTTGTTGGAGTTATGGCTCGATCATATATCGGTTATGAATGTTTATACACGCGGAAAATAGACTAGGTGGATCGACTGCAGCTGTTCTAGTCTCTGGCCCATGTTCTTCGTCCCGTGAAGGTAGCCCCAATGGATTTCGCCTATTCGCCCAAGGTCCAGGCTCTGCGTGAGCGCGTCACTGCGTTCATGGAGGCCTACGTCTACCCCGCAGAACCGGTGTTCGAGCGCCAGGTTGCCGAGGGCGACCGCTGGCAACCCACTGCGATCATGGAAGAGCTCAAGGCCAAGGCCCGCGCCGAGGGGCTGTGGAATCTGTTCTTGCCTGAGTCAGAACTTGGAGCCGGCCTGAGCAACCTGGAATACGCGCCGCTGGCCGAGATCATGGGCCGCTCGCTGCTGGGGCCGGAGCCGTTCAACTGCTCGGCGCCCGATACCGGCAACATGGAGGTGCTGGTGCGCTACGGCAGCGAGGCGCAAAAACGCCAGTGGCTCGAACCGCTGCTGCGTGGCGAGATTCGTTCGGCGTTCGCCATGACCGAACCCGACGTCGCCTCTTCGGACGCCACCAACATGGCAGCCACCGCAGTGCGCGACGGTGATGAGTGGGTGATCAATGGCCGTAAATGGTGGACCTCCGGCGCCTGCGATCCGCGCTGCAAGGTGATGATCTTCATGGGCCTGTCCAACCCGGACGGACCCCGCCACCAGCAGCACTCGATGATACTGGTGCCCACCGATGCGCCGGGGGTGAAGATCGTCCGCCCACTGCCGGTATTCGGCTATGACGACGCGCCGCATGGCCACGCCGAGGTGCTGTTCGAGAACGTGCGGGTGCCTTATGAGAATGTTCTGCTCGGTGAGGGCCGCGGCTTCGAGATCGCCCAGGGACGCCTGGGGCCTGGGCGCATTCACCACTGCATGCGCTCGATCGGCATGGCCGAGCGCGCCCTGGAATTGATGTGCAAGCGTTCGGTCGAGCGCACCGCGTTCGGTCGGCCACTGGCGCGTCTGGGCGGCAACGTCGACAAGATCGCCGATTCACGGATGGAGATCGACATGGCGCGGCTGCTGACCCTCAAGGCTGCGTACATGATGGATACCGTCGGCAACAAGGTGGCGCGCAGCGAGATCGCTCAGATCAAGGTAGTGGCGCCCAACGTCGCCCTGCGCGTGATCGACCGGGCTATTCAGATTCATGGGGGGGCAGGGGTCAGCGGTGATTTTCCGTTGGCCTACATGTACGCCATGCAGCGCACCCTGCGCCTGGCCGATGGTCCGGATGAAGTGCACCGGGCGGCGATTGGCAAGTACGAGATTGGCAAGTACGTGCCTAAGGAGATGTTGCGCGGGCACTGATAGCGCCAGGCCGGTCTCTTTAGTGGTAACTGGCCGTGTGCAGCACTGCCAGTTACCGGTGTGACGCCCCTCAGGGATCAGGGTGTTTTCAGGTCCACCAGCAGATCCTTGGCCGCCTTGGTGGCCAAGACGCTCATCAGCCTACTCATCTCATCCTGGCGGCCGATGCCTGATTCAGCGCCGCCCATCATCACGTTCGGTACTGGGGCTTTGGCCGCCGCTTCAGCCCATGCGCGGTTGATCTGCACCAGCGCGTCGAGCTTGTTTTGCAGGGCACCATCGGCCTTGAGCGACGCCTCGCGGGCGTAGGCTTCGGCGTCGGCACTGATCTTGGTGGCTTGGGCATTGACCTGGGCTTTATCGCGCAGCAGCTCAGCAGTCTGCTTATCGATCTCGGCGCGGCGTTTTTCCCGATCGGCATTGATCAAGGCCAGCTGCTTTTCCGTCTCCGCCTCGGTGGTGCGCTCGATCTGCTGGCGCAGACTTTCCTGGCGCTTGGCCTCGACGTCCTTGGCGCCACGAGCGGACACCAACTCTTTTTCCTCTTCTTCCTTGAGCCGGTTTTGCCGGGCCACCGCCAGTTCCGCCAGCGCCTGCTGCACCCGCACCATACGCTCTTGATACTGCGGGTTGGGGTCGATATGGGTTACCCGAGCATCGACGACTTCGACGCCAAACAGGCGAAATTGCTGCTGCTTGCGCAGCTCTTGGCCATCTTTGTCGAGCTTCTTTTCGATGACGAAACGGGTGGCGCTGTTGTCGCCGAAACTGCCCTGGTCGGTGCCGGCCTGGAGTACGGCGGTCTGGGCTGGGAAGTGGTCGCGCTGTACGCGGATCTCCTTGCGACTGGTCAGGTACAGGCCATTGCGCAACTGGTTCTCGAACTCGGCACCAAAGTGGCTGCGATTGCCGGCATAGTAATCGTCGGCGCTCATCAGTGACGCCGTGGCTTGCAGGGTTTCCTTGACTGCCGGCAGCAGCGCACGCTGGAGGAAGTTATCCGGCGTGCGGTACTCCTGGGCAATCTTCAGGAACGCGTCCGCTGAGGGCAGGCGAAACTGGGTGCTGAACTCGGCCTTGGCGTCGACATTGCCCAGGAACACGATGGGCAGGTTTTCCAGGGTTACTGACGGATGACCACTGCGATTGCCTTCCTCGTTGTCCGCTTGCAGGGCCGACTGGACGCCGATAGTGCGCCGCCAGGAGGTGCTGCGGCCGAACCATTTGGTTGCGTAGCCCACGTCCTCGACGACTTTCTCCTCGCCGAAGATCGTCCGTACATGGGTCATCTGACCTGCTTCGTTGTAGAACAGCACTTGGTTGAACAGCGCTGCCAAAGCGGCGCAGGCGAGCAGCGGGGTGGCGATGACGGCAATGAGCTTGCGGTTGACGCGCAGTTGGCTGAGGTCAGGTATCGGTGGCTTTTCCATGAGGGCACTCCTTGTGAAGGGACGTGCATGCTGGTTAACAAGGGACAAGCTTCACAGTCAGCCAAATCATACGTGGCTGTAGGAAGCTTCTATTTTTGTTCTGCAAATACCTCCAATGCTCATCCATCACGTGGCAGCTGCGCTACACTCGGCGGCATGATCTATCTAGCCCAATCCACCCTGATGTGCACTTACATGACCGCCTCTGGCGGGCCATGAGGTCACGGCTGCCTAGCATCCCCGGATAGAACCTGAAGGCCCCGCCAGCAATGGACGGGGCCTTTTGCTGCTCCGTTCGCACAATTAAATGGAGACAGAGCATGTTCGAAATTCGTCGCGCCACCCGTGATGACGCCCAGATCGCCTTCGACATTCGCCGACTGGCCATCCGTGCCCAGTGCATCGGCCCCTATAACCAGCAAGACATGCTGGCGTGGACGCGGGGATCACTCAACAAGTGGTTTACTGATTTGGTGCAGCAGCACTTTCAGCTGGTGTGCGCGCAGGGCAGGGTGGTCGCTACCGGCATGCTGGATGTTGAGGTGGGTGAAATCGGCGCGATCTTCGTTCATCCCGAGTTCATGGGACGTGGCATCGGACGGCTGCTGATCGAGCATCTCGAAGGGCTGGCGCTTGAGGCGAACCTGGCCCAGATCAAACTGGATGCCACGCTTAACGCGGTGGCGTTCTATCGCGCGTGCGGTTTCGTCGGCGAGGAGCGGTCGATCTATCAGTCACCTTCGGGCTTGCAGCTGGCCTGCGTGCCGATGCTCAAAGTGCTGGGCCAGTAGGTGAGGCGGTGAGAAAAGTTTAACTTTTTGCCTCAGCGATAAAGAGCTTTCCGCAAGGCGTGTAGGATGTGTCTGTTTCTGGGTTCCGAGGGAAAAAGGACGCCCTGTAACTGCTAGGTTCCGTTGCTCTAGCCAGCATAAGGAAGTTGCACATGCGTGTAGATTTGGGGGGTAAAGGGCAGGCGCTGGACGGTGATCTCACCACCACCGGCGCCACCTGCATCGCCACGGGCGCGAGCTATACGTCCAATGGGCGAATGGTGTTGCGCATGGGTGACAGCACCACAGCGTGTCCGCTGTGTGATGAGATCGGGAAGGTCGTTGAAGGCGTTTCGTTCTTCATCTCCGATGGTCAAGCCGTGGCCATGGATGGCGCGCTGGTGGCCTGTGGTTGTCCGAGTGGAAGTAACCGGGTCGTGGCCCCGCTAAACCGCGTTAAACCGATCGCGCGGGCGACGCCACTGGCAGATTCGTCGTACTCGCAAGCGACCACAGCAACACCGAGCAGCCTGGCCAGCTCTGCGCCACGCCACGCGGTTGATTCGCTGCCGTTCACTCAAGAGCCGGGTTTCTACCTCGTGCCGCGCAGCATGTCCTTTCCACAGGTCCTGATGCACCTGGCCGAACAGGACAGCACTTTACCCATCTCGCGTTTGCAAATGCTCAATCCTACCTACCAGCAGGGCTTCAAAGGGGGCGAGATCTTTGTCATCGGCGATCCGGACAACGGCCATGCCTGCACACGCGAGGAAGGTCAGCTGATGGCTGCGGCGCAGCAGGCCCGTGAATCATTGGCGCGGCTGGACCGTGGTGAGGCGGACTTCATGATGCTTCACCAAGCCGAGATTGCCGGGCTGCTCAACGGTGCCAGCCAGTCGATGGGCGTAGGCAAGGACATGCTCGAGCAGGGTCTGGGGCAGGTCAGAGCCACCTTGGTGGATATCGAACGCCTGCATCAGCAGCAGTTTGCGCGCCACGGGCATCTGAACAGCCCGGCGTTCTTTGCAGCGCGGCAAGGACTGCTCAAGCAACTGGACGGCCAGTTGAAGACCGCCTTTCTCAATAAGCAATTGAATCTGGGTAGTTACGAGAAGTTGCGACGGACTCTTGGAATTTCCACCAAGAGCCTCGTTCACCATTGGTCGAGGGCGGGTGGTCCAGGGCAGATACCGGGGTATGCGATGCATTTGGATGAGGTGGCGAAAACGGCGAAGTACCTAAAGTATGGCGGGGCTGTCGGCACTGGGCTGGGAGGGGCGGCGTCCTATCTGAAGGTGCAAGAGGTTTGCCGCGCAGGAGAGTCGGCTGAGTGTAGAAAAATTCGGATGACGGAGGCTGGGAGCTTCGCGGTCGGAATGGGTGGAGCGACGTTAGGCGCAAAGCTCGGAGGGGTTGCAGCAGGTGCGTTATGCGGTGTGTTCTCCATAGGAACAGGTGCTCTTGGTACGCCCATATGTGCCTTGGTTCCGGTGGGTGGCGGGTCAGCAGTTGGAGGGCTTGGAGGTAGCGCGGCAGGTGAAAGGCTGGCAGAGGAGTTATATGAATTCGGACATGATTGATTTTGACAGTTGGCCTCAGCTTGTAAGAATTGCCTTCTTGGCAGGGCCGTTTTTAGTTGGATTGCCAGGTGTTGCCATGAGCCTGTACATCGCCAGTACTCGCGAATTCCACATCATGTTGTCTGCCATTCAAAGTCGTCCATGGTTTGAGCAACAGAAACGAGGGTGGGGTATTGGCGGGTTAAAGTCTCGCTGGATGCTGGTCTGTTTCGTTTGCGGCTTGCTCTTACTCCCTGGACCACATATACGCAGGGGGGAGCTAGATATTAACGAGCTGCGCAATTTTCCTCGGGGTTTAAAACGAAGGATGCTGGGTTCTGTATGGCTTACCATAATCGGATTCACGTGGATGTTGGTTGCCTTTGTCCTCATCAGACTGTCCCAACCATGAAGCTTGGCGGCATTATGCTTTGAACGGGCAACTCAGACCCGCAAATGCGGGTCTTTCTTTTCTTCAGTGCTAGACGTTTGGCCGGGTTTGACTGCCTGTGAATCGGTAACTTCACCTGTTTCGATGGAGCTATGACCAGCGTCCTCTTGCTGACTGTCCCGCGTCTTGAACAGCGACAACAGCACCCCGCCGAGCAACAAGCCGAACGTCACCCCCAGTGACAGCAACGCCGGCACCTTGCCCACCATCCCGTGGTAGAAAATCTTGCAACCGATGAAGATCAGCACCAGCGCCAGCGCATATTTGAGATAGACGAAGCGGTGCATCAACGCCGCCAAGGCGAAGTACAGCGAACGTAGGCCGAGGATGGCAAAGATGTTCGAGGTGTAGACGATGAAGGGGTCTTGGGTGATGGCGAAGATCGCCGGAACACTGTCGACGGCGAACACCAGGTCAGCCAGTTCGATCAACACCAGGGCCAGGAACAGCGGCGTGGCATAGCGCAGCGCCTTGCTTTGCCCCGGTGGGGTGAGGTGGACGAAAAAGTGCGGGCCGTGGATCTGGTCGGTGACGCGCATATGCCTGCGTACGAAGCGCAGCACTGGATTATTGGCCAGGTCCGGATGGCTGTCTTGTTTGGAAAAGGCCATCTTCACCCCGGTGAACAGCAAGAACGCGCCGAACAGATAAAGCACCCAGGCAAAGTTCTGCACCAAAGCCGCGCCCACGCCGATCATGATCGCGCGCAAGAACACCACCCCGAGAATGCCCCAGAACAACACCCGGTGCTGGTAGCGGCGAGGGATGGCAAAGAAGCTGAAGATCATGGCCATGACGAATACGTTGTCCATCGACAACGACTGCTCGACCAAAAAACCGGTGTAGAACTCCAGCGCTGACTGCGCGCCCAATTCAAACCATACCCACACCCCGAACAGCACGCCCACGCTGAAGTAGCCTGAATACAGCAGCAGGCTTTCGCGCATCTCGATTTCTCGGTCTTTGCGGTGCAACACGCCCAGGTCCAGCACCAGCAGACCAATGACGATGGCGATGAATACCAGCCACAACCAGGCGCTGGTGCCGAGCAATGGGGTGGTGAGATAGGTGTGTAGAGCCGTCATGAGCCCCTCCTTGATTGTCGACGTTGCATGGCAACAGTGATCCGACATGGCGGCTTGGCAGCCGTCAGAGGGGCCCGGTATCACATGGGTTTGAGCCTAGACCCATTTCCCCCAGTGCTCGAATGCGACGCTGTTACATTTCTTTGCTTGGATCCTTGCCCCGGGATGAGGCCAGTACTGGCCAACTCGTCAATACACCCAAACCTCAACCCGCCGATTGCGCAGGCGCCCCTGTTCCTGATCGTTGTCGGCCACCGGCAGTTCATCACCCATGCCGGTCACCTCCTTGATCTGCACGCCATCGCGAGCCAACTCCCGGCGTACCGCCATCGCCCGCAAGCGTGAAAGCAGCGCGGCGCGCCCTGGCGTCTCCTTGGGGTCGCTAAAGCCGACCAGCACTGTCTTGACGTGCAACTTGCCCGTCTGGCGCAGGTAATCAGCCACCCGCCGCACATCGCGCAGCGCCTTGTTGTCGAGGCTGGCACTGCCTTGCTGAAAGCGGAAATTGACGGTCAGACGCTGCGCCTCCTCGGCCAGGTTGCGGTAGCGCGGCGGCATATCCGCTTGGGTGGGCACCGCCAGTGCCTTGACCTGCTGCGAGACAAACCCCTGTTCAGCGACAATCGCCTGGCCTGCCGGGCTCTGCGCGAACTCGGCCAGTGCCCGGGCCAACGGCTGCGGGTTGCTGGGCAGGTAAAAGTACAATCGCCGCGACAGCGGATAGTCTTCGCTGGCCACCCGCGCGCGGCTGGGCAGCAGGGCCGGCGCGTCGCCCTCGGCGATGGCCAGCACCTTGGCCCCGTGCACCGCAGCAAGGCTGCTAAAGCCAATCGCCTGGCGATCAGCCTTGACCCGCTCCGCCAGTTGCTCACTGGATTCAAAACGCAGCGCCTGGCTGTCCAGCACGCTGGCGTGAGTGTCCAGTACCAGCGCCTTGAAGGTTTCGAAAGTGCCGGAGCGGTCATCGCGCGCGTACAGACGAATCGGCCCGCCGGGCACGCCTAACTGCTCCCAGCGCGACACCTGGCCTGAGAACACCTGCGCCAGTTGCTCGGTGGTGAGCTTGGCCAGCGGGTTGTCCGGATGCACGATCAGCGCAACGCCGTCCAGGCCGATCACCTGCTCCTGGGCCGGGCTACGTAGATCGCCCAGTGCCCGCAGGCGCTGGGCTTCGGCTTCGCTGATGGGGCGCGAGGCGGCGGCAAGGTCGGCAGCGCCACTGCCTAGCGCGGCAAACCCTGTGCTAGAGCCATGCGCTGCGATCGCGACGCGGATCAACAGGCCCTTGAGATCGCGCGCAGTGATGTCGGTTTCATTAGGGGCCGCCCCTGGCGCCTGCTCGATAGCGCTGGCGCCTTGGGCTTGCAGCATGCCTTGGATCAGCGCTGGACCCAGCGCCGCGCCGATGGTGTTGGAGCCTTGCACATGCAGCTGCGCCGGCTCAGCCAAGGCCAGCAGGGGCAGAATACACAAGAGCAAGACGCAGAGGCGGTGCATGCCGGGGACCTGTGGCATAGAGATGCACCGCAGATTACGACAGTGGGATGACCGCTAGATGACAGACAATTTGACAGCGGTTGCGCCGCGGGTAATCCAGCGGGGCTGGAGCAGGCAGGTAGCCGCGCTACCTGCCGGGCGACGGCCTCAGTGTGCTTGCGCCGCCAGCACAGCCCCCTTTGAGCGAGGAACAATCTCAGACTGTTGCGCAACCCTGGACCGCAACTGTGTCGGTCCGGCGCCAGCAAAAGCCCTTATGCTGTAACGAAATATGTCTAGAACAGCCTGAAGAAGGAAGTCGCAATGCCACTCAAGGACCTGCTGATTGCCCTGGTGGTGATCATCGTCTGGGGAGTCAATTTCGTGGTGATCAAGGTCGGCCTCGACGGCCTGCCGCCCATGTTGCTTGGCGCCTTGCGTTTTCTGCTGGTGGCATTCCCGGCGGTGTTGCTGATCAAGCGGCCGAACTTGCCCTGGCGCTGGCTGATCGCCTATGGCGCAACGATTTCCCTCGGTCAGTTCGCCTTCCTGTTCCAGGCCATGCATAGCGGAATGCCGCCGGGGCTGGCTTCGCTGGTGTTGCAGTCGCAGGCCTTCTTCACCCTGGGCTTCGCCGCGCTGTTTCTCGGGGAGCGTCTGCGCCCGGCCAGCCTGATCGGCTTGTTGGTGGCTGCGAGCGGCTTGGCCCTGATCGGCAGCGAGAACAGTAGCCATGTGCCGCTGGTAGCCCTGTTGCTGACCCTGTGCGGCGGTGCCATGTGGGGCATGGGTAACATCATCACGCGCCGTTTCGGTTCAGTGAACCTGGTGGCGTTGGTGGTCTGGGGCGGGCTGATTCCGCCGCTGCCGTTTCTGCTGCTGTCCTGGTGGCTGGAGGGGCCGCAGCGCATGGCTGATGCGTTGAGCAACATCGGCTTGAGCTCGGTATTGGCCCTGGCATTTCTGGCCTACGCCGCGACCATGCTCGGCTACACCCTGTGGAGCACGCTGCTGTCGCGTCACCCTGCGGGCAAGGTCGCCCCTTTCTCGCTGTTGGTGCCGGTGGTGGGCTTGAGTTCATCGGCCTGGTTGCTGGATGAACGACTGAGTGCCATGCAGGGCTGGGGCGCGTTGTTGGTGATGCTGGGGCTGCTGATCAATGTATTCGGTCCGCGGATCAGCCAGCGCCTGCGCCCGGCCAGCGCGCAATAAGCGCTTACGAAAACGCCGCAGACCTTGCCGGGAGGGCGGGCAAGGTTTGTTAGCATGCGCTTCTTTTGCCTAATCCAAGGGAGCGCCCGTACATGATCATTTCCACTACCAGCCAACTGGAAGGCCGTCCGGTCGCTGAATACCTTGGCGTGGTCAGCGCCGAATCGGTGCAGGGCATCAACTTCGTGCGCGATTTCTTTGCTCGCTTTCGCGACTTTTTCGGTGGCCGCTCGCAGACCCTGGAGGGCGCACTGAAGCTGGCGCGTGAGCAGGCCACTCAGGAGTTGATGGCCCGGGCACGTCAATTGCAAGCTGACGCCGTGGTCGGCGTGGACTTCGAAATCAGCATGCCGTCGGTGCAGGGCGGCATGGTCGTGGTGTTCGCCACCGGTACGGCGGTGCGTTTGAAGTAAGGCCATGTGCCACTGGTCGGGTCCGTGGATTTTGTCCGGGCGGTCCGAGAATGACCGGCTAGTCTCACTTCAACAGGCCGCTGTTCATCTAGGCAAGTACGCTGCTTGCCGACACGGTCACCTCTGGAGGGAGACAGGGCATGAGCGAATCCTT
This sequence comes from Pseudomonas sp. BT-42-2, assembly GCF_025847435.2. NCBI lineage: Bacteria > Pseudomonadati > Pseudomonadota > Gammaproteobacteria > Pseudomonadales > Pseudomonadaceae > Pseudomonas > Pseudomonas sp. BT-42-2. Next base: position 285,043 of record NZ_JAOYTM010000004.1, read on the forward strand.
TTTCGAAGACATGAATGATGCATTCCCGATCAACAGCCAGGTCCGTTGCGGCCAGACGGCTTTGCGCCTGGGCTTTGCCAACATGACCCTGGACGAATCGGAGCAGCTGCAGCCTGCGTCGCTGCAGCGCATCAAGAAGGGTCGCTTCACTCCACGGGTGCCGACCAAGAAGTAAGCCGACCGCCAACGCCCCGCTCAATGGCGGGGTTTTTTTTGCCTTTGTTGATCCTGCTCATGGTATCGGCGTGTTGCCCTCGCACGCGACTCGATGCTGTGGTCTTCTTGCGCGGCATTTCGCCAATGGAGGATTGATTTCGATGCGAATCAGGGAAGAGGCCTACTGGCAGTGGGCCGATGCGCAGTTGCACAGTCGCAGCCACGATGAGGAACTCAGTGATGGCACCAGCATTGATGTGCAGGTGCGCCTGTCGCGCCTGGGGGCCACGCAGTTGTTCCTGGGGCTATATGCCAAGAACGGTGCCGCGTTGCACGAAGAGTATCATCCGACGCGTCCGGGCGAGACCATGACACGAGCGCTGGTCTGGGGCGTTGAGCGCGGGCGGGCGCTGGCCACTGGCGCCTTGCCATTGCCGCAGGTGCAGCGGCCTAGGCTTCAGGCCTGAAGGACGGCGGTTGCAGAAGCGGCGAAACCGCCCATGAAAAAGCCCGGCCTTTGTGGGCCGGGCTCAAGTAGCGGTGTACAACTCAGTTCAGTGGGTCGATCACCTTGACTGCCTGCCGCTCACGGGCGGCGGGCCATTCTTGTTGCAGGGTCTGCAGCACGCGGCCAACGAACTCGGTGTCGGCGGCGGCTTTCTTGCCGACGTAGCCTTGGCCACGGCGGTAGACCTTGAAGCGGGCGCGCATGGTTGGCAGGTCCGCTTCGAATTGATCTTCGACGCTGTTCGGCGGCAGGCGGTCGAGGCGTACCTCGCCGGTCTGGCTGAGCCACAGCAGGTGGTCGTCAAGGCTGTCCTTGCGCGCGGCGAACAGCTGGGCCAATTGGTCGATAGTCGGTTTGTCGTTCAAGTTCATCATAAAGCCCCCATTACCCGTCGATTAGTGATTTCACACTTGGCGCTACCCATGTAGCGCACTACCAAGGCTGCTACAGCAGCATTGCAACAGGGGCTTTCTCACGCTGCCTTTTGGACAGATCCCTCTCCATGGACGGCCTGCGTTACCGCGCAGGCCGTCTGGAACACCCTTGCCACCGCTCCCGATCAGGGAGACGGCTTCATCATGCCCAAGGCCGATTCACGTCGTCAACAGTTTTGTAGTGAATATTTTTTCTCACTACATCTTGTCTGACAATCCACTCGACAACGCCCTGGGCGATGCCCCCGAACAGCGCTAAAAGCTAGATTATTCAGGCGCCTGGATCTGCGTGAGGATGCGATATGCCGCCTCTACCCGGGCCTCGTTGGGGTAGTTGCGATTGGCAAGCAGGGCAACACCCATACCCTTGGATGGGATGAAGGCGACGTAAGCGCCAAAGCCTGCGGTAGACCCGGTCTTGTTGTACCAGGCGGCTTGCGCTGCAGGGCTTGCCGGCAGTAGCCGTTGGGTGGGCTGGGGCTTGAGAGCAAAGTCTGCGCCATTACCCTTGCGCAGGGTGTCGAGGCTGACCGGGTAGGGGTAGCGCTCCCAGCCAAGGCCCTGGGTCATGGCGCCGACCTGGAAGTAGCCGGTGTGGGTGATGGCGATGGCCTGCTTGAGCGTTGGGCTGAGGCGGTCGGGCTGCAGTTGCAGGCGCACGTAGCGCATTGCATCGACCACATTGGTTTTGATGCCGTAGGCCTCATCAGCGAAAGGTCCAGGATTGACCCGCACCGCTCGGTCCTGCGCATCGTAGCCCTGCGCGTAGAGGCCCTGCGCAGCAGAGGGAACCGCCAGGTACGTGTGCTTCAAGCCCAGTTGCGGCAGCACGGTTTGGCTCATCAAATCGGCAAACGGGCGCTGCTGCGCGCGCGCGGCCAGATCGCCGAACAGCCCAAGACTTGGGTTTGAATAGCAACGCTGTGTGCCGTGCTCGCCACGGGGTTGCCACTGTTGGTAGAACGCCAGAGCCTGGGCCGAGGTAGTGACCTCATCCGGGAATTGCAACGGCAGGCAATCGGCGCTGTAAGCGCCAAACTCCAGCACGCTGGCCTTACCCAGTGGCGCACCTGCCAGGGCCGGCTGGTAGCGACTGGCGGGGGCGTTCAGATCAAGCTTGCCTTCGGCACTGGCCAGGGCTGCGAGGGTAGCGGTGTAGGTCTTGCTCAGCGAGCCGACTTCGAACAGCGTTTCGCGGCTTACCGGCTGGCGCTCTTGCTTGTTGGCCAGGCCGTAGGTGAAGTAGTGCTCCTGGCCATTGACGAACACCGCCACCGCCATGCCGGCAATGGCATGGTCGCGCATGAGTGGTTGAATGATCGCGTCGACCTGGTTGTGCAGGTCATCGGCCAGCACCTGACTGCTGGCAAGGGACAGTACAAGGCCCAACTTGAGCAGGCGAACAGAGGTATAGCGCATGGGGTTTCCTGGTCTGAAGCGTGCGCAGTGTCCGTTGAGCGACACTGCTGGGGGTTCCGGCGTTAGCGGTAAAGGTGGCCAGACCTTATCGTCTGCCCTTGCACAATGACAAGACGGAACCTGTGATGAAGTACTTGCGCATGCTCTTTGACAATTTCACCCTGGCCTTGCTCGGGGTCGTGCTGATTGCCACGTTACTGCCATGTTCAGGCGAGGGCGCGGTACTGTTCGGCTGGTTGACCAACCTGGCCATCGGCCTGCTGTTCTTTCTGCACGGCGCCAAACTGTCGCGCGAGGCGATCATTGCCGGTGCCAGCCACTGGCGGTTGCACCTGCTGGTGTTCTCTTGCACGTTCGTGATGTTCCCGCTGCTAGGGCTGGCGTTCAAGCCACTGTTCGTGCCGTTGGTGGGCAACGAGCTGTACCTGGGCGTGTTGTACCTGTGTGCCTTGCCAGCCACCGTGCAGTCGGCGATTGCCTTCACCTCGCTTGCGCGGGGCAACATACCTGCTGCGATCTGCAGCGCGGCCGCTTCCAGCCTGTTGGGGATCTTCCTGACGCCATTGCTGGTGATGCTGCTGCTCGGTGCCGACGGCGATACCGGTTCGGGCCTCGATGCGGTGCTGAAGATCACCCTGCAACTGCTGGTGCCGTTCGTGGCCGGCCAGATGGCCCGACGCTGGATCGGTGATTGGGTCAAGCGCAATGCACGCTGGCTGAAACTGGTCGATCAAGGCTCGATTTTGCTGGTGGTCTACACCGCGTTCAGTGAGGCGGTGGTCACAGGCCTTTGGCATACCGTGTCGGCGCAGCATCTGGCGGGGTTGTTTGCAGTCTGCGGGATTCTGTTGGCCGTGGTGCTGGTGGGCACGCGACTGCTGGGACGGGTGCTAGGGTTCAATGTCGAGGATCAGATCACGATCCTGTTTGCCGGCTCGAAGAAGAGCTTGGCCACCGGCGTGCCGATGGCGCAGGTATTGTTCGTTGGCAGCGGGATTGGCGCAATGATCTTGCCGTTGATGCTGTTCCACCAGATCCAGTTGATGGTCTGCGCGGTGTTGGCGCAGCGTTATGCCAGCCGGGAAGAACCTGCCGAACAGGTCTCGGCGGCGTCCTGAAGTTGACGTGGAGCTGTGCCGGCCTTATCGCGGGGCAAGCCCGCTCCTACAGGGGTTGAGGAGGTTGTGTGGGAGCGGGCTTGTCCCGCGCTAAGGCCGGCACAGCCTAGCGCAAGGTCCGCTCGATCCCACCCAGCAACACACTCTCCATCAGCGCAAGGCTCTGATCTTCAGGCAAGCCCCGGCCATGCAGCCACCCTGGCAACTGATTGAGCAGGGTCGCCAGCACATGCGCAGTGGCCGCCAGCCTCTCACCTGCCAGCGAGGTCTTGGGCGCAATCAGGTGCAACAAGCCCGCCTCGTAACGCTTGCGTGCGACCAGCAAACGCGCTTGCTGGCTTTCGCTCAGGCAGCACAGGTCGCGCTCGGCCAGGCGAAACTGCAGCGGCCGTTCGGCATGCAGTTGCCAATGCGCGGCTACCAGGCTTGCCAACACCGGCTTGCCTCGCGCCAATGCCCGTCGCCCTTGATCGAGGGTCGCTTGCAGCTCCTCGTACAACTCCTCGATCAGGTCGTAGAGCAGGTCCTGTTTACTGGGGAAGTGGTGGTACAGCGAGCCTGCCGTCAGACCGACATGCGCCGCCAGCTCGCGCATGCTGACCTGGCCGAAGCCTTTTTCGGCAAACAGTGCCATGGCCTTGTCGCGACGCTCATCGAAGTTGGCACAGCGCAGGACAGCGTTGGCTGGCATGGCACTCGCTCCAATCAGTAGGTGAAGAACCCGCGGCCACTCTTGCGCCCCAAGTAGCCGGCGGCAACCATTTCCTTGAGCAGCGGGGCAGGGCGGTACTTGCTGTCGTTGAAGCCCTCATGGAAGGCCTCCATGATCGCCAGCAGCGTGTCCAGGCCAATCAGGTCAGCCAATGCCAGCGGGCCGATCGGTTGGTTGCAGCCAAGGCGCATGCCGGTATCGATATCCTCGGCGCTGGCCAGGCCCTCCTGACGGACGAAGATCGCCTCGTTGATCATTGGCACCAGGATGCGGTTGACCACAAAGCCTGGGCGATTGCCGGCGGTGATGGGCGTCTTGCCGAGCTTCTCGGTCACCAGCAAGGCCTGGGCGTAGGTGCTGTCGCTGGTTTGCAGGCCACGAATGATCTCGACCAGCGCCATCATCGGCACTGGGTTGAAGAAGTGCACGCCGATGAAGCGCTCGGGCTGCTCGATGCTGGCGGCCAGCTGGGTGACCGACAGCGACGAGGTGTTGGTGGCGATCAGGCAATCGGCGCTAACGTTGGCCGCCACCTGCTTGAGGATGCGCAGCTTCAGCTCGAGGTTTTCGGTCGCGGCCTCGATCACCAGCTGCGCGCTGCTCAGGGCGGCGTAGTCGGTACTGGTGCGGATACGCGTCTTGGCCGCCTCGGCCTGATCAGCGGCGAGGGTACCTTTGCTGACCTGACGCTCGAGGTTCTTGCTCAGGGTGGCCACGCCGCGTTCCAGGGCAGCATCCGAAACGTCGATGACCAGCACCTGGAAGCCCGCCACGGCACACACCTGGGCGATCCCATTGCCCATGGTGCCGGCGCCGATCACGGCGATCTGTTCAATGCTCATGTTGACGATTCCTTACACGCGTTCGAAGACGACGGCGATGCCTTGGCCGCCGCCGATGCACATGGTAGCCAGGGCGTAGCGGCCCTGGATGCGCTGTAGTTCATGGATGGCCTTGGTGGCGATAATTGCCCCGGTGGCGCCTACCGGGTGGCCCAGAGAAATGCCCGAGCCGTTGGGGTTGACCTTCTGCGGGTCGAAGTCCAGCGCGCGGGCGACCGCGCAGGCCTGGGCGGCGAAGGCTTCGTTGGATTCGATCACGTCCAGGTCGCTGACCGACAGACCGGCTTTTGCCAGCACCTTCTGCGTAGCCGGAATCGGCCCTAGCCCCATCAATGCCGGTTCCACCCCCGCATGGGCGTAGGCCACCAGCCGCGCCAATGGCTTCAGGCCCAGTCGGCGCACCGCATCGCCGGTGGCCAGCACCAGCCCGGCGGCGCCGTCATTGATGCCGCTGGCATTGCCCGCGGTGACGCTGCCATCTTTCTTGAACACGGTCTTCATGCCGGCCAACTGCTCGGCGCTGACATCGCCGCGCACATGCTCGTCCACGGCGAACTGCACGCTGCCCTTACGGGTCTTGAGCTCCAGCGGCACGATCTGGCTGGCGAAACGGCCTTCGGCGATGGCGCGGGCGGCGCGTTGCTGGCTGGTCAGGGCCAGTTCATCCTGCATTTGCCGGGTGATGCCGTGCTTGGCCGCAACGTTCTCGGCAGTGATGCCCATGTGGAAGTGTTCGAACGGATCCTGAAGAATGCCGACCATGTAGTCGATGCCCTGCAGGTCGCCCATGCGTGCCCCCCAACGAGCTTGCGGCAGTAGATAGGGGCCGCGGCTCATCGATTCGGCACCCGCAGCCAAGGCTACATCGCAATCCCCCAGCAACAAGCCTTGGGCTGCCGAGACGATTGCCTGCAGGCCTGAGCCGCACAGGCGGTTGACGTTGAACGCCGGGGTTTCCTTGGGGATGCCAGCGTTCATTGCCGCCACCCGGCCCAGATAGGCGTCGCGCGGCTCGGTGGGGATCACGTTGCCCATGACCACATGACCGATCTGCTCGGCCGCCACGCCTGAACGCTCGATCGCCGCACGGGTAACCGCGCTGGCCAGATCTGCCAGGGGCAGGTCCTTGAGCGAACCGCCAAAGCCACCGATGGCTGAACGCACGGCACTGACAACGTAGATTTCTGCACTGCTCATATGAGGCTCCAATTGCGAAGGCGTGGCGGGATAGGGCCTGGCTCTGCGAGAATGACCGCGGTATCCACAATGGGTCGAGTCTAGGCAAAGGTCGAGGCAGGGCCTATGTCGGATCTGCTCAGTCAACCTGGCATTTTTTGCCACTCAGCCTAGACAGTGAACATCAACCATGCGCGATAGCGATTCGGTCGCGGTGTACTTTCTCAATGCCATGGTGCATGCCCTGCGCGATCAGCCCGAGCAGCGCGATGGCCACTTGTTGGCCGTTGGCATCGACCCCGCCTTGCTCGATCAGCCCCAGGAGCGGGTGCCGGCCAAGGCCTTCGCGCGCCTGTGGCTAGACCTGATCCATGCGCTTGACGATGAGTTTTTCCGCCTCGACAGCCACGGCATGCCGATTGGCAGCTTTGCCTTGATCTGCCGTGGGCTGGTGCAGGAGCCGAACCTGGAGAAGGCCCTGCGTCAGTGCCTGGGTAATTTCGCCCTGTTTTTGCGTGACCTGCGCGGGAGTTTTTCGGTGCGCGGCGGGCGCGCGGTTATCAGTGTGCAGTCGAGTATCGAAGACCCGCTGACCCGGGTCTATGCCGAAGAAACCTACCTGGTGTTGGTGGTCGGTTTGCTGTGTTGGTTGGCGGGGCGGCGTATCGTCATCGACCGCACCGAACTTGCCGTCGCCCGACCCACCCAGGAAGACGACACGCTGTTGTGGGGGCCTGATCTGCGTCTGGGCAGTGGCCGCACCGAGGTCGAGTTCGACAATGCCTACCTGCGCCTGCCGGTGGTGCAAGACGTGGCAGCCTTGAAAACCTTCTTGCGTACCGCACCCCAGGGGCTGGTGATCCGCTTTCGCAATCAAAATGGTTTGGTCGCCGAGGTTTACCGGCATTTGCGCGCCAGGCGCTATGGCCAGTGGCCGACGCTGACTGCCCTGGCTGAACGTCAGGGCTTGAGTGCCAGCAGCTTTCGCCGCCAGCTGGAACGTGAAGGGCGCTCGTACCAGCAGATCAAGGATGAAGTGCGCCGGGCCATGGCCTTCGAGCGTCTGCGCGAGGGCAGCCTGAGCATCGCCGAGATCGCCGAGCAGACCGGCTTTCAGGAACCCAGCGCGTTCCATCGCGCGTTCAAGAAGTGGACCGGGCATAGCCCGGGCAGTTACCGCTCGCGGCTCAATCGCCACGAGCGCTAGGCGCTTTCAGTCTTCGAGTTTGGCCGCCAGTACTTTCATCTGCTCCAGATCGCCTTTGGCCACCTTGGCCACACCTTCGCCATAGGCCGGATCAGCCTTGTACAGGAACGACAGGATGATCAGCTTGCTTTCATCATCGGCTGCTGCCAGCGACTGGCCAAAGCTGTTGATCAGGTCGCGCTGCTCAGCCTCGGAGAAGGAGCGGAACAGCTCGCCAGCCTGCTTGAAGTTCTGCTCACGGGCGATCCCTTGCTGCTGCGTGCTGCCCGCCAGTGGCAGGGCACTGTAGCGCGCCGCCTCAGGCGTGGTGCGTAGTTTTAGGCGGCTGGGTTGATAGTTGACGCTGTCTTTGCTGCGACCGGGGTTGTGCGCGCCATCCTGGTTGCCATTGTCTACCGCTGCCCGTGGCTGATTGATCGGCAGGCTGCTGGCGTTGGCGCCGACGCGATACATCTGCGTATCCGCATAGGAGAACAGCCGACCTTGCAGCAGACGATCCTCGGAAGGCTCGATCCCGGCGATCAGGTTGGACGGGGCCAGGGCCACCTGTTCGGTTTCCTGGAAGACGTTGTCGACGTTGCGATTGAGCACCATTTGGCCGACACGACGTTCGGCTACATCGGGCCAGATCTTGGTGGGGTCTAGTGGGTCGAAATCGAACTTGGCCAGCGCCTCTGGGCTCAGGGTCTGAATGTACAAGTCCCATTTGGGGTGTTCGCCACGACTGATGGCGTTGATCAGGTCAGCGGTCATGTGGCTGAAGTCTTTGCCTTGGATCTGCTCAACGGCGGCTGGGTCGAGGTTGACCTGGCCCTGCAGGCTTTTCCAGTGAAACTTCACATAAGTCGTCTCGCCCTTGGCGTTGACGAACTTGTAGGCGTGCACGCTGTTGCCGTCCATGTGCCGGTAGCTTTTTGGCGTGCCTTGGTTGGAGTACAGCAGGGTCAGCGTGCGGGTGGCTTCGGGCATGTGCGAGAACAGGTCGAAACGCCGTTTGTCATCGCCCAGGTTGGTGCGTGGATCGGGCTTGAAGGCATGCACCATGTCCGGGAACTTGATCGCATCGCGGATGAAGAAGGTTGGGAAGTTGTTGCCCACCAGGTCCCAGTTGCCGCTGGCGGTGTAGAAGCGGGTGGCAAAGCCGCGTGGGTCGCGCAGGGTTTCTGGCGAATGCAGGCCATGCACCACCGAGGAGAAGCGCACGAACACCGGCGTGCGCAGGCCAGGTGTGAACAGCGAGGCTTGGGTCAGCTCGCCGAGGTCTTCGAAGGCGGTGAATATCCCGTGGGCGCCCGTGCCGCGGGCATGTACCACACGCTCTGGGATGCGCTCGCGGTCAAAGCGTTGCAGCTTCTGGATCAGCTGTACGTCCTGCAGCAGCACTGGGCCTGCAGCGCCGGCAGTCTGCGAGTGCTGGTTGTCGCCCACGGGCGCGCCATTGTCGCGCGTCAGGTGGGCGGCATACAGGCCGTTGCTGGCGAACAAGGCCGAAGCGAGCAGCGCGGCTGCCAAGCGGGTGGGACGGGTTACTGGCATCTGAGGAGCCCTTGTCTAGTGGGTCGGGCCTGCGATGCTAAGTAGCTTGCTGCGCCACCACTGTCGGATCTTTCTCCTTCTGCGCGATGCTTTTTAGACGGCTCTTATCAGGCATCGGCTTATTCAGGTGGCCACTGAGGTGCATCCAATCTCTTCATTTCAGCCACAGCCCGCGAGACGGGATAATGCTGCCCTCTGCAACAGGAGTAGTGCTTCATGTCCAACCAACAGTTCATGCGCGAGGCCCTTGATCTGGCCCGCGCCAATATTCAAGCCGGTGGCCGTCCGTTTGGCGCCGTACTGGTCTATCAAGGTCAGGTGCTCGCCCGCGCGGTCAACGAGATTCATCGCAGCCAGGACCCGACTGCCCACGCCGAAATGCAAGCCATTCGCCAGGCCGCGCAGGCCTTGGGCCGGCCACGCCTGGATGGGGCCGAGATCTACGCTACTGGCCACCCTTGCCCGATGTGCCTGGCCGCGATGCATTTGTGCGGCATCGAGCGGGCCTGGTTTGCCTATGACAACGACGAAGGCGAGCCCTATGGCCTGTCTACTGCCGCAGTCTATGCGCAGATGGCCAAGCCACCGCAGCAGCAAAGCCTGCCGCTGCGCCCGCTCAAGCCGGCAGGCGAAGCTGATCTGTACCGCCAATGGCAGCAGGTTCAGCAGGCATGAGAGGCGCTTTGAATCTGCTGCTGGTGGTCTTGTTGGCGCTCAACCTGCGGCCGATTCTCACCAGCATAGGCCCGCTGCTCGAACCGATGCGCGCCAGCACTGGCCTTGGCTATCAACAAGCGGCGCTGCTGACAGCACTGCCGGTGCTGTGCATGGGCCTGATGCCCTTGCTTCACCCGTGGCTACGCCGCTGGCTGAGTGAGCATGGCGGTATGCTGATGGGCTTGGCGGCGATTGCCGTGGCCTGTCTTTGGCGCTTGCAGCTGGACACGGTCAGGGCGCTGATTGCCAGTGCGGTTGTCGCAGGCCTGGGGGTGGCAGTGGTGCAGGGCATGATGCCGGGGTTGATCAACCGCTGGTTCCCCGGCCGTCTGGCGGCAACCATGGGGTTGTACTCGGCGGCCTTGATGAGTGGTGGTGGCTTGGCTGCCGTACTCGGCCCGCACATCAGTGGCTATTTCGGCCATTGGCAGGCGGGCCTGGGTATCTGGGCAGTGCCGGCCTTGCTGGGGTTGCTTGCCTGGGCAGTGCTGCGTCCGCGCCAGGACACGCCCACGTTCGCCAACGGCGGCGGTGGGCACTGGTTCGGCAACCGTCGTGCGTGGCTGCTGGCGGTGTACTTCGGCTTGATCAACGGCGGCTACACCAGCATGGTCGCCTGGCTGCCGGCTTATCATTTGGAGCACGGTGGCACTGCTCAAGGTGGCGCCGATCTGGTGGGCCTGATGACCCTCTTCCAGGTTGCAGGCGCACTGGGTTTGCCGCTGTTGCTGCGGCGTTTTGCCGATCGCCGTCTGGGGCTTTGGCTGGCGTTGTCGATTCAGCTGTGCGGTTTCCTTGGCCTGCTATTGGCGCCGACTGCGGCGATGGGGCTGTGGGTGGCGCTGATCGGTCTGGGCCTGGGCTCGTGCTTCAGCCTAAGCCTGACCTTGACCCTGGAACACCTGAAAACCCCGGCCGAGGCTGGTAGCCTGGCCTCGTTCGTACAGGGCATCGGCTTTATCATCACTGGCATCGTGCCCTACATCACCGGCTGGCTGCGCGATGTCAGCGGCGACTTCCAGGCTTCGTGGATGCTCCTGACCTGCACGGTACTGGCCATGCTGCTGGTGACCGCGCGGTTCGCCCCGCAGGGCTACGCTGGCGCTATCGCCCGACCCGAGCGGGCAGCCCAAGCGCTTAGCTGAGCTGATGCAGGGTATCGCGCACCCGGTCCAGCAGTTCGTTGGCGCTAAAGCCCGGGGCCAGCCCGGGTCGCACCGGCGCTTCGCTGAAGAACGGCGCCAGAGAGTACAGACCTACCTCGACCTTGCGGGCCAGGCTGATCAACAGCTCGACCTCCACCCCGGGGCTGGCCAACGCGCTCAGGTGAAAGCCGGCGTTGGCCGGTACCGCCGTCAACCAGGGCGCCAGGTCGGTGTCCAGGCGCGCCAGGATCCTACGACGGGCTGCCAAGCTCTTCTGGACTCATCCGATTGAATTTTTCTCCCATTGGATACCTCAATAGCGCATGACTAGGCAGGGATTGTTGTGCCAGCACTTGCACGTACGTGATCGACCACGAACTGCACGGCAATCACCGGATTTATCATTTGCCTAGAAAAAATGGACAACGCCGTCACCTGGTATTGGGCCAGTTGCGATGCCGACGTCGGCATCATCCCCAGGTTCAGTGCTTAGTGTTGGACACCTGACCCATTAGCTTGGAGGTTTAGTCATGCAACCAAAGACCGAGGGCACCGAAGAGAAGGGGCCAAGCGATGTCCCCTTCATCAATGACCCGCAAAAGCCTACTTCGCCACCCTTGAATGACGCTGACGCCACGGATGCAGCGGAAGCTGAAGAGGATATACAGGACGATGGCCAGTCAATTTAGCTGGATGAGAAGACTATGGATAACTATCACCTAAACCCGACGTCGGATGGATGGGAGTTGAAGAAAGCCGGTGCTGACCGGGCATCCAAGCGGGCTGCGACGAAGCAGGAACTGGTCAGCATGTTGCCAGCCTTCTTTGAAGGCAAAACGGCTTCTGTGAAAATTCACCAAGCAGATGGCACGATTGAAGAGGAGCGCACTTACCCTCGCTCAGCTGACCCACGTCGAACCAAGGGGTGAACACTGTCACAGCGCGTGATCTCGGAATCGATCTGACCAGTGCCGACGGTTTGTTCAGGTGGTTGCTCGCCAGTTTCCTGATGGGGAAGCGGATTCGCTCAAGCGTCGCAGTGCAGACTTATCGAGTCCTGGTCGACCAACAAGCTGCCGATACACCGGGTAGACTCGCTCGCTGTTCGCATTCGACACTCGTCCGTTTGCTGGGTGAGGGAGGTTATGCCCGTTACGATCAGTCGACTGCCCGGCGTCTCCATGCGCTAGGCTGCACCCTGGCTTCAGAGTGGGAGGGTCAACTTCAAGACATGCAAGCGGGTTCTCTCAGTAGCGACGATTTTAAGCGCTGGCTGCTGAGCTTCGAAGGCGTGGGCCCTAAAACATTGGAGATATTCATGCGAGAATTTTCTCAGCACCATCATTAAGGCCTGTGCGGCAATTGGGTGGCGGCCGGAATCAGTTATGTGTAGATCTTGGGCTCCATATTCTTTCTAATATTTGAGCGCGTTGAATCTGCTGCGCAAAATAACACGATCCTGTTGGTTGATTAAGTTTGACCTGCAGTAGTTATACCATTCGTCTGCTTTTCAGATTTTTGTCCGCACATTTCCTTTACGTATTGCCTCCCATAATAACGCCCGGCAAATAATCGTATTTGCGGCGCTGTATTTGCCGTGGAGGCATAATATGTTCATTCATAACAAACGTTTACAGTATACGGTGCGCGTTGCCCAGCCTAATCCTGGTCTGGCCAATTTGCTGCTGGAACAATTTGGTGGCGCGCAAGGGGAATTGGCCGCGGCGAGTCGATATTTCACCCAGGCGCTGGCGGAGGACGATGCTGGCCGCAAAGACCTGCTGATGGACATTGCAACTGAGGAATTGAGCCATCTGGAGATCGTGGGGTCGATTATTGTCATGCTTAATAAAGGGGCCAAAGGACGCCTGGCAGAAGGGATTGAGGAGGAGGGAGAGCTTTACCGTGCCATCAATGGCGCCGGTAATGACTCGCATATCACCAGCATCCTGTATGGGGCCGGTGCACCACTGACCAACTCTGCAGGCGTGCCTTGGAGTGCTGCATATGTCGACACCATCGGTGAGCCGACTGCAGATTTCCGCTCGAACATCGCCGCCGAAGCGCGCGCCAAAATCGTCTACGAGCGGTTGATGAACGTGACAGATGATCCAGGCGTCAGGGAAGCGTTGGGCTTCTTGATGACACGTGAAATCGCTCACCAGCTCTCATTCGAAAAAGCACTACATGCCATCCAGCCGAATTTCCCCCAAGGCAAGCTCCCGGGCATGCCGGAGTTCACCAACAAGTATTTCAACATGTCGGGTGAGCCTAATGTGCGTGGCCCTTGGAACGAAGGCAGCGAGTGGGACTACGTCGAGGATCCCGCCCCAGCGGTGGACGGTGGGGATGGCAGCGCTTCGGTAACCCTCTCCGAGATGGAGTTAGAAGCGGTTGAGGCCATGAAGTTGCGCACGACCTCTCAGCCGGACAGTAATCCGATTACCGGCGCTGACCTGGGGTCGGGGTTGGTGCAGGGGCGCGACAGCGAGTAGTTCCGATGCGAACCCGAATACAGGCCGGCAATGTCACAAAAGACAAGGGCGCTGAGCTTGCAATGCGCAGGGCCTTGATGGCGTTTGAAGTGGACTCGCGCCTGGCGTGCAGGGCATTGCGAATCCGCATGGCCATGGTGATCTTCGGCGTTGGGACACTGCTTGCGAACGATGTGCCCGAGCCGCCACGCCTGCCAGCTACCCATGGAAAGCATTTTTAACCGATAGTAGTTTTCTGAGGAAATACCCATGCCTGCACGTAAAAGCGTTGAAGATTTGTTCATTCACGAGCTGTCGGATGTGTATAGCGCCGAGAAGCAGATCACCAAGGCCCTGCCTCGTTTGGCGCGCGCCTCGACCAATCCACTGCTTGCTGAAGCCTTCCTCTCTCACTTGGAGGAAACGCAGGGTCAGATCGAGCGAATTGACCAGCTGGTTGAGCTTGCAGGCTTGAAACTCAAGAGAATGAAGTGCGTCGCCATGGAGGGCCTGATTGAAGAGAGCAAGGAGCTTTTGGACGAAATTGAAAAGGGTGCTGTACTGGATGCCGCACTCATCGGGGCTGCACAGAAAGTTGAGCATTACGAGATCGCGGCTTATGGCACGCTTATCGCGATGGCTAAACACTTGCGAATGAAGGAGGCGGCTCAGTTGCTGGCAGACACACTGGTAGAAGAAAAATCTGCCGATGAGAAGCTTTCAGCGATTGCCGAAGAAGGGGGAAATCAGGCGGCTACTCTAGACAAGTAAGTCGCAGGGTGGGAAAGCTCAGCGCATTTTGCTGGGCTTTTTTTTAAGCTAGGCCGTCGGTTTCGAGCTCTTTAATGGCTTCCCTGGCTTCGCGTATCTGCAGTAGGAGGGTTGCATAGAGTGGCAGCGGCATTATGGAATTCACCCAATTGGCATTTATGAAGTGGCGCGCATTCGTACGGCATTGTTTCCTACGGTGTAATTTTTCGGGCTGAGCATCAGTTGACTGGGAGTAGCTCAACTATCGTCCGGCTAAGCGCTTCCAATGTGCAAGGTTTAGCAATAAACCGCGCATTGGCTGGTAAAAAGCCAGGAGGCAGAACCGTATTGCCTGACACGATTATAACCGGTAACTCAGGACGCATAGACCATAGGGTTTTGGCTAAACCGATACCATCACATTGTCCTGGCATCACAACGTCGGTTATCACTAAATCAAATGAATCATTAACGTTCAGCTTAAGCAAAGCTGCGTCAGCGCTAATGCACCCAGTCGCTTCATACCCCAGATGCATAAGGGCTTCCGTCATCAGCCACCTCAGCACATCGTCATCCTCGACGATCAGCACGCGATTAGGCATAGCATTTACTCCTGGGTGTTCCTGTTAGGTGTGGCTTATAGCGAGTCGTTTCAAAAGACAGACAGAAGGTTCACTAGCTGTTGCTATGCGGGCTTACGGCATGGGCTAATCTTGGAGAATGCCTACCCTGCGAGCATCTAGACCGCTATGCGACTGCACGATTTCATCGAGAACAGCATGGAACGTATTCTCCAGGCATGGGAAGACTTTGCTCGATCGGTAGAAACAAAACAGCCGGATCTCGATGCAACCGGGCTGAGAAATCATGCAGAGAAAATTCTGCGAACGATCGCCGCAGACATGCGCAAAGGGCAGACTACACGCGAACAAGCGGAAAAGGCCCAGGGCCAGGGCCCCTTAAATACCAGTGAAACGGCTGCTCAGACGCATGCACTGACGCGCTTGGTTGCCGGGTTCTCACTGGATCAAATGGTCTCCGAGTACCGCGCGCTACGTTCCAGCGTGCTATCGCACTGGCTTGCGCAAGAAGTGTTTGAAGAGGAGCACCATGTTCGAGACATGATCCGCTTCAACGAAGCGATAGACCAAGCCCTCGTGGAATCCATCGCGGCCTACGGATCGGCCTTGGAATCAACGCGTAAGATGCTACTCGCTGTGCTGAGTCATGATCTGCGCTCCCCTTTGGGGGCGGTGCTAATGGCGGGCGGCTTGATCCTCCGCCAAGAAGGCTTGGATGAGAAAGGGAGGGAGCTGGCAGCCCAAGTCTGTACGAGCGCGCGACGCGCCAACAACATGGTGAACGATCTGCTTGATCTTGCTCGTTGCAACATCGGCACCGGCATTCCAGTGCAGTTGGAGCCAGCTGAGCTGAATGAGATCTGTCGCTCGGTTATCGAAGAGCTACGCATTGCCTTCCCCGACGCCAGGATTGTTTTGAGTGAACAGGCGGTCATCCCAGGGCTATTTGACCCCGCACGGATGGCTCAAGTCTTTTCGAATTTGATTAGAAACGCTATCTGCCATGGTGATCCAGCCCTTCCGATCCATGTGAAGGTATTTGACCATCAAGGTGACCCGTGCGTCAGTGTCCATAATTGGGGAGAAGTCATCCCCCCTGAGGCCATGCCGCATCTCTTCAAGCCGGAAGGACGTTACTCGAGCTACGCGGCGGGTGACAGGGGGGTGTCAGCGGGGCTGGGCCTAGGGTTGTTCATCGCGGCGGAGATAGTGGCCAGCCATGGAGGCAAAATCCAGGTCAGCTCATCTGGCGAGGATGGAACCGTCTTCGAGGTAATCATGATTCATGCATCATCGGCCCCCTGAGTTTCCTTCGTATAGGCTAACCATGTCTTTGGGTAAGCTCCTCCAGTCCCTGAGATTCCAAAACGGGGATAAGTGTGCTGACACGCCAGAAATAGCCGAAGGCAAGCGGGTTGGCGAGCGCCGGCAGAACTTGTCGGGGTAGGTTTTCTCGAACCGTTAGCCGTTATAGAAAATCGTGAGCGCGCCGGGCAAACCCCTTGGAAAAAGCCGGATATCGAGGAGCATTGGTAATGATCTACATCGGGTGCGCCGGCTGGAACCTGTCACGGCCTTCTTTGGAAGAATTTCCCGTTTTGGGTAGCCACTTGCAGCGTTACGCGACTCGCCTTAACGCGGTAGAGGTCAACAGTTCGTTCTATCGATCGCATCGGCCCCAAACCTATGCTCGGTGGGCAGCGTCGGTGCCAGAAGGTTTCAGATTCTCGGTCAAGGCGCCACAGACAATCACCCACGAACGGCGGTTGATGAATTGTGAGACACCGCTGAAGGACTTCCTAGAGCAGTGCGGCCAGCTCGAAGGCCGTCTCGGTTGCATTCTGCTGCAGTTACCACCGTCACTGCAGTACGAGGCAAAAATTGCTCAGAACTTTTTTGAGCTAATGCGCAAGCACTACGCGGGGCCACTGGCGCTAGAACCTCGACATCCATCCTGGCGGGATGCAGACGCTAAATTGTCGGCATTTCAAATCGCCCAGGTAGGCGCGAGTCCACCCCGTTTCGGTGACGATGAGCAGCCCAGTGGTTGGCCAGGCATGGTGTATTGGAGACTGCATGGCGTCCCCCGGACTTACTACAGTTCATACCCGAAAGCGTATCTGCAGCGCTTGTCGCAACGGCTCGAAGTGAGTAGGGCCAACAATGTGCCCACCTGGTGCATTTTCGACAACACCACGTCCGGCGCTGCGTTAGGCAACGCTCTTATGATGCAGGCATTGCTCAACCCTGTTGAGGCCGCGAGACAGCGAGTGAGTGTGGCACCAAGTAAGGCGTGTTAGACCAGTGAAGGTCCTGGGTAGCAATTCGCTCTCAGGGATTCACGGCTTGATGAGTTCAGGCGGCATAAGCTGCTATGAGAGACTGTGGCAGGTGGAGCATTGCTCAAGAGCTTGCAGTCGAAGTCCCTGCCTTCTGAATGTCTTTATTTCAAACGGCGCCTGCAGTGTGTGAAGTATTTTTCTCAAATAGCAGATCTGAACGTCGATGATCTTGGTGCCAGGGTTGAATTGATATCCCCAGACCTCGCTGAATATCGTTTTTCTGCTCATCACCGTCCCTTGGTTGAGAAGGAGGAGTGCCAAGAGACGGGCGGGCGTCGCCTGGAGCAATAGGCATCGCTCATTGACGCGTAAGAGATTGACGCGTGTATCCAGGATTAGAGTCGCATCCATGCCGACAGCAGATATCTTTATCTGGCCAGCTTCGCTGTACCAGAACCGCTGTTCGATACTGCTACCCGCCCTCCGCCCGCACTGGGCAACCACCTCGGATCTGGACATGGTATGTCGCTCAGCCGTGGTGCTCGAACAAAAGTGGAACACCACATGAAGCGCTCAGGCGCTCCATGTAGTCACGAACCAGCTTCGGGAACTCAATCTCACGGACGATAGACAGCGACCGAAGCACCGGCCACAGTGTGATGTCGTTGATGCCAAGAGCCTTTCTCTCAGCTACAAGTGGTGCCAAGGCCTCAAGCATAGGCTGGATAGATGCAAGTAGTTTTGGCATGGCTTCGCGCAACATCCCCAGATTACCAAAAGCCAGCTCTTCACGCTGACGGTAGGCCTGTTTCGCCTCTGGCGTGGCGATCTCTGCGAAATTGCCCTCTACGAATCGTGGGATAAACAGTCTGAGTGCTGTTGGCCACACTTCCTTGATCCACTCATCCAGTGCGCGGTCTTGCGGAGCAAGGAGGGCAGTGGGCCCCAAACTATCCAGGTATCGAACAATGTCCAGGCTTTCGCCGATGTGGCTTCCGTCATCCTTGCGCAAGATGGGCAGAGCCTTCTTACCGATCAGTCGAATCGGCGTCTTGGCGTCACCCTCCATGACGACTTCAAGAGTAACTGGAAGACATTTGAGCCCAACGATCATCCGGGCCCGTGTGCAGAATGGGCAGTGTTCGTAGATGTAGAGTTTCATCATGTTGACCTCTCCAATAATCTGTCCGGCGTGATGGACTCAGAACTGCACTGAACGAGTGAGTCCACCGTCGACCAGCAGGTTTGTGCCCGTTGTAAAGCTGGCAGCAGGGCTGGCCAGGAAAACCACGGCCTTTGCTACCTCCTCCGGCGTAGCCATACGTCCCATCGGGTTTTCGGCCAGGCATTTGGCAAAGGTTTCGGGCTGCTCCCGCTCGATGTCACCCCATACACCATCAGGGAAGTACACGTTGCCAGGGGATACTGAGTTGACTCGAATACCCTCGCTTGCATGGCGAACCGACAGGGTTTTGCCATAGTGAAGCAAGGCGGCCTTCAAGATGCCGTAGGGTTCTGCGAACATATCAACCTCACGGCCCGATACGCTTGAGATCAAGACTACCGAAGCTGCTTGCGACTCGCGCAGAGCTGGCAGAGCCGCTTTGACCATCGTGGCACTGCCCAGCAGGTCGGTATCGAAAGCTCGGCGCCAGGTCTGCAGATCATCTCCCCCGGCCAGGGCACTGACGTTTGGTATGACAATGTCGAGCCCGCCCAAGCGCGTCGCCGCATTATCTACCCAGGCACGAACCTGTTCTGGTTGGGTGACGTCTACGGCAGTGCCCGAGGCGTGTTCACCAAATTCGATCTGGGCGTTGCGCACGCCCTTTTCACCGCGAGCGCAGAACGCAACGTGCGCGCCTTCGGCGAGGAAGAGCTGGACGATTGCTCGGCCAATGCCCCGCGATGCGCCGCTGACCAAAACGCGCTTACCCTGCAGACCTAGATCCATGGTTTTTCTCCTCTGTCGAATAGCTCCAAGACGGGGCCCTAGCGAGCCCCGACGCTGGCCTTACTTGCGTAGCTTGTAGGCAATGATCTCGTCGCTGGTTCCGGTTTCCATAAAGGCATGACCTGAAGCAGAAACCAGTACGTATTGCTCGCCGTTGACCTCATAGGAAATCGGATTGGCTTGCGCACCCACTGTCAGCACGTCTTCCCACAGCACTTCACCGGTGGCCGTGTCGATGGCGCGGAACAGGTTGTCAGTTGCAGCCCCAACGAATGTCAGTCCGCCCGCCGTGGTCACGGTGCCACCGTTGTTGGGCAAGCCGATATTGAGTGGCAAGTGCGACGGGATGCCGAACGGGCCGTTGCGACGCGCGGTGCCCAGAGGTTCGTCCCATACGGTCTTACCGGTGTCCAGGCTGACTGCACGAATTCCACCGTAGGGTGGCGCCGAGCACGGCACGCCGGTGCCCCAGTTGCGCCAGCCGGCATTTACGCTGATTGCATACGGTGCGTTGACCTGCGGATAAGTCGAGGCGCCGCCTTCACCTTTACCTGACTTGCTGCCGGCCTTGTTCAAGGCCGTCTCGTCAGGCTTCGGCGCGTAGATAGGTTTAAGCCCCATCTTGTCAGCCTGCTCTCGCGGGATCAGTTGGTTGAGGTTGGGGATGTCGTTGTAGTTGGCAATCAACAGCCGTCGCACCGGATCGATGGCCACCGAGCCCCAATCCGACCCACCGTTGTAGCCAGGGTATTGAATCCATGGGCGATCGACGGAAGGCGGCGTTAGATAGCCCTCGTAGTTCGCCTGGCGGAACTGAATACGGCACATCAGCTGGTCAAGTGGGGAAAAGCCCCACATGTCTGCTTCGGTCTTGGGGGCCTTGCGCAAGGTGTGCCACTCGGAGGTGGGCTGAGTATCGGCCAGGAAGTCTGGCTCCACAGATCCGCCTTTCGGGGCCTTCACCTCGCCGATAGGGATCAGCGGTTCGCCTGTGGCACGATCCAGGATGTAGATATCACCTTGCTTGGTCGGCAGCAGCACCGCGGGTACCGGCTTCCCATCCTTGCCCGGGTAATCCAGCATGGTCGGTTGACTGCCCAGGTCGTAGTCCCAGACATCGTGGCGAATGGTCTGGAAGTGCCAGACGTCTTTACCCGTTTTTACGTCTACCGCCACCAGTGAGGTGGAATATTTGTTCTCGGCTGCGCTGCGGTTGGAGCCGTAGTAATCGATCGAAGAGTTGCTGATCGGCAGATAGACATAGCCAAGCGCCTCGTCGCCAACTGCTGCCGTCCACATGTTCGGCGTGCCACGGGTGTAGGTGCTGCCTTCAGCTGGGCCATGAACGTTTGCCGGGTTAGCCAGATCCCAGGCCCAAGCCATTTTTCCCGTTACGGCGTCATAGCCGCGAATGACACCTGAGGGCGCATCTTCATCCTGGCCGTCCCGAATCTGCGCACCGGTGACAATCACACCGTTGACGATGGCGGGCGGTGCCGTTACTGCGTACCAGCCGGGGACTTTCTTACCCAGACCTTCCCACAGATCAACCGCGCCATTTTGACCAAAGTCTTTGCAAGGCTCACCGGTATGCAGGTCGACCGCGACCAACCTCGCGTCGAGGGTGGCCTCGACAACGCGGCTGCGGCATTGGGCGGATTCAGGAAGCTGCGGGGCGGTATATACCGCGACGCCTCGACAGGCTGCTGCGTGAGGAATGGCCTGGTCGGGGACGCCAGGGTCATGGCGCCAGTTCTCTTTACCTGTTGCGGCGTCGATCGAGATGAGTATGTTTTTGGCAGAGCACATCAGCAGATCGTTGCCGATCTTGACCGGCGTTGTTTCTGGTGAATAGCGGCTGCCCGGGTTCGGTAGATCCCTGGTGTGATAGACGAAGGCGCGCTCCAGGCGCCCGACGTTATCAGGGGTAATCTGCTTGAGTGGGCTGAAGCGCTGGGCATTGTGATCGCCACCGTAGAACGGCCAGTCGCTGCCGACCTGCGGTACGTCCCGAGCCTGAGCGAACTGCATCTGCAGCGTGCAAGAAACCGCAATGGCAAGCACGCCACCGCATTTGACGGATGTGAACATGACAGACCTCGTTACGCAGCAGTGCGGGGAGCGCGGCGCAGCGCCGGCGACAGGAAAAGAATGAGCAACAGGATTACGGTCATGGCCACCAGACGTGGCACCAGCCCCCACCAGTTAAGTCCGACCTCCCACAGTGCCCAGATCACGGTCAGCCCCCAGATAACGGCGAAGAGGTACAGTGCGCTGCGCCGTTGCTTCCAGAGCAAGGCTGCGGCGACTATGCACCCTGCACCTGTGAGGCCGTAGTACCAGCTTCCGCCCAACGCGATTAGCCATACCCCGCCTCCGAACAGGGCCATGCCAAACACAACAAGGGCCACCGCCAATACGACGGTTGCCAGCCGCCACTTCCCGCCAGAACCAGACTGGGCCTGGTCGTTGTTGCGGGATACACCACTACGTTGATTCATGACGCTACTGCTTCCTTCATTACAAGTAATTCAAGCCACCGCCTGATTGGCAGGTGTGACCAGCCCGATCGGGCGGCGGGTACAGAACATCGAGAGGATCGCGCCCACTACCAGCAAGGCGCCGACCACCACGAAGGCCAAGGCAAAGCTGCCGGAGCCGGCAACCACATAGCCGGTCACGATCGGCGCCAGCAGCCCAAACAGATTGCCGACCGCTGTGATGAAGCCTGCTGCAGTGCCGACGTCGTCTTCAGAGCGCACCAAGTCGTTCACAAGCGAGAGGTTCAGAGAAATCGCCGAAGCGCAGGTCGCCAACGACAGGGTGATCACAAACAGAATTGACCAGGTGCTGTCGATCGCTGGCACCAGAAAGATGACCGAAGAGGCGAGCAACACACTCGCTACCACCATGCGACGCTGTCCTGTTTCGGCTGCACCTGGGCGCATCGCCTTGTCACTCAGGCGGCCAATAACGATGGCGAGAATCGCCGCACCAAGGTATGGGATAGCGGTGTAGATGCCGCTGGACATCACTGTCAGGCCTTTCTCAGCCTGCAGGTAGGTCGGCAGCCAGGTCAGGAAAAAGTAGGTAGCGTAAACAGCGCACCCATGCGATAGGGCAATGGCCCACATGCTGCTGGAGCGTGCGAGGCCCTTGAGGCCAAGCGACACAGCCTGCGCCGGCTCGGCCCCGTGTGAGACGCTACCTTCAGCAATCTCCGCGCGTTCGGCATCGTCAAGCCATGGGGCTTTGGCAGGGTGGCTGTACCATTTCAACCAGGCAGCCAGCCAGAGGAATCCCAACGCACCGGCTACGACAAACGCGATGCGCCAGCCAAACGCGCTAATCAGCCAGCCAAAGCCAATGGCGCCGATGGCCGGGCCTACCAGGCTGCCGCTGTGGAACACGGCGGTGGCCATGCCACGCTCTTTGAGTGGCATCCATTCGCGGATGACGCGCGCGCCGGCAGGGTAGGTAGTGGCTTCACCCATGCCCATGATTAGCCGGCACGTGAGCAATGAAATAAACCCGGTCGACAATGCGGTGCAGGCAGTGGCTACCGACCATACCCCGATGCCGTAACCGTTGACCTTTTTAGGGCCAAAGCGGCCTACGAGGTAGCCCATGGGGATGAGGGCCAGAAAGTAGAGCCATACGAAGGACGAGAAGAGGTAGCCCATCGCAACCGGCGAGATATCGAATTCCTCCTTGAGCACTTTGGAGGCAACCGAAAGCGAAACTCGGTCAACGTAGTTGATCAGTGTCAGGGTGAAGAGAAACGCGTAGATCCACACACGCTTTTTCTTCAACAGACTGGTGTCTTTTTGCATCGCCATCACCTTGTAGTTATAGGGACGATCCAGGGACGAAACACTCGGTGCGTCGGCACAATGGCTCGCTCACCTTGCCCGGGCAGTGGGCAACGCAGAGTGAGCGGCCATCGCAGATCAGCAATCGATCAGCCCAGCCAACGCTGGATGTTGGCGACCATGACTTCTTTGGAAATGCCGTAGCGGTCATGAAGGGTCGGCAGCGCACCTGCATCCAGGAACTGGTCAGGCAGCGCCACGTGACGAACTTCCGGTTGCACGCGGGCTAGTAGCAGCGCCATGGCTATGGCCTCACCGAGGCCACCGATCTGGGTGTGGTTTTCCGCGATGACAACCAGCCGGCCTTCGCGGCGACATTGTTCCAGGATGGTCGCGACATCGAGCGGCTTGATCGTCGGTACGTGCAAGACCGCGGTGTCGATTGTGTGCTTGGCCAGTTCGTCTGCTGCTTCAAGGGCGCGCATAGTCATGAGGCCCGAGGAAATGATCAGCACATCTTTGCCGTCACGTAGCAGCTTGGCTTTGCCCAGCTCGAATGTGTAGTCGTACTCATCGAGGATGAGGGGCACGCGTCCACGGGGTAGGCGCATGTAGACCGGGCCGTTATGCTCCGCTATCGCGGCTACACATTGCTCCGTCTCCAGTGCATCGCAAGGGTCGATGACCATCATCTGGGGGATGGCTCGCATCATCGCCAAGTCTTCGGTGGCCTGATGGCTTGGGCCGTAACCGGTAGTCAGGCCCGGCAGCGCTGCACAGATCTTCACGTTCAGGTTCTCTTCAGCGATTACCTGATGAATGAAGTCATAAGCTCGGCGAGTGGCGAATACTGCATAGGTGGTGGCGAACGGTACGAAACCTTCTTTTGCCATACCTCCAGCCGCAGCCATGAGCAGTTGCTCGGCCATACCCATCTGCAGGAAACGCTCTGGATAGCGTTGGGCGAAGATATGTAAGTCGGTGTACTTGGCCAGATCAGCAGTCATGCCGACGATGCGAGGGTTCTTCTGGCCTGCCTTGACCAGGGCGTGGCCAAACGGTGCAGACGTGGTGCGCTGCCCCTCGCTGGCGATGGACGCGATCATGGACGACGTGGTGAGCTTCGGCTTTGCTGGGGAGGCGGCGGTCATTGTGGGCTCCTTGGCGCGTGGATCTCATCGAGGACTGCGAGGGCTTGCTGCCACTCCTGGGGCTCGACCCGGATGAAGTGGTTCTTGTCACGCTGCTCCAGGAAGGGCACGCCTTTACCCATCAGAGTGTCGAAAAGAATGACTCTCGGTTTTTCGCCTTGTACCGCCCGCGCGATGTCGAAGGCCTGGATCACAGCCTGCAGATCATTGCCGTCGACGCGTTGCACGTGCCAACCGAACGCGGCCCACTTGTCGACAAGAGGCTCGAACTGGAGGATGTCGTGGGAAGGGCCGTCCGCTTGCTGGCGGTTGATGTCCACCAGATTGATGAGGTTGCCGAGCTTGTGGTGCGAAGCCGACATGGCAGCCTCCCACACCGCGCCCTCGTCCAGCTCGCCATCGGACATCGAGTTGTAGACGAACGCATCGTTACCTTTCATGCGCAAACCCAGCGCCTGGCCCACCGCAATAGCCAGCCCCTGGCCTAGGGAGCCGCCCGAAATTTCCATGCCGGGTGTGTACGTGGCCATGCCGGACATCGGCAAGCGACTGTCGTCGGAGCCATAGGTTTGCAGCTCATCTTCTGGCAATACGCCGGCTTCCAGCAGCGCGGCATACAGGGCGATTGCGTAGTGCCCATGGGAAAGCAGGAAGCGGTCACGGCCTTCCCACTCGGGTTGATCCGCGCGAATGTTCATCGCGTGGCAGTAGGCAACAGCCAGTACGTCGGCCCAGCCCAGTGCCTGGCCGACATATCCTTGGCCCTGGACTTCGCCCATACGCAGGGCGAACCGTCGGATTCGCCAGGCATGCGTCGACATCCGGGCAAAATGGTCATTGCGACTCTCGGTCATATTGTTCTCCATTGGTGACCAGCGATCCGGAGTTACTGACGCAACGGATTCATCAGTAACCAGCCGAATTGAGTAACCCCTTGATGATCATGTAAAAATACAGGCTCGACAAAAGGTTTAAATTCGCCAGTCAATGAATTGGATTCACCAATGAAGATCTTGAAAAAGGTACCTCTCTCAGCCCTGAGGGTATTCGAAGCGGCGGGTCGAACCTGCTCTTTTGTAGAAGCAGCAAAGGAGCTGGATCTCTCGTCAAGCGCGGTAAGCCATGCCATACGCAAATTGGAAGTCGCCGCTGAAGTCTCTCTTTTCACTCGCAGTACGCGCCATACGGCGCTGACAACCGAGGGCGCCATGCTGCTGGATCATGTGCAGCGTGGTTTCGAGGAGATGAGCCGGGGATTGGCGATTGCGACCAACGAGCCCGCAGTGCCGCTGCGCCTTCACGTGGCACCGACGTTCGCCAGCCAGTGGTTGGTGCCGCGCCTGGCCGGCTTTCTGCGTGATCATCCCGGCATCGACCTGCGGATATCCGCCAGTACTGACTATGCACTGTTCGACAACGATGATTTCGACCTGGACATCGTCTACGGCGAACCCAGGGTCTCTTCGCACGAAAAGACGCCGCTGCGCATTGAAGAGCTAACACCCCTATGCAGTCCTGAGGTTGCCCAGCATCTTCGCTCCCCGCAGGATCTGTACTCCCAGTTTCTTATCCAGAGCGATGGTCAATCCGTGCAATGGAAAGGGTGGTTTGCGGCCAATGGAATGCATCCACCGAACAGTTACGGCTTGGCGTTCGATCGAAGCTCCATGGGTATTGCAGCAGCGGCGGGCGGCCTGGGAGTAGTGCTTGAATCTGACCTGGTGGCTGAGCAGGAGCTGGCAAGCGGTCGGCTGGTCAGCCCGCTTCGGCATGTCAGCAACAGTGTCCGCTACGTTGGCCACTACCTCGTGCATCCTCGGCGGCATAGGCAACCGCACGCAGTGACTCAGTTCAAGCAGTGGCTGTTCAAAGAGTTAGCTGTCCCTTGATGCTGAATGGGGGCTCGGAACTCCTATCATTTCGGGACAAGCTTCAAGTTCAGCTCGTAATATCAGACCGGCTGGCGGCCTTGCTGCACCTGCTGTTTATCGCCTAGAGGCGCCAATTTGTCCAAGATCTGCTCACGACACACGCTTAGCACTTCATCAGCAAGCGGAGAATCGTCCGGGCAGGCTCGAGACAGAATCAAGGCGCCGAGGACGTGCGCAAATGTATCGATGATTTCCGCCCGGCTTACCTTAGGCTCGTTTCCCTGTAAAACCTCCAGCACCCCCTCAATTCCAGCCTCGTAAACTGCTTTGATGTCATCTGACTGGCGAGCAGCGTCTCCTCCCAGTGCCGCTAGCGTGCAACCTTTTCCTTTCTCATCGCGGTGCTTGCGAGACAGGTAGAAATTGACGAAGTCCGCCAACTGGATGCCGTGCAGCTGCTCGACCGTCTTATTGATTCCGCAAGTCGCGGATTCGCCCATCAAGTCCGCCTTGGACTTGAAGTGCTTGTAAAAACCGCCGTGAGTGAAGCCGGCAGCAGCCATGAGGTCGGCAACACCCACGCCGTCGTAGCCGCGTTCACGGAATAACGTAGAAGACGTCTCCACGATATGGGCCCGGTTAGCTTGTGCCTGGGCCTTTGTGACCTTCATTTCTGTGCTGTCTCCGCTATCAAGCCAGCCAATATCATACATTGATGATGTTCATCATCAAAGGCGTTGACTGGTAAGATTATGATCATCATCATTAGCCCATGTCTTCCACCGAGAGAGCAAAACGTCATGAGCTATACCCATTTCACCGTTCCGACCCGCACAGTTGAAGTAGGCGGTGACGCTTTCACTTACCGTCGCTGGGGCAACCCTTCTGGTGTGCCGCTGGTCTTCATCGCCCACTTCCGTGGCGGGCTCGATCACTGGGATCCGATCATCACTGATGGTCTGGCGGCGGGACGTGAAGTCATCCTGCTCAACGGTAGAGGTGTGGCTTCTTCGTCGGGTATTCCGGCCACGACCATTGAGCAAATGGCGGATGACATTGCAGCAGCCATCAAGGCCCTGGGGCTGACCCAAGTCGACCTGCTCGGCTTCTCAATCGGTGGACTGCAGGTTCAGGAAGTGGCACTTCGTCACCCTGAGTTGGTGCGCAAGCTTCTGCTGATCGGCACCGGACTGCGCGGCGGCGATCCAACCATGGCGGAGGGTGTGAAAGAAGCCGCTTCGAACCCCGTTCCGACCATCGAAGACTTCCTGTTTCTTTTCTTCGGTCGTTCGGAAACTGCCAAAAAAGCGGGCCTGGCTTTCTGGGAACGGCGCAACCAGCGTTCCGATCAGGACACCCCAAGCTCGATTGACGTTGCCCTGGCCCAGGGCGCTGCTTTTGCAGCCTATGTCCAGTCGGCGCAGGGAGAGAACCGCTTCTCCTACCTCCACGATCTCAAGCAGCCCACCTTGGTAGTCAATGGCGTCGACGACGTCATGATCCCTTCGATCAATTCGTGGAACCTGGTGCAGAACATCCCCGATGCCCAGTTGCTGATCTACCCCGACTCCGGTCACGCCGCTCATTTCCAGTATCCCGAGCGCTTCCTGAAGCACGCGCTCCAATTCCTGGAAGAGTAAGACCACGCCTGCTGGGCTGCTGCAAGCGGACCTTTACCCATTTGAGATTACCCACATGACTCAGTCTTTTGACACTGAAATCAAGTACATCGCTGCACCCAACAAGACTCTCAAGGTCGATGGTGTTGCCTTCGCTTACCGTGAGCTGGGACGCAAAGGTGGTGTCCCCCTCATCCTCCTGAACCACTGGGGGGCCGTTCTTGACAACTTCGATCCACGCATCGTCGATGAGTTGGCCAAGCATCACCATGTGATTGCCACGGACTATCGCGGCGTTGGTTTGTCTGGTGGCGTTGCACCGCTCACCGTCGCAGAAATGGCCCGCGATTGCGTGGCGTTTATCAAGGCGCTGGGCTTCGACAAGGTCGACCTCTTCGGCTTCTCGTTGGGTGGCTTTGTTGCTCAGCAGATCGCGATCACCCAACCCGGCCTGGTGCGCAAACTGATTCTGACCGGCACTGGCCCTGCAGGGGGTAAGGACATTGACCAGGTCGCCGTAGTGTCCATGCCGCTGATTGAGAGGGCGACGTCCGAAGGGATCGATCCGAAGACCTATCTCTTCTTCACTTCGAGTGAGGCGAGCCAGCAGGCTGCCAACGCTTTTCTGAAGGCCATGCTTGAGCGCCAGACCGACCGGGATGTTCCAGTCACCCAGGAAGTATTCGGTCGCCAGCTTCAAGCCATCCAGGCTTGGGGGCAGCAAGCCCCGCAGGACTTGTCTAGCCTGGATATTCCAGTACTCATCGCCAACGGCGACCAAGACATCATGGTGCCGTCCGAACTGAGCGGTGATATGGCAGAGCGCATTTGCGGCTCTACGCTGGTTATCTACGAGGATGCGGGCCACGGGGGGATTTTCCAGAACCACGCTGACTTCTCCGCGAAAGCGCTCGCCTTCCTTGCTGCCTGATCCATTTATCAACATTTGAGCAAGAGCGGGGCTTCCCGTTTTTCTTGCTGAAGGAGTACCTCATGACATTCAAAGCGCTGCTTCTCACCAAAGAGGGCGAATCGGTCTCGTCGAACGTGGTGAATTTCTCTGAAGCGGATCTCATGCCAGGGGACGTCACGGTCGCTGTGGAGTTCTCCACGGTGAACTACAAAGACGCGATGGCACTCACGGGGCGCGGTGGTGTGGTGCGCAGTTACCCCTTGATCCCTGGGATCGACTTCGCCGGCACCGTCATCGAGTCGAGCAACCCGGAATTCAAGGCAGGAGATCGGGTGCTCGCAAATGGCTGGGAGCTGAGCCAGAGCCACCATGGTGGTTTTGCTCAAAAGGCCCGGGTGAAGGGCGAGTGGCTGGTCAAAATCCCGGATGAATTCACCACCAAAGACGCCATGGCCATCGGAACCGCTGGTTACACAGCGATGCTGAGCGTACTGGCACTCGAGCACGGCGGACTGACTCCCGAGCGTGGCGATATCTTGGTGACCGGGGCCAACGGTGGTGCTGGCTCTATCGCTATCGCGCTGCTGTCGAAGCTCGGCTATCGAGTGGTCGCCTCAACAGGTCGTCTCAGCGAGTCGGACTACCTCAAGTCGCTTGGTGCCGCTGAGGTCATCGACCGTCATACGTTGTCTGAAGCAGGTCGCCCAATCGGGGCTGAGCGTTGGGCCGGTGCGATCGATTCGGTGGGTAGCTACACCCTGGCCAACGTACTGGCCCAAACCAAGTATCGCGGTGTTGTAGCCGCCTTTGGTTTGGCTCAAGGCGCTGACCTTCCTGGGTCGGTGCTGCCCTTCATTCTGCGCAACGTCACGCTCGCCGGCATCGACTCGGTGAATGCACCGCGTGAAGTGCGCCTTCAAGCGTGGTCTCGCCTGGCACGCGACCTCGATTTGGTCAAGCTGGGTCAGACCGTCCAAACCGTTGGTTTGGCAGATGTACCGCGGGTTGTTCGCGAGCTTTTCGAAGGGAAGGTGCGTGGACGTACTGTGGTCAATGTGAACGAGTGAGGCCATCACTTCAAGGAGTCGGATAAATGAGTCAGCCTACTGCAATCGTGTTTGGTGTTGGTACTGCCCGAGGTGTTGGGGGAGCGGTCTGTAAGCGTTTTGCCCAAGAGGGGTATCACGTCATTGTCACAGGCCGAACCTTGGAAAAGATTGAGGAAGTCGTTGCAGACATTCGGAGTTCTGGCATCGGGAGCGCCGAAGCGTTGCAAACTGATGTCACCGTCGAAGAGCAAGTCATCGCAGCGTTTGACCTTGCGATGTCTCCAGGCGCGGGCCGAGCCCCTGCCGACGTCGTGGTCTTCAACGCGGGCAATAACGCCCTGATCGATTTCACTCAGCTCACGGCCAGCCAGTTCGAGGACTTTTGGCGAGTAGGCTGCTACGCAGGCTTCCTCGTTGGCAGAGAAGCAGCCAGGCGGCTGGTTCCTCTCGGGCGAGGCACCGTGATTTTTACCGGTGCTTCTGGAAGCTTGAGGGGCAAGCCTGGCTTTGCCCACTTTGCCGCCGCCAAGGCGGGATTGCGGATGATCTCTCAAAGCATGGCACGCGAGTATGGGCCTAAGGGTATTCATGTTGCTCATGTCGTCATCGATGGCGGCATCCTGGGTGATCGACTGCGAAATGCCGCCCCGGGCAGGGTGGAGAGCATCGGGGAAGAAGGGCTGTTGGGATACGAGGCGATTGCTGAGAACTACTGGACGTTGCATCGCCAGCCACGATCCGCCTGGACTCAAGAACTCGACCTTAGGCCGTTCAAAGAAAGTTGGTGATTGCCTGATCACCTGCACTTCGGGCACATCTGCATGTTGGAATTTTGAAGATATGAAAGCGTTTCTGATTGATCGCTACGGCAAAGACGTCGTTGGTGATATCACTGAAGTTCCAGAGCCAAAGGTGGGTGATTTCGATGTTCTGGTTGAGACCCACGCTGCAAGCGTGAACGTTCTTGATATCAAAATTCGGAAGGGCGAGTTCAAGTTGATTCTGCCTTTCAAGATGCCCCTGATCTTGGGTAACGATGTCGCTGGCACCGTGAAACGGATCGGTGGGAAAGTCAGCCGCTTCCGAGTGGGCGACGAGGTCTACGCACGTGTAGATCAGGCGCGTATGGGCGGCTTTGCGCAATTCGTCGCCGTCAACGAAGCGGCAGTCTCGCCCAAGCCTACCAATCTGAGCATGGAGGAGGCGGCTTCACTGCCATTGGTGGCTCTCACAGCCTGGCAGGCTTTGGCGGAAATGGCTAACGTTCAACCAGGGCAAAAGGTTTTGATCCATGCCGGCTCCGGTGGCGTCGGTAGCATCGCCATCCAGGTCGCCAAGCACCTGGGAGCATTCGTCGCAACAACCACGAGTACCGTCAATGTGCCGTGGGTTAAGGCGCTGGGTGCCGATGTGGTGATCGATTACAAGACCCAGCAGTTCGAATCGCAGCTGAGTGATTACGATGTCGTGCTCAGTGGACTGGGGGGGGACGTTCTCGAAAAATCCCTCCAGGTACTCAAGCCAGGTGGTCAGTTGATTTCCATCTCTGGCCCACCTACCCCTGAGTTTGCTGAGCAGCTTCGCCTTTCCTGGTTGTTCAAGCAGGTCGTGCGTTTGATCAGCCGTGGGATCAGGAAAAAATCTGAGCAGAAGGGCGTCAGCTACAAGTTTCTGTTCATGAGGGAGAGTGGTGCGCAACTGGCTGAACTGGCCAAGCTGGTTGAAGCCGGCGATATCAAGCCTGTGGTAGATCGCACCTACCCGTTGGGCTCGACGCGTGATGCTCTGGCTTACGTCGCGCAAGGCAGAGCCAAAGGCAAGGTGGTCGTGAAGGTGAGGTGATCACCTAAGAGCAAAGGGGAGCGAAAGCTCCCCTTTTTGATGGCTAGGGGGTTCGTAGGGGTGTGGCTCAATAAACCATCGACGACGTATTCCGCCCTGGCCCTGGTTCGGTAGTCAAGAAGCACACGAATGCTGTGACCATGACACTCACGAGCACCACTCCAAGCACCGCATGCGAGGGCAAACGTGAGCAGGGTGCCGCAGGTGGTCTTCAGGTAATCCTTTCGATCCATTGCGGTCATTCACATCCCTCTGTTTGAAATGCCTGTCTCAGAGATCAGCCTTGCCGCCCAGCTTTCATATGCAGGGGACGACTGGCGAGGGCCGCATCGCCCTGCTAGCCTGAAACATCGTGTTCAAGAAGCTGTGTTCAATCATGAACTTATCTAATTCATGATTCAGTCTGATAACCGCTCAAAGCAATCGGTCAGATCGCGATCACCGTTCCGTTCTATGGAAATAGGAGCTTCCATGCAAAATATCACTGATATAGAGCCGGCTCAGGATTTGTCATCTTTCATCGGTACCCACTTCATCTATACGTACGCCAACGGCTGGAAATATGAATGGTACGCTCGTAATGCGCACACTTGTGACTACCGAATTCATCAGGGGCTAGTCGGCGGACGGTGGGTAACGCATCAAACGATGACCTTGGTGCAAGTCGGCCCGGGTCTTTTCAAAGTTGATTGGCATGAGCCGACCGGGACCTGTGTGAGCCTTTTGTTCGACGTTGCGCAACGCCGACTTCACGGAACAATTTTCTTCCCCCAATGGATTGCTGGAGAAGGGCAGCACCCGGAGAAAACAATCTGCTACCAGAATGACTTCATAGAGGACATGAATCGATTTCGAGACGAGGGCCCGGCGTACCCTTATGTCATTATCAGCGAATTCGCCAAAATAACATTTATGGAACAACGCGGCGCTGATAATGATGAAGTGATAAATGCTGCGCCCGGACAACTTCCAGACGGTTTTCTCGATAGACAAAATTGAGGTCTAGTTTCGATTGAGTCCGACGCTCAGCGATTGCGTCCTAGTAATATGCGTTGGGGTGGGTAAAAGGCCATTCGAGCGTATTCCCTGACCTGCTTTCTGCTGCCCCACCCCGGGTTGACCGGCTTCTCGAGCGCTGAGGCTCAAGGTAGGCCAGGAGTGACGGCAGCAGCTCTCTCTGCACTTGAACGCAGTTCTGCGATGTCGCGCTTTGGCGGTGTACCGAATTGACGCACGTACTCGCGGCTGAACTGTGACGGGCTTTCATAGCCGACCTTGAAGGCAGCGGTAGCGGCATCCAGATGCTCGTTGAGCATCAACCTTTTTGCCTCGTTCAACCTCAGCCATTTTTGGTACTGCAGCGGGCTCATGGCGGTGAGCTGACGGAAATGCTGATGGAAGGTGGAGAGCCCCATCTGAACCCGGGAGGCCAGTTCGTCCACTCGCAGCGGCGCGGCGTAGTTCAGCTTCATCCAGTCGATGGCCTTGGCAATTCGATGGCCCTTGCTGCCTACGGAGGCGATATGGCGCAGCAGAGGGGCCTGGTCACTCAACAGCAACCGATAGTGGATCTCTCGTTGTACCAGAGGCCAAAGTACCGGTATCGCAGCCGGCTCCTCTAGCAGCTGAATCAGACGGGCGAAGCTCTCCAGCAATTTCGGGCTCAGTTCTCCCACGCCAGCGCTGGTATGGAAAGGCTGACCATTTACAGGAAGATGACCATCTTGCGCAATCAGCTCCGCCAGCGTGCGCAGGTCGAGCTTGAATACCAAGCCAAGACACGGTGCTGCATCGCTGGCCATCGTGACGGCTGAATTGGCGGGAATGTTCAGCGAGGTGACCAGAAAGCGAGTCGTATCGTAGGGGAATACAGCACCGCCAATGACCATTTC
Organism: Pseudomonas sp. BT-42-2; assembly: GCF_025847435.2. Taxonomy (NCBI): domain Bacteria; kingdom Pseudomonadati; phylum Pseudomonadota; class Gammaproteobacteria; order Pseudomonadales; family Pseudomonadaceae; genus Pseudomonas; species Pseudomonas sp. BT-42-2. The sequence continues at coordinate 318,203 of NZ_JAOYTM010000004.1, forward strand.
CTTGGCGCCCTGCGCGACCAGCACCACGCTCGGCTCGACGATGCAGGTGATTGGAGGGGCTGGGGCGTTACGTCTATACACGCTGAGGTCGGCAATGCCTGTCGCGAAATCACCAGCAGTGGGCGCGTGGGCGCCGATCACCCTGCACAGGGTGGCCAGTGGGTTCGTGCTTACGGGTAGCGGTGCGGTGGCGGCCATGGTGAGGATTCCGATCATCGTATGGCAAAACACTACTTGCGCGTCACTTCAACTGTCCATGTCCGAAGCGTACGGTCTGGACATTTAGGCAAGAAAACTGACCGTTTGCTCTACTGATGCGCCGCTTCACGCGCAGAAGATTAGGGCTAGGCGAGATGGTCAGTGTTTTTAGCAATGAAGGCCACTCGTTGCACTTCCATTTTGAGCAGACAGGAAGATGTGCATGAGGTCTTTATTCGTTGCGTTTGCCTTGATGGTCATTCCATTCACTGCGGGAGCCGCCGATATGTCCTATGGGGCCAACAATTTCTACAAGAGTGAGCAGGTTTCACTCGAACGGGTTTCCTTCAAAAACCAGTTCCAGATGACCACGGTCGGCAACCTGTACCTTCCGAGAAAACAGAGCGTCAATGCCAAGCATCCTGCCATCATCGTCGGGCACCCAATGGGGGCGGTGAAGGAGCAGAGCTCGAATCTTTACGCACAGAAACTGGCTGAACAAGGCTTCGTTACCCTTGCCATCGACCTGTCGTTTTGGGGCGAAAGCGACGGGCGTCCACGTAACCTGGTATCACCGGACATCTACGCCGAAGACTTCAGTGCGGCAGTCGACTATCTCAGCGCCCAGGGCTTCGTGGATCGTGACCGTATTGGCGTGTTGGGCATCTGCGGCAGCGGTAGCTTCGCCATCAGTGCCGCGAAGATCGACCCACGCATGAAAGCCATTGCGACGGTCAGCATGTACGACATGGGCGCCGCCAATCGCAATGGACTCAAGCAGGGTGTTACTGTCGAGCAGCGCAAGCAGGTTATTGCCGAAGCGGCTGCCCAGCGTGATGTCGAATTTGCCGGTGGGGACACCCAATACACCAGCGGCACGGTTGATCAGCTGACTGAGCAGTCCAATGACATCGAGCGGGAGTTTTACGATTTCTACCGCACCCCACGCGGTGAATTCACCCCCAAAGGGTTGTCGCCGCTTCTGACGACGCATCCCACGCTGACCAGCAATGTCAGGTTCATGAACTTCTATCCGTTCAATGACATCGAGACGATCTCGCCACGTCCGATGCTGTTCATTGCAGGGCAGAACGCTCATTCCCGTGAGTTCAGCGAGGAGGCCTATCGCCTGGCCGGTGAGCCTAAAGAACTGGTAATCGTACCAGGCGCAGGCCATGTCGATCTCTACGACCGCGTTGAATTGATCCCCTTCAGCACGTTGACCACTTTCTTCGGCGAGAACCTCAAGTAACTACTGCTGTCACTGGGCCCCGCTCTTACACGCTGGGCTAGGGCATCCGTGTCTTTTGAAATGGGTACATCGAGAACCGCCATGAGCAGCACTGCAATATCCCTTCAACATTCAAGCCGTCAGATATGGGGCGCTGTCCTTGCGATGTCGCTCTGTGCCTTCGCCCTGGTGGCCTCTGAGTTCCTGCCAGTGAGCTTGCTCACGCCGATTGCGTCCGAGTTGTCACTTACCGAAGGCCAAGCTGGGCAGGCCATTTCCATCTCGGGTTTGTTCGCTGTAATCACCAGTCTGCTGCTTGCCACCGTCACCCAGGGGATCGACCGCAAGCCTGTGCTGTTGGTCACAACTTCGCTCATGCTGGTTTCCGGGGGGATGGTGGCGTTTGCCCCAAACTACCTGACGTTGATGGTAGGGCGCGCCGTGCTGGGCATTGCCATTGGCGGCTACTGGTCGATGTCCACTGCAGTGATGATGCGCATCGCACCTGAGGCGCTTGTGCCCAAGGCCATTGCCGTTATGCAGGGCGGTACCGCGTTGGCTACGGCAATTGCGGCGCCCGCTGGAAGTTATCTGGGTGGCATGATTGGTTGGAGAGGAGCATTCGTTTGCGTTGTGCCTTTGGCCGCCTTGGCGTTGATCTGGCAAGCCTTCACGCTGCCAGCCATGCCGAGCGAACGGACCCAAGTATCGGCCCTCGGATCCCTGCGTTTGCTGGTAGATAGCGAGGTCGCCCTCGGCATGGCTGCAGTAGCCTTCCTGTTCATGGGACAATTCACACTGTTCACTTATCTACGACCTTTCCTGGAAACGGTCACGCGTGTCGATGTGCCCACCCTCTCGCTTCTACTGTTGATTATCGGTGCCGCAGGTTTGCTGGGCACTATGTTGGTCGGCCCTCTTGTTAGCCGTAACCTGAATCGCGTTCTGGTGGGAATACCGTTGATCATGACAGCCATCGCATTCGCCGCTATCGCTGTGGGTGGCTGGATAGTTCCAGTTGCGGTTTTACTCGGCATATGGGGACTGATCGCAACGTGTGCGCCAGTGGGGTGGTTTACCTGGTTGGCCAAGGCGCTGCCGCACAATGCAGAAGCCGGTGGCGGGCTGATGGTGGCGGTGATTCAATTGGCTATCACTGCAGGCGCAACAGTAGGCGGTTTGTTGTACGACGGGATCGGCTACCCGGCTACCTTTCTTGCCAGTGGCGTATTCTTGCTCATCGCAGCCACGCTGAGTGTTATCACAAATCGCAGGCCAGCGACGCTAGCCATGTAGAGCAGGCTTTCGACTTTTTTGGCGTCCCGCATTGCAGGCATTGTGGGCCGCTCGAAGACTACGGACCTTCTTCAGTTGAAACCCGCACCCGCTCTGACAAAGGTCTCGGCCAACTCTGCATAAAACGCCGACGCCTGCGGCTTGAAGAGACCGTCGGCGTTCTGCATCATTTTTGTGGCGCGTAAACTTCTTCTTTACCGGCTGCCTTTTCGTTATTGAGGGCAGCGATTTCCCGCTTAGCGGTCTCTACGTCAAACGAGTTATCCCACTTCGCTATTGCGATGGTGCCAATGCCATTTCCGATGAGATTGGTTACTGCTCTGGCTTCATTGAGGAACCTGTCGATGCCCAGCAGCAGTACAAGACCAACGAGAGGAATTGAATGAATGGTGGTGAGGGTCGCGGCAAGTGTGATGAAGCCCGCACCTGCGACACCTGCAGAACCCTTCGAAGTGAGTAGGAGAACACCCAGCAAGACCAGCTGATCCATGATCGATAACGGTGTGTTGGTCGCCTGGGCCACGAAGATCGCAGCCATGGTCAGGTAGATGCAGGTGCCGTCGGCGTTGAAGGTGTATCCGGTGGGTAGCACCATTCCCACCACGGATTTCTTGCAGCCGAGCTTTTCAAGCTTTGCCATCATTCGCGGTAGCACGGCTTCGGTTGAGCAGGTACCCAATGTGACCAGGATTTCATCCTTGAAGTAGCGCAGGAACTGCGTCAGCGGAAGGCCAGACCAGCGAGCTACTGCCCCCAAAATCACCACAATGAAGATCAGGGTGGTCACGTACAGGGCGATCAGCAATTGGCCCAGTGACAGAAGCGTGCCAACTCCATACTTACCGATGGTGAAAGCCATCCCGGCACCCGCTCCAATTGGGGCCAGACGCATGACCATTGCGACAATCTTGAACAGGCCATGCAGGAACAGGTCGATGATGTTGATTAGCGGTTTGCTGGTTGGGCCCATTTGCACCAAGGCAACGCCCATCAGCACCGACAGTAGAATCACCTGCAGCATCGAGCCTTTCGCGAAGGCATCCATGAAGGTGTGAGGGATGATGTTGAGGAGAAAGTCGACAGTTCCGCCCTGTTCCTGGGCGGCTTGGCTGTACTTGCCGATAGCGCTTGCGTCCAAGGTATTGGTGTTGATGTTCATCCCTACGCCCGGCTTGACGACGTTGACGACTACCAGGCCGATAATCAGAGCCAGCGTTGAGAGAATTTCAAAATAGATCAGCGCTTTCACGCCGATGCGACCCACCTCTTTGATGTCGCCCATTTTGGCGATACCCACCACTACCGTCCCGAAAATGATCGGAGCGAGCAGCATCTTGATGAGCTTGATAAAACCATCTGCAAAGGGTTGCAGCGTTGCACCTATGGCAGGCTCCAAGTACCCAATCAGCCCGCCGATGACGATGCCAATCAATACCTGGATATAGAGCTGGCTGTACCAGCGGGACTTGGTCGTTTCCACGAGCGCACCTCATTTTATTGTTGTGATCGGCTGTGTGCTGAGCGTCATCCTGACGCTTTGGTAGTGCTGCCTCGTGGTCAAGGCAGCAACATTTGAGGATCAGCCTTCTCCCAGTTCCCGCATGACCGCATACAGCGCAGACTTGGCTTCGAAGCCAACGCCTGGAATGTCCGGCAGCCCGACATAGCCGTTTTCCACGCGGATGCCATCCGCGAATCCGCCGAAGGGCTGGAACACATCGGGGTAGGACTCGTTACCGCCCAGGTGCAGGCCTGCTGCGATGTTCAGTGACATCTGGTGGCCGCCATGGGGGACGACTCGACGGGAAGACCAGCCCAGCTCTTCCATGACCTTCAAGGTGCGCATGTACTCGACCAAGCCGTAGGAAAGGGCGCAGTCGAACTGCACGTAGTCACGATCAGATCGCATGCCTGCATGGCGGAGCAGGTTCCGGGCGTCCTGGTGCGAGAACAGGTTTTCGCCGGTCGCCATTGGCAGTTCGTAGTGATTCGCCAGCTCTGCCTGCAGGGCATAGTCGAGCGGGTCACCTGCTTCTTCGTACCAGAACAGGTTGTACGGCTTGAGGGCTTCGGCGTACGCGATGGCGGTTTTTTGGTCGAAGCGGCCATTGGCATCGACAGCCAGGCGGCGACCATCACCGACCACTTTGATCACCGCTTCGATGCGGCGGATGTCGTCTGCCAGCGGCGCTGCGCCGATCTTCATTTTGACAACGTCATAGCCGCGATCCAGATAGCCGCGCATCTCGTCCTGCAGCTTGGTGTCGTCCTTGCCTGGGTAGTAGTAACCGCCTGCTGCGTAAACCCAGACCTTGTCGTCAGCCTTGCCACCACGATAGCGGTCGGCCAGCAGGCGATACAGTGGCTTGCCTTCGATCTTGGCCACGGCATCCCAGACCGCCATATCGATGGTACCAACGGCCACCGAGCGCTCGCCGTGCCCACCAGGCTTCTCGTTGGTCATCAGGGTTTTCCAGATGGCGAACGGGTCAAGGTTGTCGTATTCCTTGTCGATCAGCGACCCTGGATCGGCTTCGGTGATGCGAGCCAGGAAGCGATCACGCATCAATGCGCCTTGACCGTAGCGACCGTTTGAGTTGAAGCCGTAGCCGATTACAGGCTTGCCGTCGCGGATCACGTCGGTGACCACGGCAACAACTGAGCAGGTCATTTTGGAGAAATCAATGTAGGCGTTGGCGATGGGCGAGGCGATGGATACGGTCTTTTCGCGGATGTCGACGATACGCATGATGCGCTCCTCTTTGTTGTTGGAGGCTTCACGGTATGCTTGGCGAAAGCGTGCGCCCAATGCTATTAATCCAGCACCCCATGCTGAAACGGCATTGCCCATGGAACTCGTCTGGCTAGAGGACTTCATTGCGTTGGCTGAGAACGGAAGCTTCGTTCGCGCGGCTGACGCACGTCATATCACCCAACCGGCGTTCAGCCGCAGAATCCGTTCGCTGGAAAGCTGGATGGGGGTGGAGTTGTTCATCCGCACGCCTCAAGGCGCGACGCTGACAGAGGCAGGCAAGCTAATCTTGCCTGGTGTGCTCGATGAGGTGGGCAGACTCTATCGAATCCGCTCCGAAGCCCAGGAGGTAGCCGGCAAGGTAGCCAAGGTGCTGCAGTTTGCGGCTACTCACTCCCTGTCATTCACGTTCTTCCCAAGGTGGATCAGATGTGCTGGTCGGGAGGCGCCCATCGAGGCCGTGCGGCTACATTCCGACAGCATGGCCAGCTGTGAGCAGATGCTCATGCACGGCCAGGTGCAATTCCTGCTTTGCCATGGCCACCCCGAGGTGCCGGCGCTGTTGCCGCCCGATCAATACGTCAGTAAGAAAGTCGACGATGACATCCTGATTCCTCTAGCAAGCCCGGCAGCCAGCATCGATCCTTCGCACTCGGCTATCCCTTATCTTGCCTACACCGACGAGTCGGGACTGGGGCGTATCGTTAACCATCGCTTGCGCGGCAAGCACGCCAACCTGAAGTTGCAACCGGCGTTCAGCAGCCATCTCGCCGCAGTTCTGATGTCGATGGCTCTTGAGGGTAAGGGGGTGGCCTGGCTTCCAAGAAGCCTGACGGAACAGGAGGTGGTAGATGGTCGATTGGTAAGGGCGCTGAATGCCAGCTGGGACATACCTCTCGATATCAACCTCACACGCCCACTTGCATCCATTAATCCATTTGCCGAGGCATTTTGGCGTCAGTTGCAGCAATAGCGGGCTCCATTAACGAAGCCGACTTCAAGCGCAGGTGTGCTTGCCCACCTGCGTCTTGCGCGGTTGAGCAAGACCCTCAGTTGAAAACGTCGATGGTGCCAGTCGCGATAGCCGCGACGAACATTACCAGGCACGTACCGATGCTCCATCCGATGGATGCTCGCTGGTTGTCGCCGTAGTCCAGATCGAGCAGCCCACAGAGAAGGTAGGTTGAGGCAACCAGCGGGCTGAGCAGATGGACTGGCTGCCCGATCAAGCCGGCGATGGCCATCTCTTTTGCACCAATGCCGTAGTGGCTCGCGGTTTCGGCCAGGATGGGAAGGATCCCGAAGTAGAACGCATCGTTGGTCAGCACGTAGGTGAAAGGCATGCTGAGGAACGCAGTGATGACCGACATGAAATGACCAGCGGATTCAGGGATCACATGGATCAGGCTTTCCGAGATCGCTTTGATCATTCCTGTGCCGGACATGATCCCGACGAAGATGCCGGCGGCGAAGATCAGCAGGGTGACCGCCATGACGTTGTCGGCGTATTTACCGACGACTTCTTTTTGGTCTTTGACGCTTGGGAAATTCACCAATACGCCCAGGCCGAAGGCGAGCATAAAGAGGATCGGCAGGGGCATGAGGCTGAGCATCATCATGGTGATCAGCGTGATGGTGAGTACAGCGTTGAAGAGGAAGCGCCAGTCGGTCAATTTGAACTCGGTAAAGTGGCTCATGACCTCATCGTGATCGAGTTGCACGACACCCAGACGACGGCGCTCCCGACTACCCAGATAGAACGCCGCGAAAATCACCCAGCCCACACCCGCGATCATCAGTGGCAGCATCTCGATGAACAGTTCAGTGATGTCTACGTGCATGGCGCTTGCCGCACGCGAGAAGGGCCCCGCCCAAGGGAGGATGTTCATCACTCCGTTGGTCAGCAACAGAACGGTGGCCAGAACCTGCAGGCTCATCCCTGTACGTCGGTATAGCGGAAGGAGTGCTGCGGTGGTGATGATGTAGGTCGTGGCGCCGTCGCCGTCCAGGCCCACGCAAATTCCGAGCACAGCGGTGCCGATGACAATCTTCAGCGGATCGCCTTTCACGCATTTGAGGATCAGCTTGATCAGCGGGTTGAACAAGCCTGCATCGGTCATCATGCAGAAGTAGAGGATCGCGAAGGTCAGCATGATCCCGGTCGGGGCCAGCATCTTCACGCCATCGAACATCATCGGGCCAAGCTGTGTTGCAAACCCGCCTAGGCTGGCGAATGCAACTGGCACCAGGATGAGCGCCACCAGTGGAGACAGCCGTTTGCTCATGACGAGGTACATGAAGCAGACGATCATTGTGTAGCTCAAGAGCGTGAGCATGTTTGCCCTCTTATTATCTGTTTTGTATGAGTTCTATGGCTCGCCAGGCTCTTTTGAGGTGCGAGCAAAGTCCGTGCGCCATGTGCACAGGGCTGCAGTACGAAGTAGTTAGGCTGGCGCGTGCGAGAACATTCGCTTCCCTGCGTGGCCGGGGTCAGCCCTCAATATGTGACCTGTCGATGAGTCAGTAATGAATAGGCCGCGATTACCTTCGCCACCAAAGGCGAGGTTGGTAAGAGTGCGACCTTCAGTGCATGACTTGAATCGATAGAGCGGCACGGCGTGGGAGTCGAATGCCCACACGCATCCATTGCCTGCATCGCAGACATACAGGTTTCCTGACTCATCCAAGGCCATACCGTCAGCGCCACTCACGCCCCCGGCCATGGCGGTGAAGACACCCACTTTGGAAGTAGTGCCATCGGGCTGTAGAGGGAGTCGCCAGACTGCGTTTGCGCGAGTCATCGCTACCAGCAGCGCTTTTTCTTCAAGATCCAGCACCAGGCCATTAGGGCTAGGGCCGTTATCCACCAAGCAATCCAGGCGTTGTTGCTCCAGGTCGTAGCGGAAAACTCGACCCGATGGATCGTGCATGCCTGTCTGACCTTGGTCGGTGAAGAAGAGGTGCCCTTGGCGATCAAAAAACAGATCATTTACACCCTTGAAGCTTTCACTCCGGCGATGCGTCAGGAATGGCTCGATGCGTTTGCTGATCGGGTCGAGAACGAGGATACCGTTCTTGTAGTCGGCAATGAAAATCCGACCGTCACGATGGATTTTTAAACCATTGGGCCAGCCGTCGTATTCAATAACCAGCTCCCAGTCACCCTGTGGGGAAACCCGGAAGACGCGGCCATATGGGATGTCAGTGACATAGAGATTGCCGGCCTGGTCGAAGGAGGGCCCTTCCAGGAAACTCGCGACTTGCTGGCCTGCTTTATTGGCTCTCACCCAGTCGGAATCCCCATCACGCCAAAACTCTTTCGGCAGTCTGCTGAAGACTTCGGTTGGGCGTTCCTCGGGAGGGGCATACAGGCTCATGGCAAATCTCCATGTAAAAACAGGCGCCAGACGCTGAGGCTCAAACGGCAGGGTTGGGCCAATCTCATCAGTGTACGTTGCCTGGGATATCTTGTTGTTTCGAGAAATCGTTCTGTTAGATAGAACAATATTGCTCTTGGTAGAACACTTTCCAAGCTATTTTCTTTGCTGTCAAGTCTCGCTGGAAGCGCTCCCTCTCTTTCGAAAGCCAGCCGAAAAGGCAACCACCTCCGTTCATCGTCAGCCTCATTGACAGATGCGGAAATGTGGGGAGATACTGAAACAGAACGCAATTCTGCCTGACAGAACAATCATAAAAACAGCGCTCCGCCTCGTTGCTGCACTGGATGAATGTTCGGGCAGGCTCTCCCCAGCTACAGGAGAACCTCCGTGAAAGAAGCGACAGATATCGACATCCTCGTCAGCGAAGTCGGGCCCAGAGATGGCTTACAGAGCGTCAAGGCCAGCATGCCCACCGAGTTGAAGCTGGAGTGGATTTCGGCTCTGGCGGGCGCCGGTTTGAGAGAAATCGAAGTCGGGTCGTTTGTATCGCCAAAGCTGCTGCCGCAGATGGCAGATACTGCCCAGGTAGTAGCCCACGCCCTGACTCTGCCAGGTCTTTTCGTCACTGCGCTGGTGCCGAACCTCAAGGGTGCCGAAGACGCTTTCAAGGCGGGTGTGCACAAGATCACGCTGCCCATTTCCGTGAGCGAGCAGCACTCGCTGTCAAACATCCGCAAGACACACGCTCAAGTCTTTGATGAGGTTCAGGCGGTGGTTGCCTTGCGTAATGAGCGCTTCCCGAATGTCCTGATCGAAGCCGGCGTTTCGACAGCCTTCGGATGCACACTTAAAGGTGTTGTAACTGACGACGAGACCATGGCGATTGCCTTGAAGATGGCGGAACTGGGAGTAGACGAGGTCGGCCTTTCAGACACGGTCGGCTACGCCAACCCGGTTCAAGTGCGTCGACTGTTCACTCGCCTGTTCCAAGAGCTCGGCGCGCTCGCAGGCAGCGCCCACTTCCACAACACTCGCGGCCAAGGGCTGGCCAACGTCGTCGCCGCTCTGGAGGCAGGCGTGAAGACCTTCGATGGCTCCCAAGGCGGCTTGGGTGGCTGTCCGTACGCGCCGGGGGCCTCGGGCAACATCGTCACTGAAGACCTGGTGTATCTCCTGGAGTCCATGGGCCTGAAAACCGGTGTGGACATTGATCGCTTGGTTGCGGCGCGTGAAGTGCTTCGCCGTGGGCTACCAGGCGAACCCGTGTACGGCTTCATTCCAGATGCCGGTGTCGGCAAGAATTTCATCTATGCGAAGGAGGCCGTATGAGCCAGCAAGAAATGCAGTCTCTGCCCCTGGCAGGTATTCGCGTAGTCGAGTTTGTTCACATGGTGATGGGCCCAACCTGCGGGTTGCTGCTTGCCGATCTCGGTGCCGAGGTCATCAAGGTAGAACCCGTTCCAGAGGGTGACAACACTCGCCGTCTGATGGGTTCTGGCGCCGGCTACTGGATGACCTACAACCGCAACAAAAAAAGTTTTGCGGTAGACATCAAGTCCGAAGAAGGCATGGCTGCGGTGAAGAAACTGCTCGCCACGGCAGATGTCGTTACAGAGAACTTCCGCCCTGGCGCCATGGAGAAATTGGGCCTGGGCTATGAGCAGGTCAAGGCCATCAAGCCGGACATCATTTACAGCTCGATGAAGGGCTTCCTGCCAGGCCCCTACGAGAAGCGCACGGCGCTCGATGAGGTCGTACAGATGATGACGGGCTTGGCTTACATGACGGGGCCTGTCGGGCGCCCATTGCGCGCCGGAGCCTCTGTCAACGACGTGATGGGCGGTATGTTCAGCACTGTCTCTATTCTTGCTGCCCTGCTGCAGCGCAAAGAGACTGGCCGTGGTCAGTTCGTACAGACCGGTCTGTTCGAAAACTCGGCATTCCTTGTCGCTCAGCACATGATGCAGAAAGTCGTGACTGGTAAAGCGGCGGCACCAATGCCGAGCCGAATTTCGGCGTGGGCCATCTATGACGTGTTCGAGACTGCCCAGGAAGGTGAGCAGGTCTTTATGGGCGTCGTCAGCGACAGTCAGTGGGTCTCTTTCTGCGAAACCTTCGACTTCCCTGAACTTGGAAATGACGCCGGCCTGCGCCGGAACAACCAGCGGGTTTCAGCCCGGGATCGAATAATCCCTCTGGTGCGGGAGCGCTTGTCTGGCATGGATAAGCAGACCGTGATGGCGCTCTGTGAGAAAGCCGGCTTGCCGTTTTCCCCCATCCAACGACCGGAAGACATGTTTGAGGATGAGCACCTCAAGCAGTCTGGCGGTTTGGCAGAGCTGACGTTGCCAGATGGCGAGCAGGTGAAGGTGCCGATGCTGCCTTTGGAGATGAACGGCCAGCGTTTCGGGACTCGTCTCAATGTCCCGAAGCTAGGCAGCCATTCGAGGGAGCTGCTTGCACAGCTGGGTTACGACGACGACCAGATCATTCAGCTCGAGTCTACCGGCGCGATCAAAACCGCTTGATCGGATTCGGTGCGGGTCTGCTTTGAAGACCCGCTCCAGATGACTTTTACGTCGTGCTCGAAATGATTCTCGGGCGAAATCAGCAGCACTGAAGGTACGGGACGTACCACCGGTCTGCGCTCACCGATGGCCCATCCAGCCACGGTATTCATAACAACAAAACCGAGGATACAGTCATGGCTAATGTCACGACCCCGGATACCCATTTGTCCATGCCGCTGCCTGAAGCCACATCTGCGTTGCAGCAAAGAGCAATGAAGAAGGCCGCTTGGCGCCTGATTCCATTGCTGGCACTGGCCTATTTCTTCAACTACCTGGATCGCACCAGTGTTGGTTACGCAGCCCTGCAGATGACCGACCAGCTTGGGCTTACTGCCGCTCAGTTTGGCCTAGGTGCAGGGATCATGTTTGTGGGCTATTGCCTCTGCGAAGTACCCAGTAACCTGGCTATGTACCGGTTCGGCGCACGTCTCTGGATGGCCCGAATCATGATCACCTGGGGGCTTGCCGCAGCAGCCACGGCATTCGTTATCGGCCCCTATAGTTTCTATGTTGTTCGCTTCCTTTTGGGGGTTGCCGAGGCCGGCTTCTTCCCTGGCGTAATCTTCTTCCTCACCCTCTGGTTCCCAGCCCAATACCGTACTCGGGTACTGGCTTGGTTCACGGTTGCAACGCCGATCTCTTTCCTTGTGGGGGGCCCACTTTCTATCTACCTGCTGCAAATGCACGGTGCTTGGGGGCTCGCGGGTTGGCAATGGATGTTCATCATTGAGGGTTTGCCAGCTTGTGTGCTGGGGTTCATCACTTTGAAGGTGCTTGCAAACCGGCCTAGTGAGGCCAAGTGGTTGTCCCAGGAAGAGAAGGATGCTCTCACCGGTATGCTGGAGAAGGAAAAGGCCAATACCCAAAAAAGCCACGGCTTCGCTGCAGCACTCAAGGATCCGCGAGTGTGGATCCTGAGCTCCATCACCTTCAGCTTCACCATCGGCACCTACGGTATCGGTATCTGGCTGCCGCAGATGCTGAAGGCGCAGGGTGTAGAAATAAGCTTGATCGGATGGGTCGCTGCAGTACCGTACTTCTTCTCAACCATCGGCCTATTGTTCTGGGCCAAGCATGTCGACCGGAGCGGCCGCGGGATCTTGAACCTGATCATTGCGCTGGTACTGGCCGGTCTTGCCTTGATCTTTGCGCTGAACATGAACGCCCTGATCCCAGCGCTGGCAGGCATCACCCTGGCCTTGGTGGGAACAATCTCGGCGAAAACGATCTTCTACACGTTGCCGGCGAAGTTCCTGAGTGGCCAAGCTGCTGCTGGGGGTATTGCTCTGATCAACTCTATCGGTGCCTTCGGCGGATTTGTCGGGCCCTACCTAATGGGCTTCCTGAAGGACTACACCCAGTCTTTCACGGCGGGCCTAATGGTCATGGGATGCATCCTGTTCTTTGCTGCATTGATGGCGTTGTCCCTGCGCCTGTTCATGCGCGATGCCTGATGCGCAAGTTCTTCCAGTAGAACGGTGTTCTGGAGAATGGACTAGCTGCCAACCGTACTCACAGGTAAGGTATCAGCCATCTGAACGGCCCCTTTGAGGGGCCGCTTTTTCATGATTGCGCCGAGAATAAGCCTATGTCGCCAAAAGATGAGCCAGTGGTAGCCGATGCTTCCAAGAACAATGCTGACGGTGGGGTGGCGGCGGTTGATAGAGCTTTTGCGATTCTCGGGGCTTTCGAGCCTGATCGAAGCACTCTCCCGTTAGCTGAAATCGCTCGTCGCACGGGGTTGTATAAAAGCACCATCCTTAGGCTCATGAGTTCTCTGGAGAGGGCTGGATTCATCAGGCGACTGGCTGATGGACAGTATGCTGTGGGTCATGAGCCCTTGCGCCTGGCTCAGATTTACCAATCTTCCTTCCGGCTGCGAGACACGATTTACCCGGTGCTTGAAGCGCTCACTGAGGAGAGCGGCGAGACCTCGTCCTTCTACGTGATCGAGAACGATATACGGGTGGTGCTGTTCCGTGTTGAACCTAAACGCGCAGTACGCTTTAGCATCCATGAGGGTGATCGATTTCCGCTGCATGCCGGGGCTTCCGGGAAGATCCTCAGGGCATTTGGCCCGCCAGCGGATCGCGCTTTGGCTGAGGTGCGGGAGCAGTTCTGGGCAACCTCATTTGGGGAGCGTGATCCGGAAACATCGTCGATCTCTGCCCCTGTATTTGGTGTCGACCATGAGTTTAAAGGGGCTTTGACGTTGTCTGGCCCATCCGAGCGATTCAACAAGGATCAGCTACAAGCAGCCCGGCTAATGCTGTTGAAGCGTGCCGCCCAGGCGACGAGCCTGATCGGGGGAAGCAATCGAGAGCTCCTGGCTGCACTAGAGCGGTGTGGAGTTTAATCACGCCATCGGTACTCATTGTAAGTTCTGCCCAATACCTGGGATGCCTAGAACAGTCACGGCGCTCAGGAGTAATTCTCAGCAAGGCCAGAGCGTCTGAATTCCCTGGTCGTCAGCTAGGTCAGCGTGTGTTGGGGCCGCATGGCGGCCCCAGGGCTTTCAGTCCCAGGCAGGCGCCAGGCTTTCTGGGCTGACCAGGCGTTCAGCCCGCTCCAGTGCGGCGATTTGCGCCATGTCTGCATCGCTCAAGCGCAATGCGCCAGCTTTGAAATTGCCGGCCAGGTTTTCCCGCTTGGTGGAGGAGGGGATGACCGCGTAACCCAACTGCATGGCCCAGGCCAGGGCTACTTGCGCGGCAGTGGCGCCGTGTTGCTGGGCGATAGCCTGGATCACAGGATCGTGCAGCACCTTGCCGTAGCCCAGGGTCATGTACGAGGTCACGCCAATGCCGTGCTGCTGCATGAAGCCCACCAGCTTGCGATTCTGCAAATAGGGGTGCAGCTCGATCTGATTGGTAATGATCACGCCTTCGCCGACGGTGCCGATGGCTTGCTGCAACAAGTCGATGGTGAAGTTGGACACGCCGATATGCCGGGTCAGGCCTTGTTTCTGCGCTTCTACCAGGGCACCCATGAATTCGGCGACCGGTACTGGGCCTTTGGGCGATGGCCAGTGAATCAGGGTCAGGTCCAGATAGTCGGTGCGCAGCTTGCTCAGGCTTTCCTTGAGGCTGGGGATCAGCTTGTCGGCGCCCAGATTTTCGGTCCAGATCTTACTGGTCAGGAACAGCTCGCTGCGCGGCACGCCGCTGTCGGCGATGGCTTGGCCGACCTCGGCTTCGTTGCCGTAGATCTGCGCAGTATCGATGGCCCGGTAGCCAAGCTCCAGAGCAGTGCGCACCGAATCGATGACCACCTGGTCTTTGAGCCGAAAGGTGCCGAGGCCGAGGGCAGGGACAGTCATAGGGTGAACTCCTTGCTGAGGTACGAGAGAAGAGCTTCAGTATGGCTGCCCTGAGCGCCGGTGAAATAGCCACAGCGGCGCATTTGTTCTTTGACTTCACGGCAACAATCAGTGTGTTTGGCCTTTCAAAACCGCGCTGTACTGACGGTGATATAGCCCTTTTCTGGCAGGGCAATACGGATCACCGTCTCGTCTTGCGGCGCCTTGCGCTTTTGCTTGATCCGCACACCGTCCACTGCGGCGGCGCGCATCCGTTCACGAATGGCCCGGCCCGAGGGGTCAAAAAACGCCTCGCTGGCCAGCAGTTCGATACGCTCGACCAACTGCCGTGTCTGCTCGTCGGTGGCACAGAAAAACAGCACGCCGGATAAGTGCGGGTCGTCTTCCGGGTTGCTTATATCGTGAGCAAGCAGTTGGCGTAGGGTGTGGCGAAGCTCAGTGGTGCAGCGACGTTGTGAGAGCACGGGGAGACCTCCTGGAAAGTGTGCGCCTTATCTCGACTGAAGCGTGACTGTGGGATCATGTTTCTGAGTGGCCCTACCCACAAGTAAGGCATTTCCGTGTTTCGGGTAGGACTTTTCCTTGTTCGTGGCCTTCGCAACCTGAGCCGTCCCTGAGGCCAGACTGGCTGGCAGGGATGTGAGCCGTTCGGCACAATTGCTGTTACGTCTACCGTGCAGTCCCTAGGAGTCTCAATGAACAGCCATTTTCAGCCTGTCGACCTGAACAAAGCCTATCGCTTGCTCAATCATGGTCCGACCGTACTGGTGTCGGCAGGGCACGCGGGGGTTGAGAATGTCATGGCCGCCGCCTGGGCCTGCGCGCTGGACTTCGCCCCGCCCAAGGTCACCGTGGTGCTCGATAAAAGCACCCGCACTCGGCAATTGGTGGAGGGCAGTGGCTGGTTCGTGCTGCAGCTACCCACCGCCGCGCAAGCGCGCCTGACCCATCAGGTTGGTACCCGCAGCCAGCTCGACGACCCCGCCAAGCTGGCGCGCATTGGTGTGCAGTTGACGCGTATCGACGGCTATCCAGCGCCTTTGGTCAATGATTGTTCAGCCTGGCTGATGTGCCGGGTGATCGACGAGCCGCACAACCAGAACACCTATGACTTGTTCATCGCTGAGGTGGTCGCGGCCTGGGCAGACGATCGCGTGTTCAAGGATGGCCACTGGCGTTACGAGCATGCCGACGCCAGCCTGCGCAGCTTGCACTACGTTGCAGGCGGGCATTTCTACACCATCGGCGAGCCGCTGGTGATCGACGAGCGGGATTGATTACGCCGATCCCAGCCAGCGATGGGCCGGTACTGCGGGGTGGCGGCCATAGGGTCACAACGCCGCCGCACCGGCTTTGGCCACTTGGGCATCCTGCTCGGGCTTGACCCCGGAAACGCCAATCGCGCCCACTACCTGGCCATCGACCCGCAGCGGCACGCCGCCTTCCAGGCTGGTCAACATAGGCGCGGTGACGAACGCCGTGCGCCCGCCATTGACCATCTGCTCGTAATCGCGTGTTTCGCGTCGGCCAAGCGCCGCGCTGCGGGCCTTTTCCACGGCGATGTAGGCGCTGGCCGGTGCGCAGCCATCCATACGTTCCAGGGCCAATGGATGACCGCCATCATCGACCACCGCGATGGTCACCTGCCACTGATGAGTCTGCGCGTCCTGGCGGGCCGCGGCGAGCAGCCGGGCGACCTCCGCCTGGCCCAGTACCGATTTGCTGTGCATGGTCAAATCTCCTGATTGAGGGCTGCTTCGACGATTTCGATCCAGTGCCGTACCGGTGTCCTCCCAGCGCCATCGAGGTGGGTCTGGCAGCCGATATTGGCGGTGGCGATGAGTTGCGGTTTGCCACTCTCAAGGGCATTGAGGCGGTTGTCGCGCAACTGCCGCGACAGCTGCGGCTGGGTCAGCGAGTAGGTTCCGGCCGAGCCGCAGCACAAGTGGCCGTCGGGCACTGCGGTGAGGGTGAAGCCAAGTCGGCGCAACAGCCGCTCCACTTCACCGCCAAGCTTGAGCGCATGTTGCAGGGTGCACGGGCAGTGGAAGGCCAGCCGCTGTTCGGCGCACACGCCAAGGCGCTCGATGGGCTCGTCGCGCAGCACCTCGACCAGGTCGCGGGCCAGGGCGCTGACTCGTGCTGCCTTGGCGGCGTAGTGTGGATCGTGCTCCAACAGATGGCCGTATTCACGCACGAACGCACCGCAGCCACTGGCGGTTTGCACAATGGCCTCGGCGCCGGCCTCGACCGCCGGCCACCAGGCGTCGATATTGCGCCGGGCGCGCTGCAGGCCTTGCGCCTGGGCGTTGAGGTGGTAGTCGACCGCGCCGCAGCAGCCGGTCTGGCGGGCAGGTTCCACGCTGATCCCCAGGCGGTCGAGCAAGCGCGCGGCAGCCGCGTTGGTATTGGGCGAAAGCGCCGGCTGCACGCAACCTTCGAGCAGCAGTACGCGACGTGCATGGCGCGCCTGCGGGCGCTCGCCGGGAGCGACTACCTGCGCCGGCAGCTTGGCCTTGAGGCTGGCCGGCAGCACCGGCCGCAGGGCCTGACCGGTGCGGGCCAGGGCTTTGAACAGGGCCGGGCGCGGCACCACTGCGCGCAGTCCTTCGCGCAGCAGGCGCTGGGACAAGGGCCGCGGCACCTGCTGCTCGACCACTGCGCGGCCGATGTCCAGCAGGTCGTGATACTTGACCCCCGACGGGCAGGTGGTTTCGCAGTTGCGGCAGGTCAGGCAGCGGTCCAGGTGCAGCTGGGTGCTGGCGCTGACCGGTTCACCTTCGAGCACTTGCTTGATCAGGTAGATCCGTCCGCGTGGCCCATCCAATTCGTCGCCGAGCAATTGATAGGTGGGGCAGGTGGCCGTGCAGAAGCCGCAATGTACGCATGAGCGCAGGATGCTCTCGGCCTCTTCAGCGCGGGCCAGGCGCTTGCTCGATTCACTCAGAGTGGTTTGCATGGCGTGGCCTCACAGGTCTGGGTACAGGCGGCCAGGGTTGAAAATGCCCTGGGGATCGAGTTGCTGCTTGAGCGCGCGGTGATAACGCAGCAACGCCTCTGTCAGCGGCGCCGTGCTGTCTGTGCCGGCGGCATAGCCGGTGACATGGCCGCCGACCTCGGCCAGCTGTGCGCGGATCTGCGCAGCTGGGGCTGAAGACTTCAGCCAACGCTGGGCGCCTCCCCAATCGATCAGCTGGCGCCCGGGCAGTTGCAGTTCACCGGTGGCATGGGGCACAGACAACCGCCACAGCGGTTCTGGTGCCTGGAAAAACGCCAGGCGTTGCTCACGCAGGTCGCTCCAGAAACGATTGTCGAGGGTCTCGCCACCCAGCCGCTGGCGCGCTGACAGCACCGAGCCTTCACCGCCTTCAAGGCGCAGGTACAGCGCCTCGCCATCGTGGCAGGCGGCGCTGATCGGCAGCGGCTGTTGGCCCCACTCGGCCAGCTCGGCCAGGGCCTGATGGCTGTCCATTGCCAGGCGCAGGCTCAAGGTTTGCCGCGGCCGCGGCAGCACCTTGAGTGACACTTCGGTGAGCAGCCCGAGGCAGCCGAAACTGCCCACCATCAACCGCGAGACATCGTAGCCGGCAACGTTCTTCATCACCTCGCCGCCAAAACGCAACAGCTTGCCGTGGCCGGTGATCAGCCGCGTGCCCAGTACATAGTCACGCACTGACCCAGCCCAAGGCCGACGTGGCCCGGACAAACCCGCCGCAACCATGCCGCCCAGTGTCGCGTTGGGCCCCAGGTGCGGCGGCTCGCAGGGCAGCATCTGCCCGGCTTCATGCAACGCGGCTTCGATTTCCAGCAATGGCGTCCCGGCGCGGGCGGTGAGCACCAGCTCGGTCGGGTCATAGCTGACGATGCCGCGATGGCCGCGGGTATCGACGATCTCGCCGGCCACCGGATTGCCGAGCATGGCCTTGCTGTTGCCACCCTGAATGCGCAGTGGGTTGCCAAGGTTCAGGGCCTGGTTGACCTGTTCGAGCAGGTCCTGGCTGAGGTCGCGGTCCATGCTCATCAGAAACGCTCCAGGTCAGGGAAGGGCAGTTGGCCGTGGTGCACGTGCATCGCGCCGAATTCAGCGCAGCGGTGCAGGGTCGGGATGTTCTTGCCGGGGTTGAGCAGGCCTTGTGGGTCGAACGCGGCTTTGACCGCGTGGAACAGGGTGATCTCGTCGTTGTTGAACTGGGCACACATCTGGTTGATTTTTTCGCGCCCCACGCCATGCTCGCCGGTAATGCTGCCGCCAACCGCCACGCACAATTCGAGGATCTTGCCGCCGATCGCCTCGGCCCGCTCCAGCTCGCCCGGTAGGTTGGCATCGAACAGGATCAACGGGTGCATGTTGCCGTCCCCAGCGTGGAAAACGTTGGCCACCCGCAGGCCATGCTGTTCGGACAGCTCGGCAATGCCCTTGAGCACCCGTGGCAGCTCGCGGCGAGGGATGGTGCCGTCCATGCAGTAGTAATCCGGCGAAATCCGCCCCACGGCCGGGAAGGCGTTCTTGCGCCCAGCCCAGAAGCGCACGCGCTCGGCCTCATCACAGGCCAGCCGGACCTCGCTGGCACCGGCCTGTTCGAGCACCGCCTGCACCCGTTCGCAGTCGTCCTGTACATCGGCCTCGACGCCATCGAGCTCGCACAGCAGGATCGCCGCAGCCTCGACCGGATAGCCGGCATGAATGAAGTCTTCAGCGGCGCGAATCGCCAGGTTGTCCATCATCTCCAGTCCACCCGGGATGATCCCGGCGGCGATGATCTCGGCCACCGCCCGGCCCGCGTCCTCGACCCGCTCGAAGCTGGCCAGCAGCACCCGCGCTACCTGCGGCTTGGGCAGCAGCTTGACGGTGACTTCGGTGACGATCCCAAGCATGCCCTCGGAGCCAGTGAACAACGCCAACAGGTCGAAGCCTGGGCTGTCCAAGGCATCGCTGCCCAGGGTCAGGCGTTCGCCCTCGATGGTGAGGATTTCCACCTTGAGCAGGTTGTGCACGGTCAGGCCGTACTTCAAGCAGTGCACCCCACCGGCGTTCTCGGCGACATTGCCGCCGATCGAACAGGCGATCTGCGACGAGGGATCAGGCGCGTAGTACATGCCATAGGGCGCTGCCGCCTGGGAGATCGCCAGGTTACGCACACCTGGCTGGACGCGGGCGTAACGCCCTCGCGCATTGACCTCAAGGATCCGGTTGAAGCGCGCCATCACCAGCAAGATGCCCTTGCTCAGCGGCAAGGCGCCGCCCGACAGGCCGGTGCCGGCTCCGCGAGCCACTACCGGCACCCCGCGTTGATGGCAGAGCTTGAGCAAGGTTTGCACCTGTTCCAGGCGCTCGGGCAGTACCACCAGCAGTGGCACCGTGCGGTAGGCCGAGAGGCCATCGCACTCGTAGGGCTTGAGGTCTTCGTTGCGGTGCAGAATCTCAAGGTCGGGCAGGGCATCGCGCAGGGCCAGCAGCAGCTGTTGCTGGTCGATAGCTGGCAGGGGCCCATCTACGCGTTCGTCGTAGAGGATATTCATCAGGTTCACTCGCCAAGATTCTTGTAGTTGTCCAGGCCGCCAAGGACCCGATTTCCGGCATAGCTGTGACCATTCCAGCGTGCGCGCGTATGGCGCTGTGGTCGAGCGATTACGTAACTGGTCCTACCAGTTTTTTCAAAACTGCTACCTTGAAACAGGGCGATATCTAGCCCGTTGAGGCTGAGGTCCGTGAGCTGATACCAGTGGTCCTACCAGTTGGAGCGGTGCATGAGCGTAGAACGCAAAACTCAAGTCGCCGATCAGGTGGCTGAGAAGGTGGAGAAGTTGATCGTCGATGGCGTACTCAAGGTCGGGCAGCCCCTGCCTTCGGAGCGGCGCTTGGTGGAAAAGCTTGGCTGCTCGCGCTCAGCGCTGCGTGAGGGCCTGCGCATCCTGCGCGGGCGCGGCATCATCGATACCGAACAGGGCCGCGGTTCGTTCGTCGCCCAGCTGAGCGGGCGCGACAGCCTTAGCCCGCTGATGCACCTGTTCAGCTCGCAGCCGCGCACGCTGTTCGACCTGTTGGAAGTGCGCGCGCTGCTGGAAGCCGAATCCGCGCGCCTGGCAGCGCTGCGGGCGACCGATGTCGACCGCCTGCTGATCCGCCGCCGCTACGAAGACATGCTGGCCGCGCATGCTGCCAGCGACAGCCTCGACCCGCGAGAGCATGCTCGCCGCGACCATGCTTTTCACCGCGCCATCAGCGAGGCGTCGCACAATCCGGTGCTGGTACATACCCTGCAATCACTCAGCGACTTGACCCTGAGCACTGTGTTCGCCTCGGTCAACAACCTCTACTGCCGCCCGGCGCAAAAGCGCCAGATCGATCGCCAGCATGCGCGGTTGTACCAGGCGGTAATGGAGCAGTTACCCGAGCAGGCGCAGCGTGCGGCGCGCGAGCATATCAACGGCATTCGCGACAGCCTGCGCGAGATCGAGCAGGAGGAGCAGCGCTTGGTCAGGGCGACCATGCGCATGGATGGCTGGGGCTGAACTGCCCTTCAGTAACCAAGCGCCGGGTCCACCCGGTTCAGCAAGGGCTCTGCACCGGCCAAGCGCCGCGCATTCTCCGCCACCTGCTGGGCAATGCAGTCGTGCGAGGCGCAGGAAGCCATGTGCGGGGTGACGACAATCCCTGGCGTGCTCCACAGCGGGTTATCCGTGGGCAGCGGCTCTTGGTCAAAGACGTCCAGTAACGCACCACGCAAGCGCCCGCTGCCGACCGCTGCGATCAGGTCTTGCTGGTGCAGATGCTGGCCGCGCCCACAGTTGATCACGGCCGCCCCCGGGGCCAGCGCTTGAAAGGTTTGTCGGCAGAGAATGCCACGGGTCGACTCGGTCAGCGGCAGCAGATTCACCAACAGGTCGAGGCCGTCGAGAAAGCCGTTGAACTCAGCGCTGCCAGCGAAGGTGCGTACCCCTGGCAGCTGTTTTTCGCTGCGCGCCCAGCCACGTACCGCATAGCCCGCCGCTGCCAGCTCGGCAGCAATCGGGCCGCCCAGCGAGCCCAGCCCCATCACGCCGATATGAAAATCAGCAGCCGGCCGCTGCGGGTGACGCAGCCACAACTGGCGTCGCTGCTGGGCCATGGCCAGGTCGAAATCGCGATGATAGTGGATCACCGCCCAGCGCACGTATTCGGCCATGCCCTGGCGGTGCGCCGGGTCGACCACCCGGCACACCGGCAGGGCAGGTTGACTGGGGTCGCTGGCCAGGTGGTCGACGCCCGCCGCCACCGAGTGAATCAGTTTCAAATTGGGCAAGCCGCCCAGGCTGCCTGCGGGTGGAAACCAGCAGGCGGCCACCTGCGCCTGTTCGGCGAGGGGGTCGTCAGCCAGTACCACGGGCAACTGGGGGGCGTTGCGGGCGAACGCCGCCTGGAGCTGGCCAAGCAGGGTTTGATCGGTCGACAGCAGAACCAGCGGTTTCATGAGCAATACGACTCGCGTTGGTGTTCGATGAGGGTGAGGGCGGCGTTCCAGCTCAGGCTGATGATCTGCGCCGCATCGTCGCGGGCAAACTGCTCGGCGGTGTGCCGGCAGACCTGTTCGCTGGGATACACCAGCTTGCCACCCCCAGCCAGGGCTTGCACCTGCGCCTGGCAGGCGCGCTCGAGGAAGTGGATCTCATGAAACGCCTCGGCCACGCTTGCACCACCGACCAGCAGGCCGTGGTTGCGCAGGATCATCGCTTTGTGCGGGCCGAGGTCGGCGACCAAACGCTCGCGCTCATCCAGCGACAATGCGATGCCTTCATACTGGTGGTAGGCCAGCTTGCCGTAGAACTTCAGCGCATGCTGACTGATCGGCAACAACCCTTGCTCCTGGGCCGAGACGGCAATCCCCGCGGCGGTATGGGTGTGGATCACGCAGTGCAGGTCAGGCCGCGCGGTGTGGATCGCCGAATGGATGACGAAGCCTGCGGCATTGATCCGCCGCTCGCCGAACGCCTGGTCGACGACGTTGCCGTGTTGGTCGATGCGCACCAGGTCACTGGCGCACATGCGGTCGAACAGGACCCCGTAGCGGTTGATCAGAAAATGCTGCTCAGGGCCTGGGATGCGCAAGGTGATGTGGGTGTCGATCAGGTCGGTCATGCGAAAATGCGCGACCAGCCGGTACAACGCGGCCAGTTCGCAGCGTGCCTGCCATTCGGTATCGCTGACGGCGTGTGGTTTGCTCATGGAAACTCCCGGTTTTAGCGAGCGATGACGGCGCTGGGTTGTTCAATCTCGCCACGCAGGCGAGCCAGGCCACAGACACCGATCAAGGAAAAGGCGGACAGCGCGGTGAAGAACAGCGCCAATGGCATCCACTGGCCCGCGAAACGATCTGCCAGCAGCGTACCGATGATGGGTGTGCTGCCACCGGCCAAGGCGCAGATCAGTTGGTAGGCCAGCGAGATCCCCGAATAACGCAGGTGGGCTGGGAATGCCTGGGACATGTAGCCGGCGATCACCGCGTAAAGGGCCGACAAGGTCACCACCGCCAGGGCGATGCCCAGGGTCATCAGCACCAGGTTCTGGGTGCCCACCAGCAGGAACATCGGGTAGGGCACAGCCATGCACAGCAGTGCCACCAGCTTGAGGAAGCGGCCCTCGCCGATCCGCTCGGCAAGCAACGCCGCCAGCGGCTGGGTCAGAAACTGCAGGATGGTCACCAGGAACAGACAGTCAAGAATGGTCGAGCGGGCGATGCCCTGGTAGGTGGTGACGTAGGTGATCATGAAGGTGTTGGTGAAGAAGAAGCCGGCCGAGCCGATGGTCACCGCCAGTGCCGCGAACAGGATCTGCCGCCAGCAGTCGCGCACCACCTCCAGTACCGGGTATTTGACCACCTCGTGCTTGGCTTGCGCGGCCTTGAACTCAGGCGACTCATCGACGCCAAAGCGAATCGCCAGGCCGACCATCATCAGCACCCCACTGGCCAGGAACGGCAGGCGCCAGCCCCAGTTGAGGAAGTCGTCCTGATCGAGCATCGACACCAGGCGAAAAGCAATCAGCGCCAGCAGCAAGCCGGCCGGGCTGCCCAACTGGGCGAACGAGGCGTAGAACACCTTGCGCTTGGCGGGAGCGTGTTCGCTGGCCATCAGCACTGCGCCGCCCCATTCCCCGCCCACCGAGATGCCTTGCACGATGCGCAGCGCGATCAGGCCGATCGGTGCCCAGATGCCTGCGCTGGCATAGCTGGGCAACAGGCCGATGCCGGTGGTGGCCAGCCCCATCAGCAGCATGGTCATCAGCAGCATCTTCTTGCGCCCAAGGCGGTCACCCAGATGGCCGAACACCATGCCGGCCAGCGGCCTTGCGACAAAGCCCACGGCAAAGGTGCCGAACGCCGCCAGGGTGCTCAGCAGCGGGTCGCTGCTGGGGAAGAACACCTGGCCAAGCACTAGCGCTGCGGCGGTGGCGTAGATGTAGAAGTCGTAGAACTCGATGGTAGTGCCGACGAATGCGGCCGCCGCCGCGCGACGCGGCTGTTTTGAGGTGTGCATGCAAAGCCCTTCTTTTATGTGCTTGTTATAGGCAGGGTGCGGATCTGGCTAAGCCGGGCGCGCTCTGTGGCGCTTTCGGGTTTTATCGCCTTGGGGCTATGATTAGTCAATTTGCTAATTCTTATCCGTCGTATTAGCAGCGCTACTAATAAGGATTGAGATGAACCCACCGACATCGCGATCTGCTGCACGGGTCAACAAATGGGAAGGACGCCGGTTTCTCAACGACCGCCTGGACTGGAACCTGCTGCGTACCTATTTGGCGATTGGTCAGGAAGGCAGCATCAGCCGCGCCGCTGCGCGCCTGCACATCACCCAGTCGGCGGTCAGCCAGGCGTTGCGCCGGCTGGAAGAGCAACTGGAGTGCCCGCTGATCCTGCGCCGTGGGCCACGCTTTGATCTGACGGCCGCGGGCGAGGAGGTGCTGCGCATCGCCAGCGATATCTACGCCGACGTGTCACGCATCAGTGCCGCCGTCGAGCAGCGCAGCGATGCCGTGGTGGGCAAGGTTAGGCTGTTGACCATCAGCCGCGTGCATTCGGCGCTGTACGATGAGTTTCTCGGCGACTTCCACCAAGCCCACCCCAAGGTCGAGCTGGAGATCGAAGTGCTGCGCAGCGCCGACATCATCAGCTCGCTGTTGCAAAAGACCGCCACCGCCGGGCTCGGCCTGTGTCGCATCGCCCAACCCAAGCTTGAACAGCGTCAGTTGCTGCGCCAGCGCTTTGCGTTCTTCTGCGGCAAGCGTCATCGCCTGTATGGGCGCAGTGATGTGGCCCTCGACGAACTGCAAGGCGAGAGCTTCGTCAGTTTCGTCAGCGACCAGTTGGGCGGTAACTTGTCGCCTCTGGCGATGTTCCGCGATCAACATGGGTTCACCGGGCGGATCGTCGCTTCCTCCTCCAGCTTCGAGGAAATTCACCGCCTGGTGTGCGCAGGCTTTGGCATTGGTTGCCTGCCCGAGCACCTGTTGGAAAAAGATCTCGCGCAGGGCCTGCTGTGGCGCCTGCCACCGGCCGAAGGCATCGTCGATGTCGATTTGCTTTTGCTGTGGAACCGCGAGCAGAAGATGACCGTGGCCGAGAGCGTCTTTCTGGAGCGTTTCCAGCATCGCCTGGCAACCCTGGAAGCGGCCGGCCTTTGAGGCCGGCCAAGTGCGGCAAGGGTTACTGGGCGAGTTTTCTGATCATCGCCACGGTCAGGTACAAGCGTGGCGCCACGCTGTTCAACTCGATGTATTCGTCATCGGCATGGAGCCCGGCGCCGACCACGCCCATGGTCTCCAGCACTGCCGGCTTAGCACTGTCGGGCACGTAGGCGTAGCCGGCATCGGTGCCAAAGCGCATGGCGATCGGTTCGATATTGCGGTCGATCTGGCTGTACAGCTGCCTTGCGGTTTCGGCCAACTGGGTCGAGCCCTCGTTGCGCGCCAAAGGCGGGCGGCCTTTTTCCACGGTAACGCTGGTCTGGGTGTCGGCGATCAGTGGTTTTTGCACGATGCGCTTGGCATCGGCCGCCACTCGATCGGTTTCGCTCAGGTCCGAGTAACGCATATCGGCTTCAGCGGTGGCCAGGGCTGGGATGATGTTGGCCTTCTCGCCCGCCTTGGCCAGGGTCCAATTGACCGTGGTGCCTTTGCTGGCATCGCCCAGGTCTTTGAGTTGGAGGATCTGGTGCGAAAGTTCCGTCAGTGCGTTGCGGCCTTCTTCCGGGGCGGAACCGGCATGGGACGAGCGCCCTTTGACTTGCAGTTTCAAACGGTTGATGCCGTTGGTGGCGACGGTGACCGCGTCCTTGTCTGGTGGCTCGTAGGAGAAGACGTAGTCATGCTTGCGTGCCAGCTCGGCGATGATCTGCTTGGAGCCTGCCGAACCCATTTCCTCGTCTGGGTTGAACAGCACGGTGAGCGTGCGGTAGCCCTTGAACTGCTGATCCTGCAGCAGTTTGAGCGCGTGCAGGATCATTGCCACACCGCCCTTGGCGTCGGCAACGCCGGGGCCGTAGGCACGTTCGCCTTCGATCCGAAATGGCCGCTTGGCCACGGTGCCGGGGACGAACACGGTGTCGTAGTGGACCATCAGCAGGAAGTCCTTGCTGCCCGTGCCCTTGAACGTACCGACGATGTTGTCGCCCACCGACGGCTTGGCCGGATGGGTCTGAACCTCGGCGCCGAGGGCCTTGAGGCGCTTGACCAATTCACCGCTGACTTGGCGCAGGCCCGGCTCGGTGCCTGTGCCGGTGTCGACCGAGACCAGGGTCTTGAGGGTGTCGAGGTAGTGCGCCTGTTCGGCCTGGGCCTGCTTGAGCAAATCTTCAGGGCTGGGGTCGGCGGCGAGTGCCGGGGAGCAGGCCAGGCACAGCGCCATGGCCAGGGCGAAGGGAGGACGGGACATCGGCATTGGGCTGCTTTCCTTATTATCGTGAAAGCATGAGCCTAGACCCTCAGCGCCCTACGGCAAGCCTTTGGGTGTCAATGCGGGCCTCTTCGCGGGCAAGCCCGCTCCCACAGGTACGGCATTGAGCTTCAGAGCGGTGCGGTCCCTGTGGGAGCGGGCTTGCCCGCGAAGAGGCCCTATTCATCAATCCATCAAGTCGCGCTATACCGCGCAGGCAACTGCTGATTGGACAACTGCCCCAGCAAGCCCTGGCGACTCGCCTCAAACGCTTCATAGCGCTCGAACGCATTCAGCGACGGAATCGAAATCAACAGCCGCGCATCGAAATCTTCCAGCGCCGCGCGCACCAGATCCTCAGCCGACATCACCATCGCCGGGTCAAGGTTCTCCACGGGTAGCCCGCCGGTGGCCCAGAACTCGGTCGCCGTTGCCCCAGGCAACACCGCCTGCACTTGTACCCCCTGATCAGCCAACTCACGATTGAGCGACTGGCTGAAGGCTGTGACATACGCCTTGCTCGCTCCATAGACACCGTTGAGCAACTCCGGCGCCAGGCTCACGACCGACGAGATGTTGATCACTGCCCCCTGGCCGCGCGCCACCCAGCCCGGCACCGCCGCGTAGGTCAGGCGGGTGAGGGCGGTGATGTTCAGCGCGATCATCTGGGCCATGTGCTCGACGTCGCTTTCCAGCAGCGGCGTATGGGTGCCGATCCCAGCATTATTGACCAGCAGCGTGATGCTGGCGTCTTGCGCGAGCCGCGTCTCGATACTCGCCAGATCGTGGGCATCGCCCAAGTCCGCGGGCAGCACCTCGATGCTGCGCTGGGTGAGGGTGGTGAGGCGGTCGGCCAGCTGGTTCAGGCGCTGGCGATTGCGCGCCACCAAAATCAGGTCATAGCCGCGGCGCGCCAGCTGTTCGGCGTATACCGCGCCGATGCCGGAGGAAGCGCCAGTGATCAGTGCAGTGCCTGGATGGGTCATGGTTGTGCTCCGTTGAGGGGGGTGCAGCCATGATGTGATGCTTTGCGGTTGGCGCAAATGACGCATATAGTACGCTTTTAGGTCATAGCGAGAGCGTTGCCATGCACCGCGTTGGCTACCTGTTGTGCGAGGGCTTCCAGGTCATGGGGTTGGCCTCGCAGTCGGTGTTCGAGTTCGCCAACTTGCTGGTGGGCGAGCCGGTCTATGTGCTCGGCAATTACAGCGTCGCCGGGGGCATGTTGCGCTCATCGCTGGGCCTGCAACTGCAAACCGAGGCGGTCGACTCGCCTGGGCATGCCGATACCTGGCTGGTGGCCGGCACACTGATGCCTGTGCAAACCCCGCCCAGCGCAGCCGAGGTCGAGCTGGTGCGCGCACTGGGTCAGCAGGCACGGCGCACGGCCGGCATCTGCACTGGCGCCTTTACCCTGGCCGCCGCTGGCCTGCTCGATGAGCGTCGCGCCACCACCCATTGGGCCTATGCCAAGGCCATGCAGCAGTGCTATCCGCGCATCCGCGTGGAAGAGGATCGCATCTTCATTGCCGACGGCAACCTATGGACTTCGGCCGGGATGACGGCCTGTATCGACATGGCCCTAGGCATGGTGGAAAAAGATCTGGGCGCAGACATCGCCCGTGCCGTAGCGCATCGGTTGGTGATGCAGCAACGGCGCACCGGTGGCCAATCGCAGCATTCGCAGATGCTTGAGCTGGCGCCTAAATCCGACCGTATCCAGGCCGCCCTGGAGTACGCTCGGCAGCATCTGCAGCAGCCACTTGGGGTCGAGGAGTTGGCTGGCGTGGTGCACTTGAGCCCGCGCCAGTTCAGCCGCGTGTTCACCGCCGAAACCGGCCAGTCGCCGGCCAAGGCGATTGAGCGTCTGCGTCTGGAAGCGGCGCGCCTGCTCATCGAGCAAAGTCGCCACAGCCTGGATGTGGTGGCGCGGGAAACCGGTTTTCGCGACCGCAGGCATTTGCGCGAAGCGTTTTTGCGTGGCTTTGGCATCCCGCCCCAAGCCGTGCGCCGCGATGTGCGCCGGCTCAACTCATGAGGAAACACCGGCAATGAAAAAACTCGTGCGCATGGACGACCTGCAGGTGTTCGTGACCACCGTCGAGGCCGGCAGCTTTTCCGCCGCGGCCCGCCAACTGGACATTTCCCCGGCCCTGGCCAGCGGCGCGGTACAGCGCCTGGAGCGTAGCCTGGGCATTCGCCTGTTCGTGCGTTCGACGCGCAAACTGCGCCTGTCGGATGACGGCCAGCGCTACCTGCCGTATGCCCGTCAGGTGCTCGATGCCCTGACTGAAGGTGAAATGGCCCTGGAACATGGCCGCGAGGAAATCGCCGGCCCGCTGCGCTTGTCGATGCCCTCGGACTTGGGCCGAAATGTGTTGTTGCCGTTGCTCGATGAGTTCCAGGCAGCCCATCCGCGTATCGAATTGCAACTGCGCTTTAGCGATCAGATCGCCGACTTTTTCAGTGATCGGCTGGATGCAGGCATCCGCTATGGGCAGCTGGCCGATTCGAGCCTGGTATCGTTGCCGCTGGCCCCGGGCAATCGCCGTATCCTCTGCGCCGCGCCCGCCTACATCGCCCGCCATGGTGCACCGAGCACGCCTGAAGAGTTGAGCCAGCACAACTGCCTGCGCTACATGATGGGCGAGCTGACCCACGAGCGCTGGAATTTCCATACCCCGCAGGGCGTAAAAGCGGTGGTGGTGGCGGGCGATCGCACCAGTGACGATGCCGATGTGGTCAGGCGCTGGGCGGTGGCCGGGTTAGGCGTGGTATACAAGTCGCAGCTCGATGTACGCGATGATTTGCGTGCAGGCCGTTTGCGGGAGCTGTTCCCCCGGGAATGGGGGCAGCCGACGCCGTTGCAGATGGTTTGCGCGCACCGCCAGTCGCTGACCCCATTGGTGCAGCAGTTGCGGGCGTTTCTGCTGCAACGACTGGAGCGACTGGCCAGTGATTGACCTGGGCTTTTCAGGGGTAAGTGCCGGCCTCTTCGCGGGCAAGCCCGCTCCCACAGGGACAGCACCGATCGACGCTCAGTGGTGACCCTGTAGGGGCGGGCTTGCCCGCGAAGAGGCCAGTACAGCCGATATAAAGTGGCCAGATCACACTTCTTCGCACAGCTACAGCACTAGGTTTCAGAGCGGCGCGGCCCCTGTGGGAGCGGGCTTGCCCGCGAAGAGGCCATTGCAGGCCATGCATTGGCCGGATCAAACAGACATTCAGAAACCTTCCAGCACAATCTTGCCCTTGGCCTTGCCACTTTCGATCAGCGCATGCGCCCGCCGCAGGTTCTGCGCATTGATCGCGCCAAAATGTTCGCCCAACGTCGTCCTGAGCACACCTTGGTCGATCAACTCGGCAACCCGATCCAGCAGTTGGTGTTGCTTGATCATGTCCTCGGTCTGGTACAGCGAGCGGGTAAACATCAGTTCCCAATGCAGCGACAACGACTTGCGCTTGAGTGGCACCACATCAAGGGTGGCAGGATCGTCGATCAATGCCAGTCGCCCCTGTGGACGCAGGACCTCGATCAATTGGGCAAAGTGTCGGTCGGTGTGCGTCAGGCTGATCACCAGGTCCACCTGGCCGTCGCCGATTTGCGCCAGCTGCGGCGCCAGTGGCTGGCTATGGTCGATCACGTGGTGCGCCCCCAGCTCCTTGACCCACTGCTGGGTCTCTTGGCGTGACGCGGTGCCAATCACCGTCAGGCCGGTCAACGTGCGCGCCAATTGGGTCAGGATCGAACCGACGCCACCACCGGCACCGACAATCAGCAGGCGTTGCCCCTCGCCACCGCCTTGGGCTACGCCAAGGCGGTCGAACAGCAGCTCCCAGGCGGTGATCGAGGTCAGCGGCAATGCGGCGGCGCTGGCAGCATCGAGGCTGCGCGGCTTGTGCCCGACGATGCGCTCGTCCACCAGATGAAACTGGCTGTAGCTGCCGGGGCGGTCGATGGCGCCAGCGTAGTACACCTCATCGCCTGGCTGGAACAGCGTGACTTCTGCTCCGACTTCACGCACGACTCCCACCGCGTCCCAACCCAACACTTTGGGTTGGCCGGTGCTACCAGAGCCTGCACGGATTTTAGTGTCGACCGGGTTGACCGAAATGGCCTGGACTTCCACCAGCAAGTCGCGCGCGCCAGGGATTGGGCGCGGTAGTTCGCTGTCGAACAGCGCTGCCGGATCGTCGATGGGCAGACCGTGCTCGGTGAAGACAATGGCTTTCATGGTGTCGCTCCAAACTCAGGTGGAATGCGACAACCTTAGCGGGATTTGGCAGCAGTAAAAATGCCGCCAGGGCAGGAAGACTTTCGTCATTTTTTTGAGAATCGCGCTGATATAGCCCGCGCGCCCCTCGCGGCTTGAATCCGCGAAAGGCTGCAGCGGGTGTGAATGATCTATCAGTTGTCGGTCAGCGGATCATCTTGAGACAGGATTGCCCGGGCCAGCTCTTCAT
Source organism: Pseudomonas sp. BT-42-2 (assembly GCF_025847435.2). NCBI lineage: Bacteria > Pseudomonadati > Pseudomonadota > Gammaproteobacteria > Pseudomonadales > Pseudomonadaceae > Pseudomonas > Pseudomonas sp. BT-42-2. The sequence continues at coordinate 349,319 of NZ_JAOYTM010000004.1, forward strand.
CACTCGCCTGCAGCCCAGGATTGTTCTTGCGCGCCTGTTCCAGTGCCGACTCGGCATAGGCGCCACGAATCGCGCCGCCGCTGGCGACGAAGGCCGACAGCTCATCTCGGGCAGGAATGATTCGTTTGTCATCCTTGAAGGTCGAGTACAGCGAGGCGGAAACCCCTGCCGAGGTGGCGACATCACCCGCATCGACGCGGGCCATGGCAGAACCGGCAGGCAACAGCACCAGCAGTGAAGAAACGATCAGCAATCGACGCATGGCGAAACCTCCAGAAGGGTGAAGCCCAGGGGAATGTCTGCATGATGTTAAGAACCCAGGGGCTACTTGTAGTTCCCTGCCATCGGTCTTGGGCACATTGAGCGGGGGTGCGCACTGGCGGTGGAAGCCCGATGAGTTGCAAGCATTCGCAACCTGGCCATCACCCACGCCGATAGAGCAACCCCTGCGTCGCAGGATCATTCGGCCTGGGCGCCTCGCCAACCCGGCTGAATCCTGCACGCTCAGCCAAGCGCTGGCTGGCGGTGTTGTCCGCAGCGGTCGTCAGCCAAACCGCTGCATCCACAGCGTCGAGCAGCGTGTTCAGGGCCTCGCGCATCAGCCCTTTGCCGGCGAACCCCTGGCTGACCCAGTAACCCACTTCATACTCTTCAGCCCTGGGCGTCAGGCCGATGCAGCCGATCAGCTCGCCGGTGTTGGGTTTGAGCACGAAGTAGCGCTTTTCCCCTGTGGGGGTATGAAAATCGCCCTGGCTTTCTTCCAGGCCTTGCTCGATTTGTTCCAGCGTCCAATCCGGCTTGGCCCAGATCAGGAAGGGCTGGTGCAGGGCATAGCTGGCCAGCAGTGCCTGGTGTAGGTGTGGCGCCAAGGCCAGGTCTGGGCGACAAACGTGCAGGCGGGGGGTGGTCAGGGTGTAGGGCAGTTTCGCGGAACAGGTAGGGTTGGCCATGGAGCCTCCTTGCTCGATGATGTGGGTGTTGGCTGTTCGATAGTGGCCATGATCTACTGGCTTCATCGCGGGCTTGTCCTGCGATGGGCTGCAAAGCAGCCTTCTGAACGCGCCATTCAAAGGACTATGAAGGTCAACCATGCCTCAATACAAGCTGCATTGCTTCGGCGAATCCGGCAACGCCTACAAAGCCGCGCTCATGCTCGAACTCACCGGCCAAGACTGGCAACCGGTGTTGGTCGACTACTTCCACGGCCAGACTCGCACCGACAGCTGGCGCCAGCAGATCAACGAGCAGGGCGAAGTGCCGGTGCTCGAGCATGACGGGCAGACCTTCACCCAGTCGGCGCTGATCCTCGACTACCTCGCCGCCCAGACCGGTCAATTTGGCCCGCAGAGTGAAGAGGAGCATCGCGAAATCTGGCGCTGGATGCTGTTCGACAACCACAAGTTCACCAGCTATTACGCCACCTTGCGCTTTCTCTACGGCCTGAAGAAAACCGGCGAGACTGACGTGACCAAATTCTTCCGTGAACGCGCCACGGCGGCCTATCAGGTGGTGGATCAGCACCTGAGCCAAACGCCGTTCATGGTTGGCGGGCGTTTGACCATCGCCGATCTGTCATTGGCTGGGTATGTGTTCATGCCTGAGGAGACTGGCATGCAGTTGACTGACTTCCCTCACATCGAGGCGTGGAAGGCGCGGATCAAGGCAGTACCGGGTTGGAAGGCACCTTATGAGCTGATGCCCAGGGCTTGAGTTTCTCTTGAGGTCGTTGGGGCCGCTGTGCGGCCCGTCGCCGGCTTCGCCAGCTCCTACAGGCATTGCGCCGGGTGTAGGAGCAGGGAAACCTCCAACCAATCAGTACCTCAGCTCAACCCCGACATAAGCACCAATCCCATCGCCCGGCCAGAACGCCGCCGTATCCTGGCCACGGGCGTTGTACACCGGCGTCACCGCCGTCACGTAGGCCTTGTTGGCCAGGTTCTTCAAATCCAGCGACACCTTCCAATTGCCCTTGGGCGCCTCATACCCAAGGTTTGCGCCCCAGATGGTGTACGACGGCGCATACAGGGTATTGGCGTAATCCGCCGCGGTGCGTGAAGCCGACTGCACGTTGACCCCGCTGTACCAGCCGCTGTGGTGCTGGTATTGCACCTCGCCCTGGTAGATGTGCTTGGGAATGCCGGGCAGTTGATTGCTGCCGAAGGTATCGTCGTTGCGGTAGTAGAAGTCGTTGTAGGTGTATACCTGGCGCCAGCGCACCTGGTCGCCCTGGGCGTTCTCCCACAGGCGGGTGTTGAGGCCTGCTTCGATGCCTTGGTGGATGGTCGGCGAGGCGTTGAATGCACCGGTGACTGCGGCAGCGGTGGAGGTGGCGGGGATGATCTGCACGTTGAGCAGCTCGTTGTGAATCCACGAGCGATACAGCGCCAGGCTGCCGTCGAAGATGCCATGCGAGCCTTTGATGCCGACCTCGAAGGTATTGCCTTTCTGCTCCACCAGCGGGCGGATGTAGGGCAGGCTCGGGCCGGAGCCGGAGTACTCCCACGAGGCCGGTGGGTCGATGCTGCGGCTGACGTTGGTGAACACTTGCAGGTTCGGCGTGAACTCGTAGCGCAGGCCGATGCGTGGGGCGATGCTCCAGTTGTCGTAGTCGACGTGCTGGGGGAAGTCGGTGCGGTTGGGGTTGACTGCGTAGTCGATGTCGACCTTGCGCCGCACGTTGACGAACGACACACCGCTGGTCAGCCACAGGCCATCGACCAGGTTGAGGTCGTTGCCCAAAGAAAACACCCGGTCGAACGAATCCTGGTAGTCGACCTTTTTCAGCGAAACCTTGTCGCCGGTGGCCGAGTTGACCCCGCCGCGCAGGTGCTGGGTCGAGGTGAAGGCCAGGCTGCTACGGCTCTCGTGGCCGAACAGGCTGTCGACGCGGTCATAGCCGAGCAGCAGGCCGAGGTCGTGCCAGTCCCAGTAGCTGGGGTTGCTCGGGCTGCGCGGGTTATTGGTGTGGCGGTAGTCGTGGTACGACAGGCCCACGGTCAGCCGGGCATCGTCATCGAAGGTGTAGGTGGTCTTGCTGCCCAGCCAGATGCTACCGGGGCGCCGCGCGCCGGCGCCGCTGCTTTCGGCGGTGGCACTGGCGCGGCGCGGGTGGTGCTTGGCATTGGCCAGGGTGGTGGCGCTGGGGTCGTTGTGGAACTCGTCGCGATAGCGCAGCAGCAGGCGTGTCTCAAGCTTGGGGCTGAAGCGGTAGCCGGCGTTGGCGACGATGCCCGAGCTGCGCGACAGGCTGAAATCGCGCGAGCCGTGGTTGCGGTAGTTGTCGGCTTGCAGGTAGTAGTCCAGATCGCCTTCGACGCCGCCGACACTGACGGTTTGCTTCTGGTAGCCATAACTGCCGGCTTCGGCGCGCAGGCGCAGGCCGGGGGCGCTGTAGCCGCTGTGGTTGACGAAGTTGACCGCGCCACCCAGGGTCAACGCGCCGTACTGGAAGGCATTGGCGCCGCGCAGGATCTCCGTGTAGTTGACCCCCGAGGCATTGAGGAACTCGTAGGGTGTACCGCCCGGGCCGGTCAGTGGCAGGCCATCGAAGAGGAACTTGATCCCCTCACGGAAGTAGCCAGGCGAGGTGTTGGCACCGGAGCCGCGGATGGAGATCTTGGCGGCGTCATTGCCGCCGGTGGACTGCACGAACACGCCGGGCTGATAACCGAGGGTGTCTTGTAGCGTGGCGGTGCGGCCCTTGGCGACTTCTTCGCTGTCGACCACGCTGGTGCCGCCGGGTACTTCCGCCAGCTGGCTCTGCGCGGCTTGCGCGGCGGTTTGCCTGGCGCCTTGAACCGTGACTGTACCCAGGGTCTGGTCGGCCTCGGCGGCAACCGCCGGGGCGAGCAGGGCAGAGCTAAGGGCTGTGGCCAGGGTGGCGTGGCGCACGGCCAGGCGCAGTCGATTGGGTTGCATCACGTGCATCGGTGTATTCCTTGAAGTTCATCGATAATTACCTCGGCGTTCTATGGGCATAGTCAAGCCAGTCGCTGGGGATAGAGCAGGTTTTGTGCCAGATAGCAAAGGGCCTGGTGGCCGTAGACTTTGCCTTTGTTTAAATGAATTAGATGAACATTAGGACAACTTTTGTTGAAGCGGTGTTGCCGTTCGGACAGCAGCGGTTATATGCAAATTACCAAATTGACACTGCATATTTAGTGGCGGCGATTGATGTTTCTAGTGATGGCTTTATCGCGGGCAAGCCCGCTCCTACAGGATAGCGTAGGCCTGTAGGAGCGGGCTTGCCCGCGATGAGGCCGCTACTGACAAGCCGAAATGTTGATACAGCAACAGGCGCCAAACAGTTTGTATGGCATTCAAGCTTTTAATCAGGCCAATGCCCAATAAAGACGAGAGAAAAAGGCTGGCACGACAACTGCAATAACCTTCCTGAAGCGGTCAGGCGAAGGCGGCGCTACGGCGTAGAACTTCGACCTTATATATAAAGGGAGTATGTGCAGTGCGTGCGAAAGTTAGACTTACCGGTCACCCCCTGGGCAATGCCGCCAGCGTTGCGGTAATGATGGCCCTGCTCAGCCCAGCGGTGTTCGCCGCAGAAGACTCCACCCTCGACACGGTAACCGTCACCGGCGCTGCCGCCACTGGCGCGCAGAAGGACCAGAAGCGCCTGCAAAAGGTCGCGGGCAACACCGCAGTGATCGACAACCGTCAGGTCGAGCAGGGCAGGGCGTCCAACGCCGAGGATGTCCTGGCCCTGCAACCGGGCGTTTTCGCCCAGGGCACCAGCGGTACGGCTGCGAACAAGATTTCGATCCGCGGCTCGGGCTTGAACACCTTCTACCAGGGCTATGTGCTGGGCACCAAGTTCCTCTTCGACGGCCTGCCAATCACCGGCCCCGGGGGCACCCAGGAAGACTTCCTCGACATGCAGGGGATCGACCACACCGAGGTGCTCTACGGTGCCAACGCTTCGGAGTACGCCGCGCTGTCGCTGGGCGGCGCGATCAATTTCGTCAGCAAGACCGGCCGCACCGACCCTGGCAACTACGCCCGCTTCGAAGTCGGCAGCTATGGCTATCGCAAGCAGCAACTGAGCACTGGCGGGGTGGTTGGCGACACTGACTACTACATCAACGTCCTGCACAACGAACGCGATGGCTATCAGGACGACGCCAACAACGAAGGTCGCGGCCTTGCGGCCAACTTCGGCCATGTGTTCAGCCCCAAGCTTGAGACCCGCCTGTTCGTCAAGTACCGCGAAGAGCAGCTCACCAACGGCAACACCCTGACCCGCCAGCAGCTCAAGCACGACCCACGCAGCAACCTCGCCCCGACCGGGCGCCGTAAAGACGGCACCACCTTCATCGGCAACAAGACCACCTACACCTTCGATGACGGCAACAAGCTCGAAGTTGGCGCTTCGTACAACAACTACCCGCTGCTCAACGGCTGGCGCTACTCGCCGACCCCACAAGACTGGCGCTCCAAGGACATCAACCTGACCTTGCGCTACTTCCGTACCGGCGATCGCTTCTTCGGCCTGCCCAGCGACAGCAGCATCATCTTCAGCAATACCCGCGCCTATCTGGCCGACGTCAAGTCGCACAGCCGCGCCACCGGGGCGAAGATCCAGGAGACCAACTACACCGGCTCGCGCGACACGGTGCTGACCTTCGGCAACGAGCTGCAACTGAGCGATGACCTGTGGCTGTCCTCGGGCCTGTCGTTCGTCAACATCCGCCGTAAGGCCGAGATCGAATCGACCACGCTGACCACCGCCAACCCAAGCAACCTACCCACCAGCGTCGAGTACGTGGAGAACGACCTGGCCCCGCGCCTGGGCCTGCGCTACCAGATCAACCCTGAATTCCAGGTGTTCGGCAACGTCAGCCGCAGCATCGATCCACCGGTGACCTGGCAGCTGGGCAGTACCGGCAACCCGTTCCTCTACGATGTGCGGCCACAGAAGGCCACCACGTTCGAGGTCGGCGTGCGCGGCAGCCACGGCATCTTCGATGGCAGCCTGACCTTGTACCGCTCCTGGGTGCAAAAAGAGCTGCTGACCGTGGTCGTGCGTCAGGCCAGCGCCACTCAAGACCAGCTCACCGCCACCTCCAACGCCAGCCCGACCCTTCACCAGGGCATCGAGGCCGGCCTCAACGCGCTGCTCTGGAGCGGCGCCAACGGCGATACCATCGACCTGCGCCAGGCCTACACCCTCAACGACTTCAAATACCGCGACGACGACACCTTCGGCGGCAACGAGTTGCCCAGCCTGCCGCGCCAGGTCTATCAGGCCGAGCTGGCCTACCGCCAGGCCAGCGGCTTCTATGCTTCGCTCAACCTGCGCACAGCGTCAAGCTACTACATCGACTATGCCAACACCTGGCAGGCGCCGTCGTACGTGCTGTGGGGCGCCAAGGTCGGCTACCAGGCGCCGAGCAAGAAGTGGGAGGTGTTCGCTGACCTGCGCAACCTCACCGACCAGCGCTACGCCAGCGCGGCCAACACTGCCTACAACGCCAATGGCCGCGACTCGGCCAACTTCTATCCGGGGGACGCCTTCTCGGTGACCACTGGCGTGGCGTTCCGATTCTGATGGCCGCCGTCATGCATAAGCGACTACGTCCGTGCCTGTTGGCCGGCGCGCTGCTACTCGGCGCCTGCTCGCCACCGCCACCTGGGCAAACTGCAGGCACGCTCAAAGGCGAGGCGGTGAGCGAGGTAAACGGGGTCATGCGCTATCCGGCCAGCGATTTTGTCGAGCAGCGCGAGGGGATGCGCGGCGGCACCTTGCGGGTGTCGGCCGCCAGCGATTCGGGCAGCTTCGATATCCATGCGCTGTCGCACGGCAACATGCAGTGGCTGGGTAGGATTCTGTTCGATTGCCTGGTCTACCAGGCCGAGGACGGCAGCCTGACGCCGTGGCTGGCGAAGAGCTGGGAGATCAGCGCCGATGGCCTGACCTACACCTTCCACCTGCGCGACGATGTCCACTTCAGCGATGGCGAGCGGTTCAACGCCGAGGCGGTGCGGGTCAACCTTGAGCACATGCGTGATCCGGCGACCAAGTCGCCGTTGGCCGCGGCCTATATCGCGCCGTTTCTCACGGGCCGGGTGGTGGATGAGTTCACCTTCGAGGCGACCCTGCGCACGCCCTATGCGCCGTTTCTCGATGTGCTGTCGCAGGCCTGGCTGGGGATGATTTCGCCCAAGCAGATCCGCGAGGCGCCGCGCACGATCGCTACCCGGCCGATTGGCAGCGGGCCGTTCGTGCTCGACAGCTATGTTCGCGATCAGGGCGCGACGTTTTCGCGCCGGGAGGATTACCACTGGGCGCCCACAGCGATCAATCATCAGGGCGCGGCTTACCTGCAGCGCATCGAGCTCAGTTATGTGCCCGAGGCGATGATCCGCTACACCTCGCTTGAGGCCAACGACAGCGACATGGCCCTGGACGCGCCGCCCCAGAACGCCGCGGCGATTCGCGCCAATCCAGACCTGACCCTGCGCAGCCGCATCCGCAAGGGTAACCCGGCGCGCAGCATCACCTTCAATGTCGAGCGCGTGCCATTCGACGATGTGCGGGTGCGCCAGGCCGTGGCCAAGGCCATCGACCGCGATGGCCTGGCGTGGATCTCAGGGTTTGGTGAATTCCTGGCCAAGGGCGACTTCCTTGCCGTGAACACTCCAGGCTATGACCCGATAGCACGGGATGCGCTGGCCTTCGACCCGGCACAAGCCAACCACTTGCTGGATGCTGCTGGCTGGACCGGGCGCGACGCCGAGGGGTATCGCACCCGCGCCGGCCAGCGCCTGCAAGCGACCTTGCTGACCTATGACAACCCGGCGTTCCCAGCCAACGTCTCGGTGGCGGTGCAGGCCGACTTGCGCAAGATCGGCTTCGACATGGTGATCGAAGTGTTGCCGCTCACGCGGGTGATGGAGCTGCGCTATGCCGGCCGTTTCGATGCCATTGGTGGCGGCTACTGGCACACGAATACCGCCGACGGGCTGTTCATCCTCTATCACAGCCAGGCCATCCCCAGCGCGCGGATGATCGGCCAGAACGTCGGTCACTTTCGCGATGCGCTGCTAGACCAGTACCTGGGCCAGGCGCGGCAGAGCACTGATGCGCAGCAGCGGCGCACCCTGTATCGCCAAGCGCAGCAGCGCCTGGGCGAAACCGTACCAGCGGTGCCTTCGGTGGAGAGCCAGATGCTGTTGGCTTATCGCAAAGCAGTCGGCGGGGTGCTGTTCGATGGTTCGCACAATGTCCCTCTGTTCACCAGCGTGTGGCTGGCCAAGGAGCAACCATGAAACTTCTGGCACTGGTGCTAAGGCGCCTGCGTGACGGCCTGATCGTGCTGTGGGCGGCTGCCAGCCTGACGTTCCTCGGCATGCAACACAGCGGTGGCGATACCGCACTGGCGATTCTCGGTGGCCCGGACGCCATGCCCACGCCGCAGATGCTCGCCCAGGTGCGTGCCGAGTACGGCCTCGATCAGCCGCTGTGGCAGCAATACGGCAATTACCTGGCGCGCTTGGCCCAGGGTGATCTGGGCGAGTCGTATCGCCTGCGCATTCCGGTCGGCCAGGCGATCGGCGAGCAACTGGGCGCGACCTTGGCCCTGGCCAGCAGTGCGGCAGTCCTGGCGGTGCTGCTCGCGCTGACTTCGGCGCTGCTGACTGCCAACCGTGGGCGGCGTCTGCGGGCGTTGGTGTCGGGCATCGAGTTGGTGCTGTCGGCAGCGCCGAACTTTGTCATCGGCACCGTGCTGTTGCTGGCCTTCGCCTTCTACTTCCACCTGTTGCCGCCATCGGGCTCGCGTGGCTGGCAGTCGCTGGTGCTGCCGAGCCTGGCCCTGGGCTTGCCGGTGGCGGCAGTGCTGGCCCAGGTGCTGCGCCAGTCGCTTGAGCAGGTGCTGGAGCAACCCTTCATCACCCAAGCCCGCGCGCGCGGCATGTCCGATACCGGCGTCCGCCTGCGCCATGCCTTGCGCCATGCCCTGGTGCCGTTGGTGACCCTGGCCGGCTATGTGTTCGCCAGCCTGCTGGGCGGCGCCGTGGTGCTTGAACTGCTGTTCGGCCGCCAAGGCATTGGCCGGCTGATGCTCGACGCAACGGCTAACAAGGACGTGCCACTGGTGCTCGGCGTGACCCTGCTGGCCGCCGCCATCTACGTACTGGTCAACCTGGTGGTGGATGTACTGACCCAGGCCATCGACCCGCGCACCGCGCACAACTGAAATCCCCGTGAAAGGAACTTACATGAGTCAACAAGCAAGCATTACCGACGCCGAACTCGATGCCCGTTTCGCGCCAATCTTTACCCGTATCGCCTCTGGCGCGGTTGAGCGCGAGCAGCAACGCACGCTGGCCCATGAGCCGGTGGCGTGGCTGCGCGAAGCTGGTTTCGGCGCGCTGCGTGTGCCGCAAAGCCATGGCGGGCTGGGTGCCAGCCTGGCGCAACTGCTGCGCCAGCTGGTGCGCCTGGGCCAGGCAGACTCCAACCTGCCGCAGATCCTGCGGGCGCATTTCGGTTTCGTCGAAGGGCGACTGTCCTCCAACGATGCTGCGTCGCAGGACTACTGGTTCGCCCGGGTCGTGGCAGGCGAGCTGTGGGGCGCGGCCATGGCTGAGCGTACCGACAGCACCGGCAACACCGTGCAACTGACCCAGAGCGAGGAGGGCGATTACCGCCTCGACGGCGAGAAGTACTACTGCACCGGCACCCTGTATGCCGATTGGGTCGCGGCGGTGGCCAACCACGGCGACGAATTCGTCAGCCTGGCCGTGCCAACCCGCGCTCCCGGGGTCGAGGTGGTGGACGACTGGGATGGTTTTGGCCAGCGCCTGACCGGCAGCGGCACCACCCGTTTTCGCCAGGTGGCGGTGCCGCAGCGGCATGTGCTGCGGCGCTTCGCCAAGGGCGAGCTGCGCGCCGAATCCTATTTGACCGCGTTCTATCAGACGGTGCACCTGGCCACCCTGGCCGGCATCGCCCGTGCCGTGCTGGCCGATGCAGTTGCTTTCGTCCAGGGCCGTACCCGCGCCTTCGGCGTACCCGGCCAATCGAAGCCAAGCGATGACCCACTGGTGCAGCGAGTGGTCGGTCGGCTGTCGAGTCTGGCCTTTGCAACCGAGGCGCAGGTCAGTGCCGTGGGCCATAGCCTGCAAGGGGTATTCGAGGCGGGCCAGGCTGGGGAGGTCCCTGAGCAGCTGTACACCGATGCCGAAGTACAGGCCTTCCAGGCCCAGCAGATCGTCCTGCCACAGGTGCTCGAGGCCACCACCTTGCTGTTCGAGGTCGGTGGCGCTTCGGCGACCAGCAATGCCCGTCGCCTGGATCGGCACTGGCGCAATGCGCGCACCTTGGCCTCGCACAACCCGGCGATCTACCGCGAGCAGGCGTTGGGCGACTACTACCTCAATGGCGTCAGCCCCGCCGCCGCCTGGCGGGCCAAACAGGCTGCGGCCAGTGCAGGACAGGGCGCAGGCGATGAAGCCAGCGCAGTCTGAACAGGAGAACGCACATGACACAGCAAAAGCAGATGAGCCTGGGCATGAATATCTTGGGTTTCGGCTCGCACTCCGGCGCCTGGCGCCAGGGCGAGGCCGCGATCGACGCCTATATCGACGTTGATTACTACCGCAACATCGCACGCATCTCCGAGCGCGGTTGCCTGGATGCGATCTTCCTCGCCGACGGCCCCGCGCTACCGCCGGATGTCGCCAGCCAGGCCGGTGGCCGTCTGGAGCCGACCATCCTGCTCACCGCCGTGGCTGCCGCCACCGAACGCATCGGAGTGATCGCCACGTGCTCGAGCACTTACAACGAGCCATTCAACCTGGCCCGACGGATAGCCTCGCTGGACCACATCAGCGGTGGCCGGGCGGCCTGGAACGTGGTGACCAATGCCGGTGACGCCGCCGCGCAGAACTTCGGCTACGCCGGCGCGCCACTGCATGTCGACCGCTATGGGCGGGCCGAAGAGTTCGTCGATGTCACCCTCAAGCTGTGGGACAGCTGGGAGGACGACGCGATCATCGGCGACCGTGCCAATGGCCGCTTCGCCGACCCAAGCAAGGTGCATACCCTGGATTTTCACGGCAAGCACTTCCAGGTCAAAGGCCCGCTCAACCTGCCTCGCTCGCCGCAAGGCCGGCCGGTGCTGGTACAGGCGGGCTCCTCCGAAGGCGGCAAGGCCTTGGGCTCGCGTTATGCCGATGCGATCTTCACCACCCAGACCACCTTGCCCGACGGGCTGGCCTTCTACCGCGAGATGAAATCCCGGGCCAAGGCCTGGGGGCGTGATCCGCAGCATTTGAAAATCATGCCGGGGCTGTCGACGGTGATCGGCAGCACCGAGGCCGAGGCGCATGCCCGCTTCGACCAGCTCAATGCCTGGCATGGCGAGCATGGCTTGCTGCAGCAGGTGGCGGGGCGGATCGGTATCGATGCCAGCGAACTGGACCCCGATGCGCCGCTGCCTTGGGCACGGATTGGCGCGGTGGCGGATTTTGAGCGCGGCTCGCACGGTTTTCTGGAAGCGCAGCTGAACTTGGCGCGGCGCGAGAACCTGACCATTCGCGAGCTTTCGCGGCGCATCCTGGTGGGGCATCGTCTGGCGGTCGGCACGCCCGAGCAAGTCGCCGACACCTTGGCCGAGTGGTTCCTGGCCGGGGCAGGGGATGGCTTCAACATCATGCCGGACATGTTCCCGTCCGGGGCGCAGGTGTTCGTCGAAGAGGTGGTCCCGCTGTTGCAGAAACGCGGGCTGTTCCGCCGCGAGTATCAAGGACGCACCTTGCGCGATCACCTGGGTTTGCCCAAGGCCGAGAATCAGTACGCGCGGGCGCAGGCGGCTCAAGCGTCGGCCTGAACCGCTGCAAGCGCTTCAGGCACCGCGCCCCTTGTAAGCGCTGGCGTAGCCTGCGATGGGCTGCAAAGCAGCCCGAAACGCTCAAATCCAACCCATTACCCAAGGACCACCGCATGCTCTACCGCCCGCTAGGCCACACCGATCTCCACGTCAGCCTGCTCAGCCTAGGCACCATGACCTGGGGCCACCAGAACAGCGAACAAGACGCCCACCAACAACTGGACGCCGCGCTCGCTGCCGGCATCAACTTCATCGACACCGCCGAGATGTATCCCACTCCGACCCGCGCCGAAACCTGGACCACCACCGAGCGTTTCATCGGCACCTGGCTGGCCGCCCGCGGCAATCGCGACAAGCTCATCCTGGCCAGCAAGATCGCCGGCCCCTCGCGCGACCCCGCCGGGCAAACGCACATCCGCGACGGCCTTTCGCACCACGACCGACGCAACATCGTCGCGGCTCTCGATGGCAGCCTGAAACGCTTGCAGACCGACTATCTGGACCTCTACCAACTGCACTGGCCCGACCGCACCACCAACATCTTCGGCGCCCGCGAATACCCCTATGTCGACGACCACCCCGACAGCGCTGCCATCCAGGAAACCCTGGCGGTGCTCGATGAGCAGGTCAAGGCCGGCAAGATCCGCCACATCGGCGTGTCTAACGAAACCCCGTGGGGTGTCGCGCAGTTCCTGCGTCATGGCGAGGATCAGCGATTGCCGCGCATTGCCAGCATCCAGAACCCCTACAGCCTGCTCAATCGCCTGTATGAGAACGGCCTGTCAGAGTTCAGCCACCGCGACGGCGTCAGCCTGCTGGCCTATTCGCCGCTGGCGTTTGGCGCGTTGACGGGCAAGTACCTCGATGGCGCTCGCCCGGAGGGTGCGCGTTTGTCTTCGGTGTATCGCACCTTCAACCGCTACGACAGCGCCGAGGCCAACAGCGCCATCGCCAGCTACGTCGATATCGCTCGGCGGCGGGGCCTGAGCCCTGCGCAGCTGGCCTTGGCCTTCGTCATTCGCCAGCCCTTCGTGGCCAGCGCCATCACCGGGCAGACCACACTGCTGCAGTTGCAGGAAAACCTGGGTGCGCTCGACCTGCAACTGGACGACGAGCTGTTGGCCGAGATCCAGGCTGTGCACCGCCGTATTCCCAACCCGGCGCCATGAACCAGGAGGCTGGATGAACGCAATTGCTCCCGATCCTGCGCTTGCGCGCGTGGCCCTGGCGCCACCCTTGAGCCGTTGGCGGCCAAGCCGCCCAGGGTTGTGCCTGGCCTGGGCGGTGCTTGGCCTGTTGCTGCTGGCAGTGGCGCTGCCCGGCTGGCTGGCGCCTGCCGACCCGTTAATGGCCGATGCCCGTCTGGCCTATCAGCCACCGAGCACAGCGTTCTGGCTGGGCACCGATGAGAACGGCCGCGATGTGCTCAGCCGGTTGATTCACGGCGCACGTCCATCGCTGTTTATCGGTTTGGCGGCAACTGCGGTGGGCCTCGGCCTGGGCACTTTGCTCGGCTTGCTGGCAGGCCTCGCCCCGGCGTGGCTGGACAACCTGCTGATGCGCGCAGTGGATGTACTGCTGGCATTTCCCGACCTGCTGCTGGCACTGGTGATCATTACCCTGTTCGGCCAGGGCACCACCAACCTGATCCTCGCCGTGGGCATCGCCGCGGTGCCACGTTATGCACGCTTGGTGCGTGCGCAAACCTTGACGATCCGCCGCGCAGGCTTCGTCGAGGCGGCGCTGACCCTGGGGCGACGGCCACTGGCCGTGGTGCTCAGTCACGTGTTGCCCAATGCGGTACAACCGGTGCTGATCCTGGCCTGTATCGGCCTGGGCAGCGCGATCACGGCTGCCGCCGCCTTGAGCTTCCTTGGTTTCGGCGCGCCGCCTCCGGCGCCGGAGTGGGGCGCAACGATGGCGGTGGCGCGTAACTTCATGGCCAATGCGCCTTGGCTGATGGCCTGGCCGGCGCTGGCGATTACCCTGACTGTGATTTCCATCAGCGCCATCGGCCGTGACTGGCTGCGGCGCAGCGAGGGCAAAAGCCTATGAGCGGCTTGGACAACGTTTCACCGTTGGTAGACATCCGCGGCTTGCGGGTGAGCTTCAAGGGCGTGCCAGTGGTGCGCGGGGTCGATGTGCAGGTGCGTGCTGGACAGTGCGTGGCGCTGGTGGGGGAATCGGGTTCGGGCAAGAGCGTCACTGCGCGCACCTTGGTCGGCCTGACCGGAGCCGGTGCACAGGTTCAGGCGCAGCGCCTGGCGTACGCTGGCCGCGACTTGGCTGGTTTGGATGAGGCCAGTTGGCAGCGCCTGCGCGGCGCACAGATCGGCTTTGTCATGCAAGACGCCCTCGGCTCGCTCGATCCGCTGCGCCGGGTTGGCAACGAGATCGAGGAGGCGTTGTTGCTGCACACCCGCCTTGGCCCTGAAGCGCGCCGCCTGCGGGTGCTGGAGCTGCTGCGCGAGGTCGGCGTGCCAGAGCCCGAGGTGCGTGCCCGGCAGTATTCCTGGCAGCTGTCCGGCGGCTTGCGCCAACGTACCCTGATCGCCTCGGCGATCGCTTGCACGCCACGCCTGCTGGTCGCGGATGAGCCCACCACTGCACTGGATGCCACGGTACAGGCGCAGATCCTCGCTTTGCTTGAGCAACTGCGCGGCGAGGACAACAGCCTGCTGATGGTCAGTCATGACTTGGCGGTAGTCGCCCGCCTGGCCGATTGGGTCGTAGTGATGCGCCAAGGTGAAGTGGTGGAGCAGGGCAGCGCCGAGCAGATTCTGCAAGACCCTCATGATCCCTACACCCAACGCCTGCTGACAGCTGCGCGAGCGGTGCATTTCCAGCGCCCGGCCACGCCCGCGCTGGCCTTGGTGGAGCCTGCCGTGAACACAGCTGAACAACCGGTCTTGCTTGAGGCGCGCAATTTGAGCAAGGCGTTCATTGGCCCCGATGGGCGTGCGCGCGAGGTGCTGAGCGATGTTTCGCTGCAGCTGCGGGCGGGGCAGACCCTGGGCGTGGTCGGTGAGTCGGGGTCAGGCAAGAGCACCCTGGGGCGGATTGTGCTTGGCCTGGAGCGTCCGGACCAAGGCCAGGTGCAGTTTGCCGGGCAGGACTGGTTGGCCTTGTCCAACGAGCAGCAGCGCCTGGCGCGCCAGGGTATTCAGGTGGTGTTTCAAGATCCCCTGGCGTCGTTCGATCCGCGCTATACCGTGCTGCGGGTGCTGGCTGAGGCGTTGGCTCAGGCAGGAGTACCGCGGGCCTTGCAGCGTACTGAGGCGGTGGCATTGCTGGAGCGGGTGCAACTGCCTGCGAGCGTGCTCGAACGCCGGCCGCTTGAGCTGTCGGGAGGGCAGCGTCAGCGCATCGCCATTGCCCGAGCGCTGGCGATGAAGCCGCGGGTGTTGGTGTGTGATGAGCCAGTGTCGGCGTTGGACGTGTCGGTACAGGCGAGAATTCTGGCGCTGCTGGCAGAGCTCAAGGCTGAGTTGAATCTGGCGTGCCTGTTCATCTCGCATGACCTGGGGGTGGTAGAGCAGGTTAGTGATCAGGTGCTGGTGATGCAGGGCGGGCGGGTGGTGGAACAGGGTGAGGCGGGGCAGGTGCTCGGTCAGCCGCGTCATCCCTATACCCGTGCGCTGCTGGATGCGGTGCCGGGGTTGCCAGCGGCGCAGCCGCTGTGGGTGCGGCGGATTGCGGTGTGATGTGAGCGGTTGCAGGGGCCAGTGCTGGCCTTTTCGCGGGCAAGCCCGCTCCCACAGGGATCGCAGCGAGTAGGAAATTGGTGTAGAGCCAGCCCTGGGCACAGGCGTATCGCGGGCCTTGTGAACGGCGCAGTACCTGTGGGAGCGGGCTTGCCCGCGAAGAGGCCTGAACTGACACAACAACGCGCCCCGGGGCCGCTCGGCAAGCCTCAGCGGGCCAGCGCCGGATTCGGCTTGTAGAACAGAAACAATTTGGTCTCGGCGGTCTTGCGGTAGGCCTTGGCCCAGTCCGGCCGCACGCTGCGGTCGTGAAAATACAGGGCACCTCGGGTGGGGTCCTTGAGCTGCTGGTTGAGCGCTTTGCGGGCGATCTCTTTGGCAACGTCATAGCGCTGCTTTTCCTCGACCTGATCAGAGCGCCCGTCGCACCACCAGGAGAACTGGCAGCTCTTGGTTTCCACCCCTTGCTTGACCACCCCGCAGATAGTGTCCGGGAAGCCATCGTGGCCCAAGCGGTTGATCACCACGCTGGCCACCGCACTCATGTCGCGGGCATCCGCCTCCTTGGCTTCCCAATAGATGGTGCGCGCCAGGCAAGTGATGCTGTCGTCCATCGGCGATTGGCCTGCGGGATCGACCGCTTTGACTTCACTGGGGCTTAAGGTCTCGCTCTTTTTCGGCGGTGGCGCCTCTTCGACCACCTTCTCTTCCAGGGCTTGGGCCTTGTCTTCAGCGACCGCGGCCTTGGCGCTGTCAGCGGCATTGAGTGGGCCTGCAAGCAGGGTCAGGGCTAAGCCGAACAGCAGCGACGATAGGCGCATGGTCAAGCTTCCGAAATGTGAGCTGAATCTCAGTCTAGCTGCGCCTTTTCAACTCAGCGTCAGGCTTAGCATCACCGGCAGGGTCAAGGCTGCAGCGACCGTCTGCATGGCGATGATAGTCGCCATCAACGGCGCGTTGCCGCCCATTTGCCGGGCCATTACATAAGACGATGAGGCGGTCGGTAGCGCCTGGAACAACACCGCTACCACCGCCGCCTGGCCGCTCAGGCCGAGTAGGCGGCACAAGCCCCAGGTGGTCAGGGGGAGTACCAGAAACTTGAACAGCGACGCCGCCAGCAGCGGCCGGACCTGTTGCCCCAGGCGCGCACCGCCCAGCGCTGCACCGACACACAGCAGCCCCAGGGGCAGGGCCGCCTGGCCGAGCGCCTTGATGGTCGGCTCCAGCCCCGCCGGCAAGCCCACCCCGGTGACCCGCAGCAATAGCCCACCAGCACAGCCGATGATCAACGGGTTGGCGAAGATCGCCCGCAATACCGTGGCAGGTGAGCTGTGGCGGGCGCTGAATCGGGCAAACACCAGCACGCAGAGCAGGTTGACCAGCGGCACGATGGCAGCATTGGCCACGGCGGCCAGAGCGATCCCGGCGCTGCCGTAGATACCGGCGGCCAAGGTGGCGCCAATATAGTTGTTGAAGCGCACACCGCCTTGGAACACCGAGGTGAAGTCGGCGCCGTCGTGGTTCACTGCGCCCTGATACAACACCAGCAAGGCCGCACCCAGCAAAGTTGAAAGCATCAGTACACCCACCATGCCCAGCACCGGTACACCATCGAGGTTGGCAGTGGCCAGGCCGTGCAGAAACAGTGACGGCAGGAGCACGTAGTAGCTCAGGCGTTCAGCACCAGGCCAGAAGCTTTCAGCGAGAAAACCGCGTACTCGCAGCCAGGTGCCAAGGGCAATCAGCAGGATGATCGGCACCAGTGTGGTCAGCAGCAGCTCAAGCATGGGCGGGGTTCCGTGGTCGGGTACCGGAGCAGCCTACTGCGTGCAGTCAGCAGAAAAAAACGTTGTTTTCTGCATCCACCGTTGAGAAAAACTTCATGTAGCGTCCAGAGCGGTCTTGAGCACTGCACTCAGGTGCCGCCGTTGGCTCTTGTCATGTTCCAGCAATACCATGCGCCGGGTCAGTTGCGGCTCGCCGAATGGCAGCCGGGTTGCAGCGGGCAAACGCTCCAGATCATCATCGGCAATCGGGATGATGGCCACACCCAGGCCCATCGCGGCCATGCGTGCCAGGGCCTCCTGGCTGTCCAATTCCATTTGCTCGTTGACCTGAAGGTGCTGCTTGCGCAGCTCTTGTTCGATCTGGCGGCCGGCCCAGGCGCGCTTGTCGAAACGCAAGAACGGCTGGCTGGCGAGCAGTTGCGGCAAACTTTGGCCTGCCAGTTCGGGGCTGGCGATGGCCCAGAAACGGTCTTCAAACAACGGTATATAGCTCAGGCACTGCGGATACGGGCTGACCGGTTCGGTGGTGATTGCCGCATCCAGCTCGCCGTCCTCGACCCGCCGGGCAAGCTCGGCCGACATGCCCGAGACCACGCTGACATGCAGCTGCGGGTGATGGGCCTTGATCCACAGCAGGGCCTTGGGCAGACGCCGGGCCAGCACGGTGTGGATCGCGCCAATGCGCAGGCGCCCGCGCAGGCTGGGGCCGCTGGCCAGGGTGTCGGCCAGTTCGTCATAGGCGCTGAGGATGCTCTCGGCGCGCGCCACCGCCAGTTGCCCGGCTTCGGTCAGCATCACCTGGCGGCGACTGCGGTCGAACAGCGCCACCTGCAGTTCATCCTCCAGGGTCTTGATGTGCAGGCTGACGGCCGAGGGGGTGAGGCTGAGCAGATCGGCGGCGCGGGCGAAGGTGCCGTGGCGGGCGATGGTCACCAGGGTGCGCAGGGCTTTGAGGGACACGGGGTAGTGCTCCGACAGCGGGGGTGGGGCAACGCTACAAGCTTGCTATGGTGGGTCGCAAGCTTTGCAGGTGTGTCAGCACTGGCCTCCTCGCTAGAGTGGATCGGATCGGGCCTGTGGTTGCTTGGCCAACGGCCAGGGAATGGCTTCAGGCTGCATGCCTTGACTGGTCGCCTGAGAGGATAGCGCCATGGGTGCCCTTGCTGGGTACACGTGCAACCAGTTAAGGACTAACTGATGAATCTTGATGTGCACTTTGTCTATTACCGCAACTTCCGCTTCGACGGCAAATTCCACGTGCGCTGTATCGGAGCTGGTCTGGAAAAGGTCAAGAGCATTCGCTACGAGCTGGAAAAGAGCGGGCCTGATGGACCACGACAAGTCGATGCAATGTCGGTTTATTCCCAAGCCCAAAGTGGTGTGCTGAGCGACCATGGCTGCCCTGCGCTCTTGCGCTGCGACGTGGCAGCCGGAACCTACACGATCAAGCCGCGTGTCACCCTGCGCGAGGGGGTGGCAGATGTGACTGTCGATGGCAGTGGTGCGGTCGTAGTGGCAGCGTTGCAGGTTGTTATCGATGAGGGAGAGCTGAGCAGGGGGATACTCGATTCTGTTTCTCTGCCAGGTACAGCGTCCAGGCAGCGGCGTTCGGTTGCCGATGAACCGGCTATCGATCTGGCGAGCGAGGCGCCCAGGGTGGTCGACCCATACGCTGAAACGCTGGAGCCGTTTCCTGATTTGCCGCCCGGCACGTCTTATCCGACGTTACTGGTCAACTTTGTCGAGGGCGGCTTCGAACGACTCCTGGCTGAGCTGGAGCCAGGCTCAGGCTCGCGATTGGTCGGCCTGTGGCCAACACTCAAGTCAGTGATCGAGCTGCAGCCTTTGCTGGCCCTGCAGGAGCGCAATGACGACAAGCTGCAGGCACTGCGCAATTACTACTACCTTGAGCAACCCGCAAGCATGCTCAACGATACCTATGCCGCTTTGCTCAAGACCCTGGCGGCGCTTGAGTACGTCGAGACGCTGCACTTCGTCCCGGCGGCTGTAGCCTCTGCAGGGGTGTTGCTCGCCGGCGCTGCGGCTGCGTTGGCAACCTTGATTACTGGGGCTGCAGTAGTGGCGGGCAATCGGGCTTTTGACGATGCACAACCGACTCCAGACTTCGAGCCGTTGCAGCATTATCTGGATGAGCCCGGCCCGCGCTATCGGGGTATGAATATCCGCAAGGCATGGGACAAGCAGGTAAATGGAAAGGGTGCGCGTGTGCACTTTTCTGATGGCGGCCTGTTCCCTAACCATGAAGACCTCAAAGGCAACCCTAACCTGAAAATTGTCACCCTACAGCCTAACGGGGATCCTCGTCATGGAACCAAATCAGTGGGGGTTTTGCTCGCTAGCCCTAATGGCTTTGGCATGACCGGCATTTGCCACGCCGCTGAGTTGTACCTGTACAACAATTACGCCAGAGACGAATTACAACGCCTCCAGACCCCGAAAGATCTGCTGCGTCACGTCGAGCCCGGCGATATCGTGGCGATCAATCGCCATTCGGCACATCTTGATGCGCTGGGCGTTTTTCTACCTTCGATCCATGAGCGCGCGTGGTGGGACGTGGCCAAAGCACTGACGGAGCGCGGTGCGGTGGTGCTCTTCGCCGCTGGAAACGGGAGTAATGAAACCGATATCAAAAAAGGAGTGACGAGAGGTTATGGAGTCGATCTCTCGCAATGGCGCTATTTTCATGAGCATGGAGAGGTGAATGCAATTCTGGTTGGGGCCAGCCAGTCATGGGATGGCAAAGCCCATCAATACTCGAATTTCTCCTATCCCTACCGGATGCTCAATTCCTGGGGCGACAGCGTGGCCACCCTCAGTGGTGGCGACCTGCAAGACAAATCGGCTGATGAGCGTGACTACAGCAGCAATTACGGTGGCACCTCGAGCGCTACGCCGTTGGTCGCAGGGGCGCTGAGCTTGATTCAGTCGTATGCGATGGAACAGCATCATGTCTATCTCAATGCCGACCAAATGCACCTGCTGGTCATGGCTTCAGGCCACAAGGATGCGACCTTGCCGCACAGCGATGTCCTGCCCATGGGCGCACGGCCCGATGTGCAGCGCGCCTTGCAGTTGCTCGATCGCATCCTCGGCGGCGGACGCTTCCATGCGCCCAGGGATGAGCTGTAATCAAACCCTGAATTGATCCATCAGCCCTTGCTGTTGGTTGGCCAGGCTGTTGAGCGACTGACTGACCCGTGCCGACTCGTTGGCCTGGCCTGACAGCGATTCGGTGACATCGCGGATGGTCGCCACGTTACTGTTGATCTCCTCGGCCACCGCGCTTTGCTCTTCGGCGGCCGAGGCGATTTGCAGGTTCATGTCGGTGATTACCGTCACCGCCTGGCCGATGCGCTGCAGTGCGGTAACCGCTTGGCCAACCTGTTCGACACCGCCTTGGGCCTGGCGGTAGCTGCTGTCCATGGCACCGACCACTTCCTGGGTGCCAGCCTGCAAGGCTTCGATGACCTGGCGGGTTTCTTCCACCGACTCCTGGGTGCGGCGGGCGAGGTTGCGCACTTCGTCGGCGACCACGGCAAAACCGCGCCCGGCCTCACCGGCACGGGCCGCTTCGATCGCGGCGTTGAGTGCCAGCAGGTTGGTCTGCTCGGCGATCGAGCGGATCACTTCGAGCACCGAGCCGATCTTCTCGCTGTTTTGCGCCAGGCCTTCGACCTGGCCCATGGCACTGCTCATGTCGGCGGCCAGGGCATCGATGCTGCTGGTGGTGCGGTCGATCACTGCCAGGCCGTCGCGGGTTGCCTGGTCCGCTTCCCGGGCGGCTTGGGCGGCCTGGGCGGCGCTGCGGGCGACGTCCTGGGCAGTGGCGCTCATCTCGTGCGAGGCGGTAGCCACCTGGTCGACCTGGCGATACTGCTGCTCCATGCCGGCGCTGGTCTGGCTGGCGATCGCCGCCGACTGGTCAGCAGTACCTCGGGCAGCTTGCACCGAGCGCTTGACCTCGGCGATGGTCGGTTGCAGTTTGTCGAGGAAGCGGTTGAACCAACCGGCCAGCTCACCCAGCTCATCGCGCTTGTCGTATTGCAGGCGGCGGGTCAGGTCGCCTTCGCCGCTGGCAATGTCCTTGAGCATGGCAGCCACGCCAAGGATTGGTCGGGTTACGCCACGGGCCATCAGCCACACCAGCAACAAACCGGCAATCGCCGCGGCCAAGCCCAGGCCCAGTTCCAGCAGGGTGCCGCTGGTATTGAGGGCATCGAGTTCGGCTTTGAGCGTCTCGGCAGGGCCGGTGAGGGCGCTTTGCGGTACATCGAGCAGCACCCCCCACGGCTTGGCATCCGGGATCGGGGTAAAGGCGGCCAGCACTTTCAGGCGTTGTTGATCGTGGAGGATCTGCAACTTGCCCTCGGCCAGCTTGCGTACCAGCTCTGCGCCTTGGCTGCGGTCGACCTGGTCGAAGCGCTGGGCCAGTTTGCTGGCATCGGCGCTGTAGCCAGCCAGCAGGCCCACCGGGCTGAGGATGCCGACGGTGGTGCGCCCTTCATAAAGGTTGCGGCTGGCGTCCTGGCTGAGCGCTTGCAAGCTGTTGAGGTTGATGTCGATGGACAGGGTAGCGATGACCTTGCCCTTGACCGACAGCGGGAAGACGATGCTGGTCATCAGCACTTGCTGGCCGTCGATGCTATAGAAGTACGGCTCGACCACGCACACCTTGCCGGTGCTGCGCGGGCACACCCACCAGGTGTTGGCCGGCTGACCGCTGGGGCCAACTTCAGTGTTGGCCATGTCCGCTTCCGGCAGGGCCATGGCTGTCAGCTGACCGGCACGCGGCTGCGACCAGTACAGGGCGAAGCGTCCGGTTTCGTTGCTGCCCAACTCGCTCTGGCCGGCGAACAGGCTGTCTTTGCCGTCCAGTGCACCGGGTTCGAACACCAGCGACAGACCGAGCAAGTCCGGGTTGGCCTGCAGCGCCGCGCGCACTTGGGCGGTCATGTCCTGGCGCAGGTCAAAGGCGTCGAGGAAGCGTTTTTCCGCCTGCTCGCGCAGGAACAGCACCTGGCGGGCGAAGCCTGCGCCGTACTGGTAGGCATCCATGAACTGGCGGCGAATGTTCAGGGCTTGTACTTCGCCCTGCGACTCGATGCGGGCTTGGGCCGATTCGGAGAGCATCTTCATGCTGCTCGCCTTGACCAGGTCGGAGCTGTGGTCCATGCGGTACAGCGAGAGGCCGACCAGCAAGCTGACGATGCCTGCCAGGCACAGGCCGGCGAGCAGGGTGATCTTCCACTGGATAGACAGTTGGCGCAAAGGCATTGGCAAATCCCTTCTAATAATTCTGGGGCTGCCGACTGTGTCGGCGTTTGCCCGTTTTTCTTTATTCAAACGTTCAATATAAAAGTCGTATTGCCAAGCGACGCCGATCTACCGCCAATCGAAATAGTTACAAGCGGCCACCTTGAGCGCTTTGACAAGCGCGCACGGCTGCTTCAGAGTGTGCGCCCTTCATAACAATATCCCCTGGTCCGGCCACTGCTTTGGGCAGCTTGTCGCCGGAACCGTCGCTTTTTGTCTGTCGTAAACGAGGTAAGCCACACCATGAATGCAGTCATTGCCGCGGTCGGCATCATGCTGATATTGAGCCTGTCCCGCGTGCATGTGGTCATCGCCCTGATCATTGGCGCCCTGACCGGTGGCCTGGTCGGCGGCCTGGGTATCGAAGGTACGCTCAAGGCGTTCAATGGTGGCCTGGGTGGTGGAGCGACGGTGGCCCTGTCTTATGCGCTGCTCGGCGCGTTCGCCGTGGCCATCGCCAAATCAGGCCTGGCCCATGCCTTGGCTGATCGCGCCTTGGCGATGATCGATCGGCAAGGCCACCGCAATGGCGGCAAGGTCAAGTGGCTGCTGATCGGCCTGATGCTGGTGGTGGCGATTTCCTCGCAGAACATCCTGCCTATCCACATCGCGTTCATTCCACTGCTGGTACCGCCGCTGCTGTATGTATTGACGCGCCTGCGCATCGATCGACGCTTGATCGCCTGTGTGATCACCTTCGGCCTGATCACCCCTTACATGTTCCTGCCGGTCGGTTTTGGCAACATCTTCCTCAATGAAATCCTGCTGGCCAACGTCGCCCGTGCCGGTGTCGATGTCAGTGCGGTCAATGTCACCCACGCCATGGCCATTCCCGCGGCCGGCATGCTTGCCGGGTTGTTGCTGGCGGTGCTGTTCAGCTATCGCAAGAAGCGTGATTACGATTTGGCGAAAATCGAGCAGGTCGAGCAGGTCAGCGTCAGCTACAACCCCCTGACCCTGCTGGTCGCGCTCGGGGCCATCGGTGCGGCGTTCATCATCCAGCTGTGGTTGGACTCGATGATCATCGGCGCCATGGTCGGCTTCTTGATCTTCTCGCTGTCAGGCATCGTGCGCTGGAAAGACACCGACGACCTGTTCACCGAGGGCATGAAAATGATGGCCATGATTGGCTTCATCATGATTGCCGCTTCAGGTTTCGCTGACGTGATGAAAGCCACTGGCGAAGTCAAAAGCCTGGTGGAAACTTCAGCGCAGTGGATCGACCACAGCAAGGGCATCGGTGCCTTGCTGATGTTGTTGGTGGGCTTGCTGGTGACCATGGGCATCGGTTCATCATTTTCCACCGTGCCGATTCTGGCCGCGATCTTCGTACCGCTGTGCGTGCAACTGGGCTTCGACCCGATCGCCACGGTGTGCATCGTCGGCACTGCCGGCGCCCTGGGCGACGCGGGTTCACCGGCATCGGACTCGACCTTGGGGCCTACTTCGGGGTTGAACGTCGATGGCCAGCACCACCACATCTGGGACACCGTGGTGCCGACGTTCATCCACTACAACCTGCCGCTGCTGGCCTTTGGCTGGATAGCAGCGATGGTGCTGTAAGGTTTAAGCGAGCGTCAGCCTTTGTTGCTGAACGGTGAGATGCGGTTAAGGACGGTACTGCCGTCCTTGCTGCGGGTCAGGTACACCGGTAGCACCTTGGGCAGGTTGTCTACCAGGCGGCTGACTTCGCGGGTGTTGTAGACACCGCTGACACGAATCGTGCCGGTGCTTTCATCGGCCAGCAGCAATGGTTTGTCCAGATAGCGGTTGATCACTGGCAGGGCCTGCGACAGGCTGAGGTTATCCAGGATCAGCTTGCCGTTGCGCCAGGCCAAGCTGTTGTCGTAGTCGTCGCTTTGCGCCAACTGCGGCTCGAAATCGCCCAAGTGATAGCTGGCCTGCATGCCGGGGCCAAGACGATAGCCACCCTCGGCGCCGTTGCTGCTGACCAGCACCGAGCCTTCCACCAACGTCACTTTGACCTGGTCCTGATACTTCCACACGTTGAACTGGGTGCCAGTGACCCGGGTTTGGCCGTGACCTGCACGGACAATGAACGGGTGGTTGCTGTCGTGGCTGACCTTGAAGAATGCCTCACCCTTGATCAGGGTGACCTGTCGTTGGTCCTTGAAATTGAAGTAACGCAATTCGCTGTTCAGGTTCAACTCGACCACGCTGCCGTCACTGAGCTTGACCTGTTGCTGGCGGTCGCTGGCCTCGAAGTGCTGATAGTGATTGGGCAGCCAGCCTTGTTCCCAGCCGACCCAGCCGGCCAGGGGCAGCGCCAGCAAGGCAAGCGCAGCGGCCGAGGCCAATGGCCGCCAACTCCGGCTGGGGCGAGGGCGGCGTACAGCTAGGTCGAGCACTGGCGGATGGCGCGGCAGCAGGTCGGCGGTGCACCAGATGTCTTGCATCGCCCGGTATTCTTCGACGTGCCGAGGGTCGGCCGCCAACCACTGATCGAAGGCCTCGCGCTCAGCCGCCGTGCAGTCTTCGGCGTTCAGGCGCATGCACCAATGCGCGGCGGCATCGGTAATGGCATCTTCTTCATTGGGGCTGAGGCGGTCTTGGTTCATTGCGGCTCCCGGTTTTGCGCATTCTACCCTTGCAGGGGGGGTGGCGAGAACCGAGATAATGGCGAATGACTATCAGATACGAGTTTTTTCGTCGGTTTTATGGGTGTTTTCCTACCGCGTGATGAGTGCTGGACGGGTTACCAGCACTCATTGTGTTTGCGTATTGCAGGCTTAGCCCAGTTCCAGCCAGATCGGCGCATGGTCTGACGGCTTTTCCATCGCACGCAGGTCGTAATCCACGCCTGCAGCTTTAAGTCGCGGCAGCAACCCCTGGGAGGCCATGATCAGGTCGATGCGCAGGCCGCGTTTGGGCTCGTCTTCAAAACCGCGGCTGCGGTAGTCGAACCAGCTGAAGCGGTCGTCGACGTCCGGATGCAGGTGGCGGAAACTGTCGATCAGGCCCCAGCCCTTGAGGCGTTCCATCCATTCGCGCTCTTCAGGGAGGAAGCTGCACTTGCCGGTCTTCAGCCAGCGTTTGGCGTTGTCGGCACCGATACCGATGTCGCAGTCCTGCGGCGAGATGTTCACATCACCCATCACCACCAGTGGCTGCTGGTTGTCGAACTGGCTTTCCAGTAGCGTCTGCAGATCGCTATAGAAGCGTTGCTTGGCGGGGAACTTGGTGGGGTGGTCGCGGCTTTCGCCCTGCGGGAAGTAGCCGTTCATGATGGTGATGGGCGTGCCATCGGCATCAGCGAAGGTGCCCCAGATGAAGCGGCGCTGGGCATCTTCTTCATCGCTGGCAAAACCTTTGACTAGCGACAGCGGCGCTTGGCGCGAGAGTAAGGCGACGCCATAGTGGCCTTTCTGGCCATGGAAATGCACGTGATAGCCCAGGGCCTGGACCTCAGCCAGGGGAAACTGCTCGTCACTGACCTTGGTTTCCTGCAGGCCGATCACATCGGGTTGATGCTTCTCGATCAGTGCCGCCAGCTGGTGCGGGCGGGCGCGCAGGCCGTTGATGTTGAACGAGACGATCTTCATGGCAAGCCATTCCTGGTAAAAGCGGCGATGCTAGCCGACATCGGCCGCCGCCACCAGCATGGCGGCCAATGGTGGACACTGCTAACGTGCTTGGTGAGGTGAACCAAGCAGTGCTGATGCACCTCCAAGGCGCGTATGCCTAATTCAAGGAGGAGTGTCCGCAATGCCAGATCAAACCCCTGTTGCGGCCCGCATTTGTCAGCTCGACGAGGGCTACAGCCGCGAAGTGCGCTCGCTGCTGTATCACGCCTATCGACACGAGCCGACCTTTGCCTACCTGTTCGAGGCGCAGCGCCCCGGCTACGAACGGCGTCTGCGAGTCATGGTGCGTGAGTGGGTACGCCAGCACTTTTATTTGAAGCTGCCAGCCATTGGCTTGCTGATCGAAGATCGCTTGGCGGGTGTCGCGCTTATCGTCCCGCCATTGCGCCGCTTGGGCGTGGCTGACAGTTGGCTGTGGCGCCTGCGCATGATCCTTGGCACCGGGGTGCGTTGCACGCGGCGGTATCTGGATTACCAGGCGGCGCTGGCGGCGTGCCTGCCTTCTGAGCAAGTGCATGTGCTGCCTTTGCTGGGCGTGCATCCCCAGTTCCAGGGCCAGCACTATGGTGAGCAATTGTTACAGGCCGTGCATGATTGGTGCGCCGACGATCCGCAGACCCAGGGCGTAGTGCTCGACACCGGCAACGCCCACTACCTGGCGTTCTATCAACGGCAGGGCTATCAGGAGATTGGTGAAATTGCTGTAGGACCAATCCGAGAAAGAGTGTTCTTTCACCCGAATCCTTTGTCATCAAAGTCAGCAATTGCCTGACCTGCAGCCGCAGGCGGCTCCCTTGACGGCCGGGCTCTGGTAGCATGCCCCGCATGACGTATTCAGGACGATTAAGCTGGGGCCTGCTCTTGTTGGCCGCCAGCAGCACAGTATGGGCGCAGAGCGAGTTGCTGGTGCGGGTGAAACCGGCCAACAAGGCGCTCAAGGCCAATATCGAAGGTTATATCGGTAGCCTTGGCGAGCGCGATGAAGAGGCCTTGCTGCGTTTCAGTCGTGGCGCCGAGGAGCAGGCACGCAAGGCCGCTCAGGCCTTGGGCTACTACCAGGCGCAGATCGATACCGAGGTCAAGCCGCCAACCGATCAAGACAAATCCCCGCAACTGATCATTCGCATCGAGCCCGGCGAGCCGGTGCGCTTGCGCAACGTGACTGTGCGCATCGAGGGGCCGGCCACTGAACTCAAAGCCTTCCGAATCCCCAGCAGCAGCGCCTTGCGTGCTGGCGAGCCGCTCAACCATGGGCACTATGAAGATGCCAAACGGCTGATCCAGAACCAGGCCTCGCGCTACGGCTTTTTCAGGGGGCAATTTACCCAGCAGCAACTGGCCGTCGACCCCCAGGCGGGAGTGGCGGACATCGACCTGGTCTACCAAAGCGGGCCCCGCTATCGCCTGGGTGCTGTCACCTTCAGTGGCGATTCACCGCTGGACGATGACCTGTTGCAGCGCATGGTGTCGTTCAAGCCCGGTACGCCTTATGACTCGCAGCTGATCGCTGAACTCAACAATGACCTGCAATCGAGCGGCTATTTCGAAGGCGTGCGGGTCGACGCCGCACCTACCGCTGCGGTGGCCGAAGACATTCCGGTGGCGGTTCAACTGGAAATCCGCAAACCTCGGACTATGGGCCTGGGCCTGGGCTTTTCGACCGATGTCGGCGCACGTGGCAAGGCTAATTGGACCCGTCACTGGGTCAACCCGCAAGGTCATAGCTATGGCTGGGAAACCGAGCTGTCGGCGCCACGTCAGAACGTCGGCCTGTGGTACGACGTGCCGCTCGATCCGCCCCTGACCGACAAACTGCGCTTCGCCGGCGGCTATCAGAATGAAGAAATCGCCGGCACCGACACGCTCAGCAAACTTTTGACGGTAGGCCCTGAGTGGCATAGCAAACTACCAAGCGGTTGGCAGCGGGTGATCTCGCTCAAGTACCAGCGCGAAGAATACAAGCTGGGCGATGACTCCGGGCTGAGCAATTTGCTGATGCCAGGCGTTAGCTTTTCCTACCTGCGCAGTGACAACCGCATTGATCCGCACAATGGCTATCGCTTGCAGTTCGACTTGCAAGCAGCCAAGGAAGGGCTGGTGTCGGACACCAACCTGCTGCACGGTAACGTGCTACTCAAGGGGCTGACCACGCTGGGCGAGAATCACCGCTTCCTCGCCCGGGTGCAGTTCGGTGGCAGTGCCACCAACGGTTATCAAAACAACATCCCCCCGTCGCTGCGCTTCTTCGCCGGTGGCGACCAGAGCGTGCGCGGCTACGACTATCAGAGCCTGTCGCCAAAAAATAGCGATGGCGACCGTATTGGCGGCCGCTACATGGTCGCTGGCAGCGCCGAGTACCAGTACTCGCTGACCGAAAAGTGGCGAGTGGCGACCTTTATCGATCAGGGCAACTCGTTCAATTCGCTGGAGCTGCCGAGCCTCAAGACCGGTGTCGGCTTTGGCGTGCGCTGGGTTTCGCCGGTTGGGCCGTTGCGCCTGGACCTGGCCAAGGCGTTGGATGACGACGGTGGTATTCGCCTGCACTTTTCCATGGGGCCTGAGCTGTGACGCGTGTTTTGAAATATTTGTCGTTGACCTTGCTCGGCCTGGTGCTGCTGATCATCCTGGCGCTTGGCCTCGTGCTCGGCACCCAGGCCGGCAGCCGCTGGGTGCTGGGGTTGGTGCCCGGGCTTGAGGTCACAGACTTTGAGGGCCGCCTGGGCGCAAACTGGCAGGCCAGCCGCTTGAATTGGGTCGAGGGTGGTAGCCGGGTTGAAGTCCTGGCGCCACACCTGGCGTGGTCACCGGCGTGCCTGCTGCGCGCGACCTTGTGTATCGACAGGCTGCAGGTAGAGCGCGTCGACATGGCGTTCGCTCCAAGTGAAGCGCCGGCGGACAGCGGCCCGATCCAACTGCCCGGTCTGCGCTTGCCGTTGGCGATCGAGCTGGGCGAGGTCAAGCTGGGCCAATTACGCCTGGATGGCAGCGACCTGCTGGGCGACTTGCAGCTGGCCGCGCACTGGACAGCCAGCGGTTTGCGTATCGACAGCCTACAGGTGCAGCGCGAAGAGCTGCACCTGAGCCTGCAAGGTGATTTGCAGCCTGAAGGTGACTGGCCATTGCAGCTTAATGGCAGCGTGCAGTTGCCAGCGGTAGAAGGTCAGGCCTGGCAGCTGGCACTGACCGCCAAGGGCGAGTTGCAGAAAACCCTCAACCTCGACGCCACCAGCAGCGGCTACCTGAACGCCCATTTGACGGGTGAGTTACAAGCGCTGGCCGAGCACTTGCCGGCGAAATTGAGCATCCGTTCCGACGCGTTCAAGCCTGCCAGTTCATTGCCTGACACCCTGCAGCTAGATCAGCTGCGCCTGGATGCCAACGGCGACTTGCTCAAAGGGTACCAACTGACAGGTTCGGCTAATCTGCCCGCCGAGCAGGGCCCTATAGCCCTGGTCCTGGCTGGGCAGGTGGATGCCAAAGGGGCACAGCTTGCCGCCCTTGACCTCACAGCCAGCGAGACTCAGCGGGTCAAGCTGCAAGCCAATGCCGACTGGCAGCAGGGGCTGGTAGCCGATGCGCAGATCGACTGGCTGGATTTCCCCTGGCTGCGGCTCTACCCACTGGAAGAGGCGCCGCAAGTTACCCTCAAGCGCTTCAATGCCCAGGTGAATTACCGCGATGGCAATTATCAGGGCTCATTCAAGGGTGATCTCGACGGGCCGGCAGGTGCCTTCAACCTGGCCAGTCCGTTCGAGGGAGATCTGACTCAAGTGCGCCTGCCTCAGCTGGCCCTGAGCGCAGGGCAGGGCAAGGCTGCCGGCAGCGTGGCGGTGCGCTTCGCCGATACCTTGGCCTGGGATGTCGACCTGCAGCTATCGGCGCTCGATCCGGCTTACTGGCTCGCCGAGTTGCCAGGCACGCTGGCGGGGCCATTGCGCACAAAAGGCGAGTTGAACAACCAGCAATTACAGCTGCAAGCGCAACTGGACCTCAAGGGGCGCCTGCGCGGTCAGCCGGCTGTGCTCAAGGCCGAGGCCCAAGGCGCCGGTGAAAGCTGGACCCTGGGCACGCTGGCGGTGCAGTTAGGTGATAACCGCATCAATGGCAGTGGCAGCTTGCAGCAGCGCCTGGCTGGGCGTATCGACCTGGATCTGCCGCGCCTTGGTCAGCTCTGGCCACGCTTGCAAGGGCAGGTCAAAGGTCGCCTGGACCTGGCCGGCACCCTGGCGGCGCCGCAAGGTACCCTGACCCTGCAAGGTCAGCAGCTGGCTCAAGCCGACAACCGCCTGCAGCGGCTTGACCTGGATGCACGCCTGGACAGCGCCCAGCGCGCGCAGATCAGCTTGAAGGCCGGCAACATCCGCCTGGGTGACACCTCGCTGGGCAACCTGGATGTCGCGGGTAAAGGGGATATCCGCCAGCAGGCTGTGACCCTGGCGCTCAATGGCCCTCAGCTCAAACTCGACCTGGCCGCAGACGGCCAGTTGGCCAAGGGGGACTGGCGCGGCAGGCTGGCCAGTGGGCGCATTCAGGCCGGGGGCCAGGACTGGCAACTGCAAGCCCCGGCACGCCTGCAGCGTTTGGCCAGCGGCCAGCTGGACTTCGGTGCGCACTGCTGGCGTGCCGGTCAGGCCAGCCTGTGCGGCGAGGATCAGCGCCTGGCGCCGGAGCCGCGCTTGCGCTATCACCTCAAGCAATTCCCGATCGAAAGCCTGGCCCAGTGGTTGCCCAAGGATTTCGCCTGGCAGGGGCAACTGAATGCAGACATCAACCTGGATATCCCTGCCAGTGGCCCCAAGGGCAGCATTCGTGTCGATGCCAGCGGCGGCACCTTGCGGGTACGTGACGGTGAGCGTTGGCTCGATTTTCCTTATCAGGTACTGCGCCTGGACAGCACCCTCAATCCTCGTCGGGTCGACACTGTGCTGAATTTCCGTGGTGAGCGCCTTGGCGAACTGGCCTTGTCGACCCGACTTGATCCGCTGGGCAAGAACAAACCGCTGTCAGGTGATTTCCGTCTGTCGGGCCTGGATCTGTCGATCGCCCGGCCATTCGTGCCGATGGTCGAGCGCCTTGCCGGGCAGCTCAATGGCAGTGGTCGCTTGTCCGGTTCGCTGCTGGCGCCCCAGGTCAATGGCAACCTGGCGCTCACCGGTGGTGAGGTGAGCGGCGCAGAGTTGCCGGTCAGTCTCGAGGATTTGTCGCTGCAAGCATTGATCGCCGGCGAGCAAGTGCAGTTGCAAGGTGGCTGGCGCAGCGGTGCGGCGGGCCGTGGCCAGCTCAGTGGCAACCTCACCTGGGGCCAGGCGCTGAACATGGACCTGCGCCTGCAAGGCCAGCAATTGCCAGTGACGGTCGAGCCTTACGCCGCGCTCGAGGTGGCGCCAGACCTGACCATTCGCTTGGCAGGCGAAAAACTGGCGGTCACCGGCAAGGTGCATGTGCCAAAAGGTAAAATCACCGTGCGCGAGCTGCCGCCTTCGACGGTCAAGGTCTCCGACGATACCGTGATCATCGGTCACCAGACCGAACAGGGTGCGCCCCCCATGGCAGTGGCCATGGACATTGACGTCGAGGTGGGTCGGGAAAAACTCTCCTTCAGCGGCTTCGGGCTCACCGCCAACTTGCTTGGCCACGTTCATATTGGTGACAACATGGACACCCGCGGCGAGCTCAGCCTGGCTGATGGTCGCTACCGCGCCTATGGCCAGCGCCTGACCATCCGCCGCGCCCGGTTGTTGTTCGCAGGGCCTATCGACCAGCCTTATCTGGACATCGAAGCTATTCGCCAAGTCGATGACGTTATCGCCGGTATTCGTCTGAGCGGCAGCGCCGAGCAGCCAACTACTCAGGTGTTTTCAGAGCCGGCGATGAGCCAGGAACAGGCCCTGTCTTACCTGGTTCTGGGACGGCCGCTGGGTAATACCGGTGAAGACAACAACATGCTTGCCCAGGCCGCATTGGGCTTGGGCCTGGCGGGCAGTGCGGGGATTACCGGCAGCTTGGCCTCGGGCCTGGGTATCGAGGATTTCCAGCTCGACACCGAAGGCTCGGGTAACAGCACCAGTGTAGTCGCCAGCGGCAATCTGACTGAGCGTCTGAGCCTACGCTATGGGGTGGGGGTGTTCGAGCCAGCCAACACCATCGCACTGCGCTACAAGCTGAGCAAGAAGGTGTATCTTGAAGCTGCCAGTGGTTTGGCCAGCTCTTTGGATATCTTCTACAAGCGCGACTTCTGACCAACACCTTGAAAATGCACTCAGCCCGCCTGGATAACAGCATCGTTATCCAGGCGGGCTGAGTGCGCCTGTCTGAACGCGCCTTAGCGCGCGTGCGCTTCTTGGCGACGAATGTTGCCGATCTGGCGCAGGCTCAGGCCGTACTTGTCTGCCAGCAGGCTGCGCGACAAGCCATTGGCACTTTCCTTCTGGATCTGCTGGTTGCGCAGTTGGCGCAGGAAATGATCGGCTTTGGGAATCTCCAGGGCCACGCCGGCAAAACGCTTGATCAAGGCGTCCAGCGCTGCGGGTGGCAGTACGTCAGCCAGCTTGGTGCGTTCTCGGTGCTTGGGAATGTACTTTGGCCGTCCACCATAGGCGCAGGTCAATTGGTAGGCGTTGTCGATGCCGATACAGTCGATCAGGGCCTGCAACGAATGCGGCAGTTGGGTGACGTCGATGCAAGTCAGGTTTGGAAATTCCATGTGAGGCTCCCTCAGAATTGTTGTGGTGGCGCCGCGCTTGGGCATCCAGGACCGGTAGAGCGATTGCCACTGGCCTTGGCCGTGGCTCGGTTCGATTGTCGGTGAGCGTCAAACTCGGCCGCTAGGCGACAAGCGAGCCAGACGCTGTAGCCTGAGTGAATGCAGCGTGAAGGGAATGAGGGAGCCCTATGTAGGACAACTCCACGGCACCCTGCTGCAGGCCTTGATTTTCGGTGTATGCATTGGACGGTGGTGCTCATGGGTAGCACTACCCTCCGGCAGCGGGGGCGCTCGCCAGCCAGGGGCAAAGTGGCGTAGGGGTTGTGCAGGGTGACAATCGCACGCAGCTGCTAAGCAGCAGGCACGTTCAGCAGGAAATACACGCCTGTGGCCAATGGCGTTGTATCATTGCCGCGGCTCGTTGCGAGCCACATGTCCCTGATGTTGCAAGGAACTTTCCATGACACACGTGCAGCGCCTTAAATATTCGATCCTGATCATCCTGGTGGTATTGGGGCTGATGCTGGGTCTGTCCCATCTGCAAAAGCAGGGGACGATCAGCGAGCAAACCTTCCAGTACCTGGCGATTGCCATCGCGGTAATCGTGGTGGTGATCAATGGGATCTTGCGGCGCAAGGTCAAGCCCTGAACCTGGCCGGCCGGCCTACCTTGGCCGGCCATGCGCTCAGCGGGCGGCGGGCTGTTCCAGCACGGCGCGGGCCTGGGGATTGAGGCTGTAGCATTTATCCGCGCCGAGGGTAATCACGCCTTCGGCGCACAGGCGCTTGAGCACTTCACGGACGCTCAGAAACGACAGCGGAATATCCAGCTGCTCAAGTTGCGCGTGAATGCCACGCACGCCAATGCTGCGGCCATTGCGGTCGGCCGAGTGCAGGGCATCGATGACTTTGAGCCTGATCAGGCTGGTGCGCAGGCCATAGGCGCGCAGCAGTTCGCGAATCTGCCCGTTACCGACGCGCTCTTCGCCCTCGACAAGCCGCGCCGCGCCGACGTTGCCAGGGCCGTGAGCGGTCTGCAGTGACGCTTGGGGGTTGTACATGTGAATGCTCCTTTTCGTGGACTGTCCCGAATTCATGGGTGCCTCACTTATAAGGACGAATGAGATTGGCAAAACTGCAGTCCTGGATGAAAAAAAATCCAACGCGCCTAGATGAAGACGTTCCAGGGCCTCGCCAGCCGTAAAATTTTCATCCGGCCATTCGTCTGAACGGGATGACTCCAGAATCCGAGGATTGCCCGTGTACCCACTTTCGCGTCCCTTGACTCACCTCTGCCTGGCGGCTGCCCTGGTGGCCAGCAGCATCGCCGTCCACGCTAGGGAAGCCGCAGGCGATGCCAGCGCGCAGATCCGCCGCACCAGCTTTGGGGTCCCGCATATCCTGGCTGACAACGAACGCGGCCTGGGTTACGGCATTGGTTATGCCTATGCCCAGGACAACCTCTGCCTGTTGGCCAATGAAGTGCTGACCGTCAACGGTGAGCGCTCACGTTTCCTTGGCGCGCAGGGCAAGACGTTCGAGCAGCGCGACAATCTCGATAGCGACCTGTTCTTCACCTGGTTGAATACGCCCATTGCGGTCAGCGGCTTCCTCCAGGCGCAGCCGGCGCCGGTGCGCGATTTGCTCGAGGGGTATGCCAGCGGCTTCAACCGCGCTTTGGGCGAACGCAAGGCCCAGGGCCTGCCCGCCGAATGTGGCGCAGGCGATTGGGTGCGGCCGATCACCAGCCTTGACCTGGTGAAGTTGACGCGCCGGTTGCTGGTAGAAGGGGGCGCCGGTCAGTTCGTCGAGGCGCTGGTCGGCGCTGCACCGCCCAAACTTGCTGCGCAACGTCAGGTAAGCGACTTCAGCCTGGCCTTGGAGCGCCAGCAGCGATTCGCCTCGGAACGTGGCAGCAACGCAGTTGCGGTGGGCTCGCAGCGCTCGGCCAATGGTCGCGGCCTGTTACTGGCTAACCCGCACTTCCCATGGATGGGCGGCATGCGCTTCTATCAAATGCAGTTGACCATTCCAGGTAAGCTCGATGTCATGGGCGCCGCGTTGCCGGGGCTGCCGCTGGTGAACATCGGCTTCAATCGTCATCTGGCCTGGACCCACACCGTCGACACTTCCAAGCACTTTACCCTGTACCGGCTGGAACTCGACCCGAACGACGCGACCCGCTATCTGCTGGACGGCAAGTCGTTGCCGCTTGCTCGCCAGACCTTGACTGTCTCGGTCAAAGGCCAGGACGGCACGCTCAGCCAGGTCGAGCGCCAGGTCTACGCGTCGAGTTTCGGTCCAGTGGTGCAGTGGCCAGGCAAGCTGGACTGGGACAATCGCCATGCCTACAGCTTGCGCGATGCCAACCTGGACAACACGCGGGTGCTGCAGCAGTGGTATCAGATCAACCGTGCCGACAGTCTCCAAGCGCTGAAAGCCTCCGTTGCGCAGCTTCAGGGGATTCCCTGGGTCAATACACTGGCAGTGGACGAGGCTGGCCAGGCGCTGTACCTGAACCAGTCGGTGGTCCCGTTTGTCGACCAAGACCTCCTTGCCCAGTGCAGCGACCCAGCGCTCGCAGGCCCTGCGGTGGTCTTGGACGGTTCGCGCAGTGCCTGCCAATGGAAGATCGATCCGCAGGCAGCGCAGCCCGGCATCACCCCAGCACATCTGTTGCCGAGCCTGGAGCGTCGCGATTTCGTGCAGAACTCCAACGACCCGGCGTGGATGGCTAATCCTGCGCAACCGCTGACTGGCTTCTCGCCGCTGATCAGCCGCGATGATCAAGCGTTGAGCTTGCGTGGCCGGTTTGCCCTGCAGCGCTTGCAAGGTAAGCAAAAGCTCGGCGTGCAACAGCTGCAGGACATGGTGCTCGATGATGAGGTATACGCCGCAAGCCTGCTGTTGCCCGATCTGCTGGACTGGTGCAAATCAGCCGAGGCTGACGTAGCGGCGCTGTGTGCCAGCCTGAACGCCTGGAATGGCAAAGCCGATCTGGATGCCGGCATTGGCTTGTTGCACTTCCACAACCTGTTTGCTGCGCTTGCCGAGCATCCACAAAGCTGGCGCGTAGCCTTTGATCCGGCTGATCCGCAGCACACACCACGCGGCCTTGCGGTTGAGCAGGCGGCGGTGCGCAAGCTGCTGCATCAAGCGGCATTGGACTCTTTAAAGCAACTGGCCGAGGCCGGTGTGGGCAATGACAGTCGCTGGGGGCAGATCCAGCATTCGCTCGACGGTACGCCGGTGCCCGGCGGCCCGCAGGCGCTTGGGGTGTACAACGCGATGTACAGCGTCGCGCAAGGGCAGGGCAAGCGCCTGGTGGTCAGTGGTACCAGCTATTTGCAGGTGGTCAGCTTCACTGAGCAGGGGCCGCAGGCCCGAGGCTTATTGGCGTTCTCCCAGTCCAGCGAGGCGGGCTCGGCGCATTCTGCCGACCAGACACGTGCATTTTCGGCCAAGCAGTTGCCGCCAATTGCGTTTACCGAAGCGCAGATCAAGGCCGATCCGCAGTACCGTCAGTACGTGATCAGCGAGCGAGACAAGGCGGCACTGGCCAGTTCTACACGCTAGTCAGGTAGCAGCGATGGCCTCTTCGCACTCAAGCGCAGCGGCGAAGAGGCCAGGCTACCTGTAATGAACCCTGGTTATGGCTTGTCTGCCTGCCGCCACACCAGCTCCGAAGTGTCGTAACCCTGCTCACGGGCAATCGCCAATAGTTTGTCTCGAGTTTCACCGCTGACTGTCGGGGTACGCGACAGCAGCCAGAGGTACTCGCGATTGGGATGGCCAACCAGCGCCACGCGATAATCCTGATCGTGGTACAGCACCCAATATTCGCCCTTGGTCAACCCTGGCGCCAGGCGGCTGAACCAGTTGTCGAACCTGACCCAAAGCTTGTCGGTCTTGCCCGCTTGCTGCGGCTCGGCGACGCCTTGGGCCTCATTCCATTGGCCATCGGCTTCCCGGCAACGGTTGTCGACCCCGATCCGTCCATCCTCGCGCAGGCTATAGCGCGCCTCGGACTGTACGCAGTTGCGCTGGAAGAACATCGGCAAGCGCGCCAGTTCGTACCAGGTACCCTGGTACTGCTGCAGGTCTACCTGCATGGTGCTCGGCGGTTTCGGGTCATCGCTTGAACTTGCGCAACCCACTAAAGCCAGGGTTAGGCATGAGAGCAGCAACGTGGTTCGCATCGACATCGGCAACCTCCTGGAATGGTCTGAGCTGAAAAAAGACCCAGTGTCTGTTGGACGGGGCCTGATGGCAAAAAGTTGTATCGAACGTCAAGCGCGGGTGAGACGGATGATCTGCCTGGCACAATAGGCACCTGTCACAATGACCCCAAACAAGCGCAAGGTCTGCATGGCCAGCACCAGGCCGACGTCAGCATGGGTTTCCACGGCAATGATCGCCATCGCATCCAGCCCTCCGGGACTGGTCGCCAGGTACATCGAGAGAAAGTCGCTGCCGGTCGCCCGCGCCAACAGCCAGGCGCAGCCGGCGCACAATATGATCAGCACCACTGCCCCGGCAATCATGCTCGGCAATCGACTCCACACGTAGCGCACCGTTGGCCGGTCAAAGCGTAGGCCGATATAGCAGCCGATCGCGCCATAGGCGCAAGCCAGCAACCAGGCGGGCAGGGTGATCAGCAGCAGCCCGCTCAGTTGCAGTACTGCACCGAGCACCAGCGGCACTAACAGCGCCCCAGCCGGTAGCTTGGTGCCGAGGGCCACGCCCAGCACAACGACCCCCAGGCTCAGCAGTAGTTGGCCTACTTGCGGCCCCGGCAGGCTGGCGCCAGTGCTGGCTGCAACGCCCGCGCCGCTGGTTGCGCCGAGCAAGTGGCTGACCAGCGCGCCGATCATGACCACGCACACCACCCTGACGTACTGCATGGTGGCGACCACCCGTGCATCGGCACCGTTCTCTTCGGCCATCGACACCATCGCCGAGGCTGCGCCGGGTGCGGTACCCCAGGCGGCGGTAGTAGCCGAGATGCCGCCATAACGCACAGTGCCCAAGCCGACCAGCGCGCTCAGCAGCACAGTGAGCGCGGTGGCCAGCAGCATGACGTGCCAAGACTGCGCCAGCGAAGCCAACACGGTCCAGGTTACCGAGTGAGCGACCATCAACCCTACGCAGCCCTGGCTTAAGCGAAACACTTGCCGGTGCAAGCGTAGTTGCGCGCCAGACACGCCAAAGGCAATCGCCACCAGCATCGGCCCGAGGAACAGACCGGCTGGCACCCCCAACGTATGCAGCAACTGGCCGACCCCGCCGGCGCAGACGATGAGCGCGAGCCAGAGCAGGATTCGTGAAGGGGAGGCCAGGCCAGCTAAGAAGGTCTGCAAGGTCGATATGCTCCAGAACGCGTTTGACGGAGAAAATTATCGACGGGTCAATCGATCAAGTCTATTTTCTACTGTCGATGAATCGATAACCGAAATTCATGAATCATGGATCTACGCGACCTCACTTATTTTGAAACCATCGCCGAACTGGGCCACCTTGGGCGGGCTGCCGAGAAGCTCAACCGCAGCCAGCCGGCGTTGAGCAAGAGCATCCAGCGCCTGGAGGAGTCGCTGGGCACGCGGCTGTTCCAGCGCGATGGTCGGCGCATCAAGTTGACCGACGTCGGCCAGCTGTTGCTCGAGCGCGGCCGGCAGTTGCAGCTGAGCATTGCCGAAACCGAACGAGAGGTGCGCGACTTCGCCGGTGGCCTGGTCGGTAACATCCGCCTGGGCTGCGCCGCGAGCATGGCCGAATACTTGCTGCCACAGCTCACCGAATCGTTGCTGCAGCGCGCGCCGCAGTTGACCTTGCAGCTGTCGATCGCTCAAGACGATGTGCTGCGCGAATCTCTGCGCACCGGCCGCCTGGATGCGATCATCTGCCCGCTAATCGTCGATGACCCGCAATTTCGCAGCTACCCGATCCTGGAGGATGAAGCGGTAGTGGTCGCCAGTGCCGATCACCCGGTATTCGGCACAGCGATTGCCCTCAAGGATCTGTGTCAGTACCGCTGGGTGCTGCCAGGCAGCACGGTGACCTCCCGGCGCTGGCTCGACAATGTGTTCATCGCCCGCCACCTGCCAGCGCCGCAGGTGCAGATCGAGACCAACACGGTCTCGCTACTGCCACGTCTGATCGCCCGTACCGGGCTGCTCAGTTTCGTCGCCCGCGAAACCCTGGAGCATGGCCAGGGCATGTCGCGCTTGCGCGAAGTGCCGCTGCTGGAAACCACCATGAGCCGCACCGTAGCGGTATCGGTACGCGCCGAAGGCTATCTGCCGCCTGCTGCTGGGGCGATGGTCGAACTGCTGCGCGATAACGGCCGCAGTTTTTTCAGAGAGGATTGATCCGCCTGGGGCTGTCCATACCGACAACGGGTAGCCATCCGGATCGATGAAGGTGGAATCTTACGCTTGCAGCGCGGTGGCTGGCTGAGCAGCTGCCAAGCGCTGCTCGGGGTGCTCTGGCAGCATGGCGCGTTGCAGCTGTTGGCCCACGGGATGCTCGAACGCCAAGGCCTGGTCAACCGGGCGATCCTCGACGATCCGGCCCTCGCTCATCAGCACGACTCGCTGGCAAAAATAGCGCACCAGGCTCAGGTCATGGCTGATCAGGACAAACCCAGTCCCGGTTTCACGACGCAGTGCGTCAAGGCGTTGCAGCAACTGCAACTGCAGCACTCGATCGAGGTTGGACAGGGCCTCGTCGAGCACCACCCACTGCGGCGAGATGGCCAAGGCTCGAGCGATGTTGGCGCGTTGCAGCTGACCGCCACTGAGCTGGTGCGGCAAGCGCTCGGCATGTTCGGCGCGCAAGCCCATCTGCTCAAGCAACTGCAGCACCCGTTGGCGCTGCGCCGCTTCCTTCATCTGGCTCAGGTGACGCAGTGGTTCGGCGATGCTCCAGGCAATCGAGCGCTGAGGGTTGAAGGCGCCTGGCGCATCCTGCAACACCAACTGCACCGCCCGTTGGAATTCGCGGGCCGGTTCGCCGCGGAGCTGGCTGACATCCTGCCCGGCAAACCGCACCTGACCTTGGCGCGGTTTTTCCAGACCCAGCAACAGTCGGGCGAGGGTGCTCTTGCCGCTGCCGCTGCTGCCCAGCAGACCGACCGATTGGCCCACTGACAACGTCAGGTCGATGCCATCGAGTACCTGTAGCCAGCCACTTCGGCGCAACAGGCCACCGGTGCGGTAGCCATGGGCGACTTGGCAGATATCGAGCTGGCTCATGGGTGTCTCCCGCTGAGTATTTGATGGGCTTCAAGCAGGGTGCGTGCGCTGCTGCTGGCTGGGCTGTCGAACAAACCCTGCACGCTCTGGCGTTCAACGATGCGCCCAGCCTCCATCACCGCCACGCGATCAGCGCAGCGTGCCACCACCCCCATATCGTGAGTGACCAGCAAAACGCCCAGTGCATGCCGTTCGACCAGCTCCATCAGCAAATCGAGAAAGCGCGCCTGGCTCAGCGCGTCGAGGTCGCTGGTGGGCTCGTCGGCTAGCAGGAACGGTGTTTCAGCCATCAACGCCAGGGCAATCATCATCCGCTGGAGCATCCCGCCACTGAGTTGGAAGGCGAATGACTGTAATACCCGCTGGCGCTCGCACAGACCCACGGCGTCCAGGCATTCGTCCAACCGCTGGCGCGCGGCGGCGCCGGTGATCCCGCGCAACTTGAGGGTTTCCAGGCCATGGCTGGCCATGTCGCGCACTGGGTTGAAGGCGCTGCGCGGGTTCTGCAGGACCAGGCTGGCCAGGCGTCCGCGTACCTGGTTGGGGTGCAGTGGCTGGCCGTCCAGCGATAGCTGACCCTGCCTGCGAACCAGCCCGCCAGGCAGTAAATCAAGCAGTCCCAGACAACTAAGCGACTTGCCCGAGCCGCTGCTGCCGACCAGTGCACAGACTTCGCCGCTGCGCAGTTGCAGGTCGACGTCATCGATCAATAGGCCGCTGCGACCCTCGATGCACAGCCCACGCACCTGCAGGATTGAGCCCACCATCTAGCGCGTCTCCACAGTCGGATCGAGGCGGTCGCGCAGGGCATCGCCGAGCAAGTTGAAGGCCATCACCGAGAAGAAGATCATCAGCCCCGGCAACAGTAACAGTTGTGGATGGGTCCAGATGAACTCCTTGGCGTCGTTGATCATCACCCCCCATTCGGCGGTTGGCGGCGTCACCCCAAGGCCGAGGAACGACAGGCCCGAGACATGCAGCATCATGTGGCCGATATCCAGGGTGGCGAGTACCAGCAATGGCCCGGCAATATTCGGCAGCACATGCTGGCGCAGGCGCATCCAGCGCGAGGCGCCAGCCAGGCGCGAGGCCAGCAGGTATTCGCGACCGCGCTGGGCGATCACTAGGCCGCGAACCATGCGCGCATACCAGGCCCAGTGGGACAGGGCGATGGCGACGATCACATTGCTCAGGCCGGTACCCAGCAACGTCACGAAAAAGAACGCCAGCACCAGGGTCGGGAAGGTCATGAACATATCGCACAGGCGCATGATCAGCAGATCGAGCTTGCCGCCGACAAAACCTGCCACGCCACCAATTACGATGCCCAGCAGCAGCACCAGCGCCAGGGTCAGCATCACGCTGCCCAGCGACAGTCGGGTGCCGACGATCAGTCGCGAGAGCAGGTCGCGACCCAGGTGGTCGGTGCCTAGCCAGTGACGGGCGTCGGGTGGCAACAGGCGCTGGCTGAGGTCGACCAGATCGGGGTCGTGCGGCGCCAGCCACGGGCCGAAAATCGCCAGTAGTGCCAGCAGGCCGACCTGCACCACGCCCAGGACCAGGCTGTAATTAAACGACAGCGCGGGGCGGCGTAGCAGCGACAACGTATTCATGCGTTCACCCCTTGCAGGCGGCTGCGTGGGTCGAGCCAGGCGTAGCAAACATCCACCAGCAGGTTACAGAGCATCAGCAACGCGGTGAGCAGCAAGGTGAAGCACTGCATCACTGGGAAGTCGCGATTGAGCACCGCCGAGACGGCAAAACGGCCGACCCCGGGCCAGGCGAAAATGGTCTCGATCACCAACGCACCGCCGATCAACTCGCCGACATGCATGCCGGTGGCGGTGACCAGCGGCAGCCAGGCATTGCGCAAGATATGATCGCGCCACACCTGGCGCTCGCCCATGCCACGGGCGCGGGCATAGGTGACGTGACGTTGGCCGCTGGCTTCCAGTAGGCTGGCGCGCAGCAAGCGGGCGTTGATCGACATCGACATCAGGGCGATAGCCAGCACCGGCATCACCAACTGGCCAGCGCTGCCACGCCCCAGTGGCGGTAGCCAGCCGAGCCACAGCGAGAACAGTGCGATCAGCAAGAACGCCAGCCAGAAGTTCGGCATCGACACGCCGAGAAAGGTTACTGCACGCACCGCATGATCGGGCCACCGCCCCTGCCAGCGGGCCGCCAGCAACCCCAGCGGCACCGACAACACCAGCGTGCAGACCAGGGCCAGGCCGCCCAGTTGCAGGGTTGCTGGCAGGTAATAGAGCA
The DNA here is from genome assembly GCF_025847435.2 of Pseudomonas sp. BT-42-2. NCBI lineage: Bacteria > Pseudomonadati > Pseudomonadota > Gammaproteobacteria > Pseudomonadales > Pseudomonadaceae > Pseudomonas > Pseudomonas sp. BT-42-2. The sequence goes on from NZ_JAOYTM010000004.1 coordinate 391,824, forward strand.
AGTCGTCGAGCACTGGGCGACCGGTCAGGTAGGAAATACCGAAGTCCAATTGCACGGCCTTGCCCAGCCAAGTCAGGTACTGCGCATACAGTGGCTGATCAAGCCCCAGGGTATGTCGGACCTCGGCAATGGCCGCGTCGGTCGGTGGGATATGCGACAAGCGCAGGTAGTCCAGTGCAGGATCGGTGCTGCCCAGATGCAGCAGGAAAAACACCAGCAGCGACACCCCAAGCATGACCGGTAGCAGCAATAGCAGGCGCAGGCAGATATAACGCAGCATCGATCAGTGCTCCTGGGTTGGGGTCATGGCTTCGAACGGCACATCGAACAAGGTGCTGCCGAACTGCACGTTGGCCACCGATGCGCGCCGAACGCTGATCGCGGTGAGGTAAGAAATCGGCAGGTAGACCGCCTGTTCGTGCAACGTGGTGAGGATGAACCGGTACTGCTCGGCGCGCTGCTGCTCGTCGGTGCTGGCCAGCACCTGGGCGATGCGTCGGTCCAGTTCGTCCTTGATTGCCAGGCCGCGTTGCGCCATGTAGTCGGCGTGGCCGGCGTAGCGCATGGAGCTGACGAACGAGTGCGGATCGTAAGGCGCGCCCCAGGTGTCGGCGAAGATCATGCCGAAGTCGCCGTCGCGCTGGCGGCGTACTAATGCGCCGTCTTCCACCGCGCGCAGGGCGATGTGGATGCCAAGCTTGGCCAGCTCACCCTGGAACACTTCGGCCAGGCTTTTTTGCAGCGCACTGGTGCCGAGGAACACCAGCTCGATCGACAGCGGCTCACCGGCCTTGCTGCGCACGACTGCGCCCGGGGCCAGGGTCCAGCCGGCAGCCTCCAGTTGGTTGACGGCCACGGCGGGGTCGTAGGCGTAGGGTTTCAGGCCGAGGTCGGCGTAGGGCATGTTGCGCGCGAACAGGGTGTCGGCACGCGGCTCCAGGCCGTAGAGGATCTTGTCGATGATCGCCTGCTTGTCCAGCCCGTGGTTGATCGCCTGGCGCACCGCCAGCTCACGCGTCGGGCCGCGGCCGGTGTTCATCGCCAAGGTCCTGGTGGCCAATGGCGCCGACAGCGCAGTGGCGAAGCCTTGATCGCGCAAACGCACGAAGGTGCCGGCGGTGATCTCGCCGGCGGCGCCCTGGATCAATTGCAGTTCGCCAACTTGCAAGGCCAGCGCGCGGCTGTTCGGATCGGGGATAACCTTGACCACGACTTGGCTGTAGGCAGGTTTTGCTCCCCAGTAATTGGGGTTGCGGGCGAAACGGTCGAACTCTCCCAAGCGGCTTTCGACCCGCATCCACGGGCCTGTGCCCACGGCCTGGCCGGGTTTGGCCTGCGGTGAGGCGAAGCGCAATGGGCGTACCTGGGCCAGTTCCATGAGGGTCGGGTAATACGGATGCTTGAGCACCAGACGCAGGGTGAGTCGATCCGTGGCCTCGACATGATCGAGTGTGCTCACCAGCTGCATCCAGCGGTGACGCAGGGGGTTGGCCAGCACCGCATCCAGGTTGGCCTTGGCTGCGGCGGCGTCGAACGGCGTACCGTCGCTGAAACGCACCCCGTCGCGCAGGGTGAAGGTGTAAGTCTTGCCGTCTTGCGAGACCTGCCAGGCGGTGGCCAACCAAGGTTCCAGGGTTCCCGAGGCGTTGTAGCGCACCAGCGGCTCGTAAACCATGGCCTGGGCATACATCTGATTAGGCGAATAACCGCGCGGGTCGAGGGGGCCAGCGTTGACCGGCCAGGAGTAGCTCAGCGTAGGTCCAGGGTCGGCGTCGTTGCCCGCCTGCGCGCAGAGGCTGACGGCCAGTAGCAACACGCCCCAGCGGGCGAGCTTTCGTTTACCTGGCTGCTGCTTCACACTGCGTCCCCCACTTCAACGGAGGCGCTAGCCTAGAGAGGTGGTGGGTATGATGTCTAGGCTAAATGATCTTACTGGAAGTAACAGAATGCAACGGATCACCATCACGCTGGACGAGGCGTTGCTCGAGGTCATCGACCGGCGGGTGGCTGAGCATGGTTATCAAGGCCGCTCCGAGGCCATTCGCGACCTGCTGCGCAATGGTCTGCTCGAGTCTGAGCCGCTGGCAGAGGCTGCTCCGTGCGTGGCGGTCGTCAGCTACCTGTATGACCATGACACCCGTGAGCTGCCCAAGCGTCTGAACCAAACCTTTCACGCCCACCACACCCTGACCCGCTCGACCCTGCATGTGCACCTCGATGCTGGGCATTGCCTGGAAGTATCGGTATTGCAGGGGGCCAGCGGCGAGGTGGTCGAACTGTCGCGTCAGCTGATGGCTGAGCGTGGCGTGGAGCATGGGCATGTGCAGGTGATGCCAGCGCCGGAGCACAACTGACCGCGGCGAGCTCAGGCAGTCGCTACGGCGGCTGATGGCAGCCCTTGCACAAAGCTGCAATCTGCCAGCTGCCGCGCAAGCGGATGAGCGCAGTCTTGGCGCCGAGCGCGGCGCTTGAGCGTTTTGCCAACGCCAGCCTAGCCCTGGGCGAACGCCGCCAGCCGCTCACCTTCCAACCGATAACGCACCCACTCGTCCTGCGCCTGCGCCCCGAGCGACTGGTAAAAACCAATCGCCGGCTCATTCCAGTCCAGCACGCTCCATTCCAGCCGTCCGCACTGGTTGGCCACCGCTTCCCGAGCAATAAAGCGCAGTAACTGGCGCCCCGCGCCATCGCCGCGTTGCTCTGGGGTGATGTACAGATCCTCCAGGTAGATGCCGTTGCGCCCCAGCCAGGTCGAGTAGCTGTAGAAGTACACGGCAAAGCCAATCGCCTGGCCATCGCGTTCACAGATCAAGCTGCTCACCGTGCTGTCTTCGTCGAACAGGCTGCGCTCGATATCAGCCAGGCTGGCCACCACCTCATGGCGGGCCCGTTCGTAGTCGGCAAGCTCGGTGATGAAGGCCAGGATCTGCGCGGCATCGCTGCGCACGGCGGGGCGGATGGTCAGGCTCATGCTAGGGTTTCCTTGGGTTGGAGATGCTCATCTTACGCGGCAAGGGCAGGGCTTGCCGAGATGTAAAGGTAGCTTGACATGGCGTGCGCGATCGCCTTCAATGTCAAGCACACTTTACATCGAGGGTCCGACCATGGCGCAACGACGCTTCCTGGGCAATTTCATCCTGACGCTGCTGGCTTATGCCGGCTGCGTGCTGGTCAGCAGCCATTACCTGCCGAGTCTGCCTGCGGGCGCTGGCAAAACGGCGTTGGCCCTGCTGCCGGTGCCGGCGATGCTGATGATGGCCTGGGTGGTCATTGAGCACCTGCGCAGCCTGGATGAGCTGGCCCGGCGCATCCAGCTCGAAGCCCTTGGCTTGGCGTTCGTGGGCACCGCGCTGCTGACCTTCAGTTACGGCTTCCTGGAAACGGCGGGCTACCCGCGCTTGTCGATGTTCATGGTCTGGAGCCTGATGGGCTCGTTGTGGGCAATCGGCGCGGTGGTTGGGGTGAGACGCTACCGATGAACAATCACATCCGCGCCCTGCGCGTCAAGCAGGGCTGGTCGCAGGCCGAGCTGGCTGAGCGCCTGGGTGTCTCGCGCCAGACTGTCAACGCCATCGAAACCGGCCGTTACGATCCCAGCCTGCCGCTGGCCTTCACTATCGCCAGGGTGTTTGGCCTGAGCATCGAAGAAATCTTCCAACCATAACAATCGGTACAGTGATGTGTATCTGCAAAATATAAGGTAACTGTACTGGTGGTTGGCAGGCGCTACTCCGCTACTGTGGTTGGACGATAACTACTCCACGCTGCGGAACCACGCCATGCTTGCCTCTCTCGACCTGCTGACTGCCTTTGTGCTTTTTGCCTTCGTTTCCTCGATCACCCCGGGGCCAAACAACACCATGTTGCTTGCCTCGGGGGTGAACTTTGGGGTGCGTCGTTCGATTCCGCACGCCATGGGCATCAGCATCGGCTTCATGGTCATGGTGCTGGCGGTAGGCTTTGGCCTGGGCGAAGTGTTCAAGGCCTGGCCGCCGCTGTACACCATCTTGCGCTACGTCGGTGCTGCATACTTGCTGTATCTGGCCTACAAGATCGCCACTTCTGGGCCGATGTCTGCCAGCGGCAATGGTTCGGCCAAGCCGATGAGCTTCTTGGGCGCGGCGGCGTTCCAGTGGGTCAACCCCAAAGCCTGGGTGATGGCCGTTGGGGCGATTACCACCTACACGCCGGCGCAGGGCTATGTCGTCAATGTGATCGTCATCGCGGCGCTGTTCGCCCTGGTCAACCTGCCCAGCGTCGGGATTTGGGTGATGTTCGGTAGCGCCTTGCGCAACCTGCTGCAAAATCCACGTTGGCTGATGCTGTTCAATGTCCTGATGGCCCTGCTGCTGGTGATTTCGCTGTACCCGCTGCTGTTTGTAGAATCGGCGTTTTCCTGATTCCGATGAGCGCAGCCGCCTGATGCAATTGATCCCTTGGTCCCATGATTGCCCTGAAGGCTTCACCCTGCGCGGTTGGCGCTCGCCCGCCAGTGGCCGGCCACTGCTGCACTTTCTTCACGGTAACGGCTTTTGCAGCCTGGCCTACCAGCCGCTGCTGATGCGTTTGGGCGAGCATTACGACCTGTGGTTGAGCGATGTGCAGGGCCATGGCGACAGTGACCATGGCGGCGCATTTCGTGGCTGGAACCGCACGGCTGTGTTGGCCGTGGAGGCCTTCGAGGCGGGTCGAGGCGAGTATGGCGATGTCCCCAGGTATGCCCTTGGGCACAGTTTTGGCGGGGTGCTGACTGGGTTGATCCTGGCCAATGAGCCGCAGCTGTTCGAACGCGCGGTGTTGCTCGACCCGGTGCTGTTCAGCCGGCGCATGCTCGGAGTAATGGGCGCTGCCGCGCTGGTTGGCCTGCACCGCCGACACGCCTTGGCGCGCAAGGCGGCCACGCGGCGCAGCCACTGGCCTGATCGCGCGGCGGCCCACGCCTCGCTGCAGGGGCGGGGCATCTTCAAAGGCTGGAGCGACGAGGCGTTGCAGGCCTATGTCGAGCATGCCATTGGCGACTGCGGTGAAGCGGTGGTGCTCAAATGCCGGCCTAGCCGCGAAGTGGAGATCTTCAGCTCCTTCCCCGAGCGAATGTGGACCCAGCTGGGCCGAATCCGCACGCCCACGCGGATTCTCTACGGGGAGCAGACCTATCCCTTCGTGCCTCACTCGGTGCGTCGCCTGGCGGCGCTCAATGCGAGCGTGACGGCGCAGCAGATGCCGGGCGGGCATTGCTTCATGCAAGAAGCCCCAGCATTGGCCGCTGAGCAGGTAATGGCTTTTCTCACGCCCTGACCCGCAGATCGAGGGCGATAAAGCGGGCGGGGCGCTTTGCAGATCGTGCTGGAGGAGGGCGGATTGAGCGGAGCGTGCGTGACATGCCTAGCTGATGGCCTACTCGGATGCGTTCGACCTGTCGTTCATCGCGTTGTTGTGCTGTGCCGTTGCCGCACTGCTGCTACGTAGTCGCTGAGTCGCTGTCTGCCACGGACCGGGCGATCTTGACCTAGAGTTAGCAGCACGCGGCTGGCCCGATGCAATTATCGGGCGGTTGCCACAACTATTTTCACTGGCGGATGTCCTTTTTTGCGGGCCGGTAATTTCTATCGGGCGCCGGCAGACTTTTTCAGGAGAGCAAGGCACATGGCAGCACTGCAGAACAGTACGTTGGAGGCAATTGCCAGCAACCAGTCCCGGCTGATCGGCGATTGGATCGCAGCACTGGAAGCCAATGGCGCCGCCCGCAATATCAAAGAGCAGGACTTGCGTCAGGAAACCCGTGATTTTCTCCAACTGGTAGTCGATGGCTTGCGCAGCGAAAGCGGCGGTAACATTGCCGCAGCAGGTTGGGAAGAAACCCGCCGCTTCCTGGAAAAACTCTCCACCAGCCGTGCCCAGGCGGGCCAGGAGTCGCACCAGACCGCCTATTTCATCTTTGCTCTCAAAGGCCCGCTGTTCACCCTGTTGCAAAGTCACTACCGCGAGCAGCCGGCGCTGTTGGCCGAGCAACTGTGGGAAGTCTCCGAGCTGCTCGATGCCTTTGGCCTGCACACCATCCGCACCTATCAGAAAAACCGCGAAGGGGTGATCAAGCGCCAGCAGGAAGAGCTGCTAGAACTGTCCACCCCGGTGGTCAAACTGTGGGATGGCGTACTCGCCTTGCCGCTGATCGGCACCCTCGACTCGCAACGCAGCCAGACCGTCATGGAGTCACTGCTGCAGCGTATCGTCGACACCGGCTCGGAAATCGCCATCATCGACATCACCGGCGTGCCCACGGTCGATACCCTGGTGGCCCAGCACCTGCTCAAGACCGTTACCGCCATCCGCCTGATGGGCGCCGACTGCATCATCAGCGGCGTGCGTCCGCAGATTGCCCAGACCATCGTTCACCTGGGCCTGGACCTGGGCACGCTGACCACCAAGTCCAACCTCGCCGATGCCCTCAAGCTGGCCCTGACCCGTCTAGGCACCCGCCCAGACGAGCGAGTGTGAGGCGATGGAGCGTATCCCTATCTTGCAGATGGGCGAGTTCCTGCTGGTGACCATCCAGGTGGACATGCACGACCAACTGGCCTTGCGCCTGCAGGACGACCTCACCGCGCGCCTCGACCACACCTCGGCGCGGGGCGTGTTGATTGATATCTCGGCGCTGGACATGGTCGACTCGTTCATCGGCCGGATGATCGCCAGCATCTCCAGCTTGTCGCGGATCATGGACGCCGAAACCGTGCTGGTCGGCATGCAGCCCGCGGTAGCCATTACCCTGGTCGAACTCGGCCTGACCTTGCCGGGGGTGAGCACTGCGCTCAACGTTGACCGCGGGATGAATCTGCTGCGTCAGCGGGTAGGGCGGCCATGAGCATTCGCGACAGCGGCAGCCAACCGGTGCGACTGGAGCAGGACGTGGTACTGGCCCGACAACTGGCGCGCAGGATTGCCAGCGACTGCGGCATGCGCCTGGTCGACTTGACCAAGCTGGTCACGGCGGTCAGCGAACTGGCCCGTAACACCGTGGTGTATGGCGGTGGCGGCGATATGGACTGGCAGGTCATCGAGGACGCCGGCAGGGTTGGCGTGCGCCTGGTATTTCGCGATGAAGGCCCCGGTATCGCCGACGTCAAGCTGGCGTTGACCGATGGCTGGACTTCTGGCTCAGGCTTGGGCCTGGGGCTGACCGGCGCGCGCCGGCTGGTCGATGAATTCGAACTCGACACCGCTCCCGGGCAAGGCACCCGGGTAACGATCACCCGATGGACATGAACCTTGCCGCCAGCCTGACCCAGGTCTTGCGCCTGGATGATCACAGCCAGGTGGGCCACGCCCGCCGGGTGGTGCAGAAACTGGCCGAACAGCAGGGTTTTACCCCTGCCGATGCCGGCCGAGCGGCGCTGGTCGCAACCGAGCTTGCCAGCAATGTGCTTAAACATGCCGGGCGCGGCGAGTTGCACTTGCGGGTGCTGCCTCATGATGGCGGGCACGGTCTTGAGCTGCTGGCAGTGGATCGCGCCCAGGGGTTCGATGTGCATGCTTGCCTGGCCGATGGCTACTCGACCGGCGGCACCCAGGGCATTGGCCTGGGCGCGGTCAGTCGCCTGGCCCAGGTGTTCGATGTGCATGCCGATGAGCGTGGCGCGGTGGTCTTGGCGCGGCTGTACCGCGAGGGCGCCAGTGGGCCGGATGTGCGGGTCGGGGTCAGCCAGCATTCCCTGCATGATGACCCCGCCTGTGGTGATACGTGGCACGTGACCCTGGGTAAGCAACGACTGAGCGCACTGCTTATAGATGGTCTGGGTCACGGTGAGGAGGCCGAGCGAGCCGCCAAGGCCGGGGCCCAGGAGTTTGCCAGCAACCCGTTCAGTGAGCCGCAAGGCTTGCTTGGCGAGCTGCACCACGCCATGGCTAGCACCCGCGGCGGCGCGGCGGCCATCGCTCAGTACGATGCCAGCGCCGACAGCCTGGCGTTCATTGGTATCGGCAATATCGGCGCCACCTTGGTGGGCGGCGAACGGCCGCGGGGCCTGGCCTCGCACCCCGGCATCGTCGGGGGTCAATACCGCAAGGGCCAGGTGTTCGACTACGCTCACGTGAAGGGAAATCTGTTGATCATGTTCAGCGATGGCCTGCAATCGCGTTGGAACCTTCAAGCCTACCCTGGCCTGGCCTCGCGCCACCCGGCCGTGATCGCCACCGTGCTGCACCGCGACTTCAGCCGCGGGCGGGACGATGTCACGGTGCTGGTTATCGACCTGGAGACTGTGCATGCCTGAGCCGTCGCCCAACACCACCGCCGAGCAGGCCGCCCTGGTGGCGCGCTTGCAGGCGGAAAACCAGGCCTTGCGCGGCGAGTTGGAGGAAACCAATCAAGGCGTGCTGGCGCTGTATGCCGAGCTGGATATCCAGGCTGAGCAACTGCGCCAGGCATCGGACCTGAAAAGCCGCTTCCTGTCCTACATGAGCCACGAATTCCGCACGCCGCTGGGCTCGATCCTGAGCATTACCAGCCTGCTCGCCGACGAAGTGGACGGGCCGCTGAGCAAAGAGCAGCAATTGCAGGTGGCGTTCGTCAGCACCGCGACTCGCGAGCTCAGCGACATGGTCGATGACCTGCTGGACCTGGCCAAGATCGAGGCTGGGCGCATCACCATCTCGCCGGCCTGGTTCGACATGCTCGACCTGTTCGCCGCCTTGCGCGGGATGTTCCGGCCGATCGTCGACACCGGGTCTGTCGATCTGATTTTCGAAGAACCACAGGGCCTGCCCCAGCTGTATACCGACGACAAGAAGCTGACCCAGATTCTGCGCAACTTCATTTCCAATGCCCTGAAGTTCACCACCCGTGGCGAAGTGCGGGTGTCGGCCCAGTTGCATGGCAGCGATCAGATTCGCTTCGCCGTTACCGATACCGGCATCGGCATCGCTCCAGAGTTGCTCGAAGGCCTGTTCGAAGACTTCGCCCAGCTCGACTCTCCCCTGCAAAAGCGTCTGCGCGGCACCGGCCTGGGGTTGTCGCTGTGCAAGCGCTTCGCCGCCTTGTTGGGGGGCGAGGTGGGAGTGGACAGCGTGCCAGGAGTGGGGTCTTCGTTTTTTGTGATCATTCCGTTGGCCATCGCCCAGGAGAGCGTCGATGAACCCTGACATCCGCCTGCTGATCGTCGACGACAACGCCGCCACGCGTTACGCGCTGCGTCGGCGGCTGGCGCTGCACGACTATCAGGTGCTGGAGGCGGGCACCGGTGGCGACGGGCTGGCGATGATCCGCAACGAGCAGATCGATGCGCTGATCCTCGATGTCAACCTGCCGGACATGAGTGGGTTCGACATCGTGCGCCTGCTGCGCGCCGATCCGGCAACTGCGTTGCTGCCGGTGATCCACGTGTCCGCCGCGTCGATCCAGACCGGCGACATTATCACTGGCCTGGAAGCTGGCGCCGACGCCTACCTGGTCCACCCGGTCGATCCGGACGTGCTGCTGGCGACCCTGCGCACCTTGCTGCGAGTGCGCGACACCGAGCGTGCCCTGCGCGAGAGCGAAGCGCGTTTTCGCGAGATTTTCAGCAATGTTTCAGCACCGATTGCAGTCTTGGACGCCACCCTCAAGGTGCACGAGTGCAACCAGGCCTTCGCCCAGCTGATCCAGGACAACCGCCACCCGGAAACGTTGCGTGAGTGCTTTGCCAGCGACCAGCAAGGCGAATTGGCGCTGTTGCGCCAGCACCTTGCCGATGGCCAGCGCTGGCGTGGCACCTTGGCCATGACCGTGCAAGGCCTGCCGCGGGATACCGAGTGGCAGCTGTCGCCTTATCGCGCCCCCGGCTTGTGCCTGGTGTTCGTCGAAGACGTCACCGAGCACCGCCATCGCGAACGTTCGCACCTGGCCCGCTTGGATGACGCCAACACCCAGCTGGCCCATGAAGTCGCCCAGCGTGCGCGCAGCGAAGCGCAGTTGTTGCAGTTACAGAAGATGGATGCGCTAGGCAGCCTCACCGGCGGTATCGCCCATGACTTCAACAACCTGCTCACCGGCATCATCACCAGCCTGGAACTGATCCGCAAACGGGTTGCAGAAAACCGTGTGGAGAAGGTCCCAAGCTACGCCGAGGCCGCCTTGAGCTCGGCGATGAGCGCGGCATCGCTGACCCATCGCCTGCTGGCCTTCGCCCGCCAGCAGCCACTCGATACCCGGCCGGTGGATATCAACGAACGGGTGCGCTCGCTGGAGGAGTTGATTACCCGCACCGTCGGCGAGCGCATCGAACTGCAACTGCAGCTCTCCAGCCGCCCGGCGATTGCCCTGGTCGATCCGATCCAGCTGGAAAGCGCAGTGCTCAACCTGGTGATCAATGCCCGGGATGCCTTGGTCAAGGGCGGGCATATCTGGGTCAATACTGCCGCGACCTGGTCGCATGGCGACCCCAACTTGCAGGACGGCCCCTATGTGGCGGTGACGGTGCGCGATGATGGCAGCGGCATCGAGCCGGAGTTGCTGGAAAAAGTCTTCGATCCATTTTTCACCACCAAACCGGTCGGGCAAGGCACCGGGCTTGGTTTGTCGACCATCTATGGGTTCGCTCGCCAGTCTGGTGGGCATGTGGCAATTCGAAGCCTGCCAGGGCAGGGCACCGAAGTGACCCTGCTGCTGCCGGCCAGTACTCAACAAGCGTCCAGTACTGAACGCGCACCCCAGGTCGACCAGAAAGGCGCCGGCGAGCATGTGCTGATCGTCGAGGACATGGCTTCGGTGCGCCTGTCGGTAGCCGAGGCGTTGACCGATGCCGGCTATCGCTGCACCTTGGCCGAGACCATTGAACAGGCACTGGACCATTTGCGCGAGGACGCCGGGATCGAGTTGTTGTTGACCGATGTCGGCTTGCCAGGGATCAGTGGCCGGGAGCTGGCGGACATGGCCCGCATCTACCGACCGGGGCTGCCGGTGCTGTTCATGACCGGCTACGCCGAGACCGCGTTGGATCGCCAGGCGTTTCTTGGCACGGGGATGGATATGCTGATCAAGCCGTTCCAGATTGGTGAGTTGCTGGACAAGGTGCGGCGCAGCTTGGGGCAGCTGGCCGCAGGTTGAAACGCTGTACTTGCTGGCCTCATCGCGGGGCAAGCCCGCTCCCACGTTGCTTGATTGCCATGTCCTCTGGCGCCTAGCCAAGCGTGGCGCCCATGCTTGGCTGCCAGTTCTTCGCCTCTTGAGCCAAGCGTGGGAGCGGGCTTGCCCCGCGAGCGGTCGCCGATCAGTGCGCCCCAGCGGCCTTGCTCAGATCGCTCTCGGCCCACTCGGTATAGATACAGGCATCGGCCACCGCCCAGCGCACCTTGACCGTTTCCCCTGGCAGCATCGGCATCCCCGCCGCCGACAAGGCCTTGACCGTCATCTCAGTGCCGCCGGCAGTGACCACATGGCACGTCTGGCTCTCACCCAGGAACAACACCTCAGCGACCTTGGCACTGACCTCGTTCCAACCCGCCGGGCGTGGCTCGCGCGCGGCTTGCTCGGCACTCAAGGCCAGGGCTTTTTCCGGCCGCACCATGATCAACGCGTCCTGTTCGGCGACCAGCCCTGGGGTCAGGCGAATTGCCAGGGCTTGCCCCTCGAAGCTGCCGGCACCATTGCTGTTGGCCTTGATCCGCAGGAAGTTGGAGTTACCCAGGAACGACGCAACGAAGGCATTCGGCGGGTTCTGGTAAAGGTCATAACCACTGCCCAGCCCGACGATCTTGCCGTGGCTGAAGATGGCGATGCGCTGTGACAGGCGCATGGCTTCTTCCTGATCGTGGGTGACGTAGACGATGGTGATGCCCAGCCGGCGATGCAGCTGACGCAGTTCGTCCTGCAGGTCTTCGCGCAGTTTTTTGTCCAGCGCGCCGAGCGGTTCATCCATCAACAGGATCCGTGGCTCGTAGACCAACGCCCGGGCAATTGCCACCCGCTGCTGCTGGCCACCGGAGAGCTGGGCGGGGCGGCGATGAGCGAACGGCTCCAGTTGCACCAGCTTGAGCATCGCATCGACCCGCTTGGCGATTTCGCCAGCGCTGAGCTTGCGGATCGCCAGGGGGAAGGCAATGTTGTCGCGCACCGACAGGTGCGGGAACAGCGAATAGCGCTGGAACACCATGCCGATGTCGCGCTTGTGCGGCGGGACGTTGACCAGCGACAGCTGATCGACCAGGATCTCGCCGCTGCTGGGCGTCTCGAAGCCGGCCAGCATCGACAGCGTGGTGGACTTGCCCGAGCCGCTGGAGCCGAGGAAGGTGAGGAACTCGCCATCCTGGATGTCCAGGTTGATGTTGTCCACGGCGGTGAATTCGCCGTAGTGCTTGTTCAGGTTGCGCAAGCTGACCAGAGTCTGGTTGGGCGCGTTGTCTTTGCTCACTGCACTCATTGTTATTGTCTCCGGGCGTTCAGGCGCTGGCTGGGTTGCGCCGGCGCAGGGCGGCGGCGATGAGCATGACCAGGATCGACAGGCCGATCAGCAGGGTCGAGGCCACCGCAATGACGGGGGTCAAGTCCTGGCGCAGGGTGGTCCACATCTTCACCGGCAGGGTCTGCAAGTTGGGGCTGGCCATCATCACGCTCAGCACCACTTCGTCCCACGACACCAGAAAGGCGAACAGGCCACCGGCGATCATCCCTGGGCGAATGGCCGGGAAGGTCACCTTGAAAATCGCTTGCAGCCGCGAGGCGCCGCAAATGACTGCAGCGTCTTCGATTGACTGGTCGAACAGCTTGAGCGAGTTGATGATCGAGATGATGGTGAACGGCAGGGCGACGATCACATGGCTGACCACGAAGGCGAACAGCGTGCCGGTGTAGCCAAGCTTGAGAAACAGCGCGTACACCGCCACGGCGATGATCACCAGCGGCACGATCATCGGCAGGGTGAACAGCCCGTAGAGCATTTCCCGGCCAGGAAAGCGCCCACGCACCAGGGCGAAGGCGGTCGGCAGGCCCAGCGCCACTGCGCAGACGGTGGTCAGCACGGCGACCTTGAGGCTGGCCAGGGCGGCCTCCATCCACTCAGGGTTGGAGAAGAACTGGCCGTACCACTTGAAGGTCCAGCCCGGCGGCGGGAATACCAGCCACTGCGACGAGCCGAACGACAGCAGGACGATGAACAGGATCGGCAGCAACAGGAAGGCTGCGATCACCCCGGTGGTCAGGTACAGGCCAACCCGCAGCGGGCGGCCCATGGCATTGGGCGTCAGGAGCATGGCGGCTTACCTCGCGTTACCAACCGGCGATTCCGGTTGCAGCTTCAGGTACAGGTAGAAGAGCACCAGGGTGATCAGCACCAACAGGGCGGCAGCGGCGCTGGCCAGGCCCCAGTTGAGGAACGACTGCACCTGCTGGACGATGAACTCAGGCAGCATCATGTTTTGCGCGCCGCCGAGCAGGGCAGGGGTGACGTAGTAACCGAGCGACATGACGAACACCATCAAGGCACCGGAGAACAGCCCCGAGCGGCACAGCGGCAGGAACACTTTCCAGAAGTTGGTCCAAGGGCTGGCGCCACAGATGGAACCGGCCTGCAGCACCATCGGGTCGATCGCGTGCATGGTCGCCTGCAGCGGCAGGACGATGAAGGGGATCATGATGTAGCTCATGCCGATCACCACGCCAGTGAGGTTGTGGACCATTTCCAGCGGCGCATCGATGATCCCCATGGCCATCAGCGCCTTGTTGATCACCCCCGAGGCCTGCAGCAACACCAGCCATGAGTAGGTGCGCGCGAGCAGGCTGGTCCACATCGACAGCAGTACGATGTTCAGCAGCCAACGGCCCCAGCCCTTGGGCACCAGGGTGATCGCCCAGGCCAGCGGGAAGCCCAGCAGCACGCTGATCAGGGTCACCAGGCCGGCCACCGAGAAGGTGTTGAACAGCACCCGCGCATAGGCCGAGTTGGCGAACAGCTGCTCGTAGTTACCCAGCCCCGGTACTGGCTCCAGTACCCCGCGCAGCAGTAGGCCGATCAGTGGGGCGAAGAAGAACAGGCCAAGGAACAACAGCGCTGGCAGCAGGTTGCGGCTGCCACGCCAGCGTTGGCTCAAGCTCGGACGGTGCATGGCCGCTCCCGGTGCGCCGCTGCCGCTGGCGGCAGCTTGCACGTTGTGCAGGGCGTTGATGGCGACTTTCATTTGACCAGCCACTCATTCCAGCGGGCAGCGATGGCCTGGCCGTTCTTCGCCCAGTAGGCGAAGTCCAGCGTCACCTGGTCTTGAGCGTAGGCGGTCGGCAGGTTGGAGGCGAGCTCGGGTTTGAGCTGGCTGACGCTGTCCAGGTTGACCGGGGCGTAGGCCGTCAAGTTGGCGAACTCGGCCTGGCCCTTGGCGCTGGCGGCGTTGGCCAGGAACTTCATGGCCGCATCCTTGTTCTTGGCGCCTTTGGGAATGACCAGGAAGTCAGCCATGACCAGGTTCTGCTTCCAGCTCACCCCCACCGGCGCACCATCTTGCTGCAAGGCGTAGACCCGGCCGTTCCAGAACTGCCCCAGCGACGCTTCACCCGAGGCCAGCAGCTGTTGCGACTGCGCGCCGCCGCCCCACCAGACGATGTCTTTCTTGATGGTGTCGAGCTTGTTGAAGGCCCGGTCGAGGTCCAGTGGGTAGAGCTTGTCGGGCGCCACGCCGTCAGCCAGCAGCGCCAGCTCCAGCACGCCTGGGCTTGGCCATTTGTACAGGGCGCGCTTGCCAGGGTAGGTCTTGGTGTCGAACAGCGCTGACCAGTCCACCGGCTTGTTGGCGCCGAGCTTGCCTTCGTTGTAGCCCAGGACGAAGGAGAAGAAGAACGAGCCGACGCCGTGGTCGGAAACGAAGCGCGGGTCGATGCGCTCGCGTTGGATGGTGTTGAAGTCCAAAGGTTCGAGCAGGCCCTCGGCGGCGGCGCGCAGGGCGAAGTCCGCTTCTACATCGACCACGTCCCATTGCACGTTGCCGCTCTCGACCATGGCCTTGAGTTTGCCGTAGTCGGTGGGCCCGTCTTGTACGACCTTGATGTTGCTGGCTTTGGAGAAGGGCTCGGCCCATGCCTGTTTTTGCGCATCCTGGGTCGTTCCGCCCCAGCTGACGAAGTTCAGGCTGTCGGCGGCTTGGCTGGCCTGGCAGGCCAGGGTCAGCAGGCTGGCGGACAGCACTGCGGTTACACGTTTGCTCAACAGCATGGTTACGCCCTCGTTACTTTTGTTATTCGAGGCGGGTCTGTCACCCGCCATGTGTTCGGGGAGCAGCTATTTCAACGATGTCGTGGGGCCGATTGTGAGTTTAGGATGCGGCCGATAATTCAAGGTCTACGGGATATCATATTATGGTATTCCAAGATTTTGGCAAGCACTCTGGGCGACCGGCCATCACCCTGTAATCGCGGGCTCGAACGGGATGCTCTGCACCACCTCCAGCTCATACCCTGCCAGCCCCGCGTACTTGAGCGGTGGCCCCAGGTGACGTAGCTTGCCCACGCCCAAGTCCTGCAGAATCTGCGCCCCGGTGCCGACCTCCGAGTACACCTTCGATTGCCCACGCTGATAGGCGCGCACCGGCTGGGTCAGCTGCGGCACGCGCTCCAACAGCGCTTGGGAAGACTCGTGATTGGCCAGGATCACCACCACCCCCGCACCCTCGTCGGCGACCTTCTCCAGCGCAGCCCACAGGGTCCAGTTGGCCGGCCCGGCGTACTCGGCGCCGACCAGGTCACGCAGCGGGTCGATCACATGCACGCGCACCAGGGTTGGCTGCTCGCGACGGATCTCGCCCATCACCATGGCCATGTGCACCCCGCCCTCGATGCGGTCTTCGTAAGTCACCAGGCGGAACGTGCCATGCACCGTCGGCAGTTCACGTTCGCCGATGCGCTTGATGGTCTGCTCGGTGCTCAACCGGTAGTGGATCAGGTCGGCGATGGTGCCGATCTTGATTCCGTGTTGGGCGGCGAACACTTCCAGGTCCGGGCGGCGGGCCATGCTGCCGTCATCGTTGAGCACCTCGACGATCACCGAGGCCGGGCTGAAACCCGCCAGGCGGGCCAGGTCGCAACCCGCTTCGGTATGCCCGGCACGGGTCAGTACGCCGCCTTCACGGGCGCGTAGGGGGAAGATATGCCCCGGCTGGACCAGGTCTTCAGGCCGCGCATTGGGCGCCATCGCGGCAGCCACGGTGCGGGCGCGGTCGGCCGCCGAGATGCCGGTGGTGACGCCGCTGGCAGCCTCGATCGACACGGTAAAGGCGGTGCTGAAGGCGCTGCCATTGCTTGGCACCATCTGCTCCAGGCCCAGCCGCTGGCAGTGTTCGTCGGTCAGGGTCAGGCAGATCAGCCCACGCGCCTGGCGGGCCATGAAATTGATGGCGGCGGCGTCGCAGTGTTCGGCGGCGATCAACAGATCGCCTTCGTTCTCACGATCTTCGTCATCCACCAGCAGGACCATCTTGCCTTGCCGGTAGTCCTCGAGAAGTTCTTCGATGCTGTTGAAAGCCATGCTGCACGCTCGCTGTGGTGGTTTGATTTTTATGGTATACCATAATACACAAATACCTGAAGACAGGAGAGCAGCGAATGAAGGCCTATTGGATTGCCCATGTCGATGTGACCGACCCTGAGCAGTACCAGCAATACACCCAGCGCGCGCCGGCGGCGTTCAAGGCGTATGGCGGGCGGTTTCTGGCGCGTGGCGGGCGCAGCGAAGCGCTGGAAGGGCGACCGACGCCGCAGCGCAGTGTGGTCATTGAGTTCGAGTCGTATGAACAGGCGCTGGCCTGCTACCGCTCGGCCGAGTATCAGCAGGCCTGCAGCCATCGCCAGGGGGTGGCGACGGCGCAGGTGATCATTGTCGAAGGGATAGATTGACTCGCTACTCGACATGCCGTCGAGGTGGCTTGCCTGGCGTTAGGGCCATCGCTGCAAGCTGTGCATGGATCAGGCAGCTGCCTTGCTGGGGAAAAGCCGGTATAAAGCGTTCACTGTCAACTGGATAGCGACAATGAACCCTTACGAAGACATGCGTATTTTTGCCCAGGTCATGGAAGCCGGCAGCTTCACCGCCGCCGCCGAGCGCCTGGGGCTGTCCAAGCAGTTCGTCAGCCGCCGCGTGATGCAACTCGAAGAACGCCTGGGCGTGCGCCTGCTCAACCGTTCGACGCGGCGCCTGGATGCCACGCCATTGGGCCAGCAGTATTACCAGTCGGCCTTGCGTTTGCTCAGCGAGGTGCAGCAGGTCGAGCAAGACATCAGCGGCCAGACCCAGGCGTTGCGTGGCACCTTGCGCTTGAGTGCGCCGCTGTCATTCGCCATGAGCCATCTGGGCTGTTTATTGACGGAGTTCTTGCAACTGCATCGGCAACTGGACGTCGAAGTCGATCTGAGTGACCGGGCGGTGGATCTGATTGGCGAGGGCTATGACCTGGCACTGCGCATTGGCAGCTTGGAGGATTCCAGTCTGATCGCGCGGCGGATTGCCGATATCGAGCGGGTCTATTGCGCAAGCCCCGATTATTTGGCGCGACGTGGCACGCCAGCAGTGCCCGAAGCGCTGCGTGAGCATGACTGTCTGCCTTATGGGCATGCACGGCAGGTGCAGTGGCAGTTCAAGCATCAGGGCAAGGTCCAGGCCATTGCGGTGACGGGGCGAATGCGCGCCAACAATGGCGAGCTGCTCAGGGATGCGGCGATTGCCGGGATGGGCATTACCTATCTGCCAGCGTTCATCGTCGCGCGGGCATTGGCAGAGGGCAGGTTGGTCGCACTGCTGGAGCCGTGGACACCGCCAGCGCTGCAGCTGTCGGCGGTGTACCCACAGCACCGGCAAGTGGCCCGGCCGGTACAGGCGTTCGTGGCGTTTTTGCGTGAGCGCTTGGGGCGGCTATAGGTTGCCTGTGGCGGCCTCTTCGCGGGCAAGCCCGCTCCCACAGGGGCCCCGTCGTGCGCTGTGGCGTGTCAGAGCGGGGTTGTGGGAGCGCGTAGGGGCTGTCTCTATCAGGCTGCCGCTGCCAGCTTGGCGCTGGTTTGCCGACGGCGATAGGCACTGTCGCGGCTGGCCAGCCACCAGTACAGCGGCGAGGTGATCGCCAGGCCCACCAGCCACGACAGATCGGCGCCGTTGATGTGCTCGGATACCGGGCCGACATACAACGGCGTGTTCATGAACGGGATCTGCACGATGATGCCCACGGCGTAGGCCAGCAGTGCCTGCGGGTTGTAGCGCCCGTAGATGCCGCCATCGACCTTGAAGATCGAGTCGATGTCGTAGTCACCCTTGTGGATCACATAGAAGTCGATCAGGTTGATCGCCGTCCACGGCACCAGCACGACCAGCAGCACCAGGACCATATCGACGAAGTGGCCGATGAAGTCCGCCGAGGCGAACACCGCCACCACGCAGCAGGCGGCCAGGACGATCAGCGATAGCACCGCGCGGCTCTTCGCGGTAGGGATCCAGCGGTAAGCGAAGGTCTGGATCAGGGTGATGATCGACAGCACTGCGCCATACAGGTTGAGGGCGTTGTGGCTGATCACACTGAGCAGGAACAGCACCAGCATCAACGGCCCAATCGCGCCGGTGGCGAGTTTGACGGCGTCCATGGTGTCCATGCCCGCCGGGATCGCCAGCACCGCCACGGCGCCGAACACGAACGACAGGCTCGAACCCAGGGCCGAGCCCAGGTACGTGGTCCAGAACGTCGACGACACTTTCACGTCTGCCGGCAGGTAGCGCGAGTAATCCGACACATACGGCGCGAAGGCGATCTGCCACAGCGCCGCCAGCGATACGGTGGCCAGCCAGCCGGCGAGGTTGAAGCCGCCACGGGTGAGGAAATCATCGCTCTGGACATGGCTGAAGATGTAGCCAAAACCGACCACGATGCCCACCCCCAGGACCCAGGTGCCAATGCGGTTGAGCACGTGGATGAAGCGGTAGCCGATGATGCCGATGATGCCCGAGCCCAGCGCGCCGATCACGATGCCGACCGGCACCGGAACCGACTCGGCGACCCCATGCAGCGACTTGCCGGCCAGGACGATGTTGGAGGCGAAGAAGCCGATGTACATCACGCCGGCGATGACCACCACCAGCAACGCGCCGAGCGAGCCGAACTGGGCGCGGCTCTGGATCATCTGGGGAATGCCCATCTGCGGGCCTTGCGCCGAGTGCAGCGCCATCAGCACGCCTCCGAGCAGATGACCGACCAGGATGGCGACGATGCCCCACACCAGGTTCAGATGAAACAACTGCACGCCCAGGGCGCCAGTGACGATGGGCAGGGGCGCGATGTTGCCGCCGAACCACAGGGTGAACAGATCTCTTACCTTTCCATGGCGGTCTTGCGGGGGCACGTAGCCGATCGTGTGTTTTTCTATTAGAGGTGCCGAGTTGGCTGCACTGGTCATGACTGACTCCAAGGCAAGGTGGGGCACGGCGGCGTGCCCGGGTGCGTGCCGGCAAGGGGCGACGCGTTCTTGTTGGAGGGATGATGCGGGGTGCGCAGGGATCGAGAAATTAGTAAATATGTGCTCACGAACCTTAAAAAACCTAAGGCTGACAAAAGGTTAAGAGGTCGCTGGCAGCAAGGAACGGGCCACCGGGCTGAAGGCCGCGGGGTTGGGGCTTCAAGGGGGTTGGCGTCAGCACGCAGTGAGCCGTGTTGGTGCGCACTGCACGCTCAGAGGGCGAGTAAAAAGCGGGTTTGGGCGGGCCTTTCGCTGGCAGTCGACACAAGCCGTGCAACTGTCAACTACATTGGCAGCAACCGGTCCTGAATCACTTCTTTCATCACCAGTGTCGAGCTCAGCCGCTTGACGTTGGGGATGCTGGTCAACTGCTCGTCATAGAGTTTCTGAAACGCCGGGAGATCACGCGCTACCACATGCAGCAGGTAGTCCGGATCGCCAAACAAGCGTTGCGCCTCGACGATCTGCGGAATTTGCGCCAGCGCTGCTTCAAAGTCCGCCACCGGCTGGCGGGTGACTTCGCGCAAGGTCACGAAGACCAACGCGGCGAAGTTCAAGCCTAGCGCCGCCGGCGCCAGGCGTGCGTGATAGCCAACAATGGCGCCAGACTCCTCCAGCGCTTTCAAGCGTCGATGGCACGGCGAGAGGCTCAAGCCGACGCGCTCGGCCAGTTCGGTCACCGATAAGCGACCGTCTTGTTGCAGTTCGGCAAGGATCTTGCGATCGGTTCGGTCCATGTGGGAAGAATCTTCCAGTAATTGTTCGCAGTGAGGGAATATACGAAAGAAAATCCCTCGGCGATATCCGTAATCTTTCTTCATCCAAAGCTGATCTGAAGGAAGACTTACGTGGCTATCAGTGTGTTGGCGGCGTTCTGGGCCGTATCGTTGCTGTTTGTCATTACCCCGGGCGCCGATTGGGCCTACGCCATCTCGGCCGGTATGCGTGGGCGCTGGGTGATGCCTGCGGTAGCTGGCATGCTCTCGGGGCACTTTCTCGCGACACTGGTGGTGGCCGCCGGTGTCGGTAGCCTGATCGCCGGGCATCCGCTGGCCCTGTCGCTGCTGACCTTGGCGGGCTCCGCTTACCTGCTGTGGTTGGGCGGTAATCTGCTATTGCGCCCGGCAACGCCCGAAGCGGCCCAGGCCGATGAAGCAGGGTCGGGGGCACGCTGGGCGCTCAAGGGGTTTTGTGTCAGCGGTCTGAACCCCAAAGTATTCTTGCTGTTCCTGGCCTTGCTGCCACAGTTCACCGATCCATCCTCGACCTGGCCACTACCGCTGCAGATTTTGTTGCTGGGGTTGGTCCACCTGTTCAGCTCGCTGGTGGTCTACCTGCTGGTGGGCTACGGCGCCAAGGCTGTATTGCGCAGCCGCCCGGCGGCGGCGAGGCGGGTCGGCAGGGTGTCGGGTTTGGCGATGATGGTGATCGGGGTGAGTTTGATAGCTGGGCAACTGATCTAATCGTAGGCGCTGACGCAACCTGCGATGGGCTGCAAGGCAGCCCCCCTGGGGCGACATCTTTCGATGGCGTATTGGCTGTCTACAACTATGTGTCGAGCCCAGCGGAACGTCTGGCGTTCTCTGATTTCTTATCCATCAGGTAGATGGCACTGTGCCTAGGGCAACCGATGGTCAGGATGAAATGAAATCAGTTTCGGACAACGACGCAAACTCCCCGCATGGCGCGATGCCAAGCTTCTTGCACGGTGGCGGCACGGTCAGCACCTTGCTGCAGTCGTTGGACTGGGACGCCTCGCCATTAGGGGCGCCGGCCGATTGGTCCGCCAGCCTGAAAACGCTGATGGCCACTATTCTTCCGGCCAAGGCGCAGATCGTGTTGTTCTGGGGCGCCGACTACGTAGCGCTGTACAACGAGGCGTATGCACCGACGATCGGAGCCAAGCACCCACGTGCCCTGGGCCGACCGGGGCAGGAGAACTGGAGCGAGCTGTGGGACGATCTTGAACCGCTGCTGCGCGGCGTGCGCGAAACCGGCGAAACCTTTTCGGCCACCGATCGGCCGTTCTATATCGAACGCCGTGGCCTGGGTGAAACGGCCTACTTCGATGTCTCCTACTCAGCCGTGCGCGAGGCCGACGGCAGCGTTGGCGGCGTGCTCTGTATCGTTACCGAAACCACCGAACGGGTGCAGTTCCAGCGCCGCCAGGCCTTTCTGCTGGAACTGGGACAGGCGTTGCCGGGCATGGATCAGCCTGAGGCCATCGAAGCCTACGCGCTGCGCCGGTTGGGCGAGGAGCTAGGCGCCTCACGGGTATTTTTTGGCGAAGATCTCGGCGATGGTCAGCACCTGCGGGTTGCCCGCGACTGGGTCGATGGCGTGACATCGCTGACCGGTGAGCAGAACTACCAGGCCTTCGCTGCGCGATTGCACGAGCAACTGGCCAGCGGCATGCGCGTGCAGAGCGATTTCCCCGCGGGCACTTCGGCCGATCTGTGCGCCAGCTTGCATGTGCCGGTGCTGCAGGCGAGCGGTTTGGAGGCGATGCTGACGGTGCAATTTCACACCCCTCATGTGTTCGTCGAGGACGAATGCCTGTTGGTCGAGGAAACCGCCAAGCAGGTCTGGAAGGCCATCACCCACGCCCGCGCCGAGCGGGCCTTGCGCGCCAGTGCTGCACACCTGGAGGCGACCTTTGCCGAACTGATGGCGCTCAATGAGAGCCTGGAAGAGCGCGTCGCCAGCATGCTCCGCGAGCGCGAAGCGGCAATGCTGCAGCTGCACGAAGTGCGCAAGATGGAGATGATCGGCCAGCTGACCGGGGGCATCGCCCATGACTTCAACAACATGCTCACCCCGATCATCGCTTCGCTTGAGCTGATCCGCCGGCGCCCGGACGATATCGGCCGCTCGACCCGACTGATCGATGGGGCACTGCAAGCGGCGGATCGCGCGCGCAACCTGGTCGGTCGTCTGCTCAGCTTCGCTCGCCGGCAGACCCTCAAGCCCCAGGCAGTGTCACTGGCCATGCTGGTCGGCGACATGCGCGAGTTGATTGCCCGTTCCCTGGGGCCAACCATCGAGGTGGTGGTGCAGATCGATGCGCGACTGCCAAGCGTGCTGGTCGACCCGCACCAGTTGGAGCTGGCGGTGCTCAACCTGGTGGTCAATGCACGCGATGCGATGAACAGTGGCGGGCGTCTGCTGATCTGCGCCGGTGGCGCCGACACAGGCCCGCCCCGACCAGAAGGCGTGACCGGACAACAGCTGTGGCTGCAAGTGGCCGATAACGGCTGTGGCATGGATGAAGAAGTCCTGGCTCGCTGCTTTGAGCCGTTCTACTCGACCAAGGGTGTCGGCAAGGGGACGGGGCTCGGCCTGCCGATGGTGCAGGGCTTGGCAGGGCAATCGGGTGGCGGTTTTGCCATTCATTCGCGCCTGGGCGAGGGCACCCAGGCGACGCTCTGGCTGCCGCAGGGAGAGCCGCAAGTGGTCGATGCGGGCGGCCCAGCTCAAGAACCGCCACGGGCGCGTGAGGCCACGCGGGTGCTGCTGGTGGATGATGAAGAGATCGTGCGTCATGCCACCGCCCTGCAATTGCGCGACCTTGGCTATGAGGTGAGCGAGGCAGCCAGCCCGGCGCAGGCAAGAGCCTTGATCGCTCAGGGGCTGGTCATGGATGTGCTGGTCACCGACCAGATCATGAGCGATGAGACCGGTGCCCAGTTCGCCCATCAGTTACGCCAGCTGAACCAGGACCTGCCAGTGTTGATCATCACCGGCTACGCCAACCTCTCGCCGCGTGAGCTGTACGGTTTCGAGGTGCTGCGCAAACCCTTTCGCCGCGCAGAGCTGGCTGAAAGCCTGGCGCGGCTACTGCGGCTCAGCGCCTGAGACTCGCGCGGCCCCCAGCACTTTTTCCAGCAGTTGGCACACCTGCTCGGCCGAATAGGGCTTGGCCAGGAACGCGAAGCCCTGATGCCCCCCTTCAGCCATGGCCTCGTTGTAGCCAGAGGTGAGGATCACTGGCGTCTGTGGGCGGCTGCGACGCAGTTCCTTGGCCAAGGCCAGGCCGCCCATGCCGGGCATCACTACATCAGAAAACACCGCATCGAACTGTCCTTGGGCGCCGCTCAATTGCGCCAGGGCATCCTCGGCGCAAAGGGCCAAACTGACCTGATAGCCATGATCCTTGAGCATCTGGGTGGTGCAATTGCCGACATCGGCGTTGTCCTCGACCACCAGGATGCGCCGTTTGCTGCTGTCGGCCAGGGCCACGGGGGCACTGCTCGGTAGCGCGCTTTGCGGCGAATCTGCCGAGCTTTCCTGGGGCAGGTACAGGGTAAAGGTGGTGCCCTTGCCGGCAACGCTGCTCACCTGCACATCACCGCCAGATTGCTTGACGAAGCCGAACACCTGGGACAAGCCGAGCCCCGTCCCTTCGCCCGCAGCCTTGGTGGTGAAGAACGGATCGAAAATGCGCTCCAGCAGCTCAGGTGCAATCCCCACGCCACTGTCGATCACCGAAATCGCTGCAAAGCGGCCGGGCATGCCGGGCATGCGGTGGTCGGCGACCAGGCGCAATTGCAGGGTACCTTCGCCGGCCATGGCATCGCGGCCATTGATCATCAGGTTGATGAGCGCTGTTTCCAACTGGCCAAGGTCGGCGCGGATGTAGCAGGGCGACTCGGGCAGTTCCAGGCTGACTTGGATGCGCGCCCCGGTGGCGGTATCGAGCATTTCCGCCATGCCTTGCAGCCTTGGCCCGGCGTCGAACACTTGCGGGCTGAGTGCTTGGCGGCGGGCGAAGGCGAGCAACTGACCGGTGAGTTTGGCGCCGCGATCGACGGTGTCGGAAATGGTCTTGAGATAGCGCTGGCGGCGGTTGTCGTCCAGATCCGGGCGCTGCAAAAAGTGCAGGGATGAGCGGATGATGGTCAGCAGGTTGTTGAAATCATGGGCAACGCCGCCGGTCAGTTGGCCGATGGCTTCCAGCTTCTGGGTCTGGCGCAGCATCGCTTCGGTGTGCAGCAACTGCTCGGTGCGCTCCTGCACGCGATGTTCCAGGGTGGCGTTCAGCGCCTCCAGCGCAGCTGCCGTCTCGCGCACTTCGGCGTAGGCCTGGACGCGTTGGATATGCGCCCAACAGCGCTCGGTCACTTCGCTGATCAACGCTTGTTCATAGGCAGTCCACTGGCGCGGTACGCGGTCATGGATGGCCATTAGCGCGGTCAAGCGACCCTCCTTGATCAGTGGCATGCAGATGGTCGCGGTGATGCCGATGGCCTGGAAGGTCGCCGCTTCCTGCGGTTCGAGCTGATTGAGGTTGTCGTTGATCACCAGCGGCAAGCCGGCGCGCAGTTGCTTGACCGCCAGGGTGCCGAAATCGGCCAGGCGGTATTGGCCGACCAGACGTGGTGAGCCTGGTGCCACCGCGTCACCACAGATAGTGAAACCGTCCTGGTCGGCGTCCATTACCGCGTAGGCGCAACTGGACAGGCGCAGGTGCTCGACCAGCATACTGGTGGTGGTGGCCATGATCCGATCGGGGTCATTGGCGTCGGCCAGGGCGCGGCTGAGATTGTCGAGGAAGTTCAGGCGCTGGTTGGCAACTACGGTGGCAGTGGTTTCCGTTACCGTGTCGATCATGCCGACGATCTGCCCATGCTGATCGCGGATGGGGCTATAGCAGAAGGTGAAATAGGCCCGCTCAGGGCCATCGCTGCGGTTGATCAGCAGCGGGAAATTCTCGATGAATACCGCTTCGCCTGCCAGCGCGCGGTCGGCCATCGCCTCGATGTCGCTCCAGGCTTCCTGCCACACCTTGCTGAACGGACGCCCCAGGGCCAATGGTTTTTCGCCGAGGATCGCGCTGAAGGCATCGTTGTGCAGGGTGATCAGCTCATCGCCCCAGAGCACGGCCTGCGGAAAATGTGAGCCCAGGCACAGTGCCACGGTGGTCTTGAGCACGTCTGGCCAGGACTCGAGCGGGCCGAGCGGGGTGGATGCCCAGTCGTGGTTGCGGATTCGCTCGGCCATGGATCCGCCGCCTTCCAACCATTTCGTCATGGGGTTTGCTGGTCCTTTCATCAGGGAGTAATAAGGGTGCCCTGAGATTGGCTTGCTGGCGAGAAATTTGTGTTGGCAGTGCGGGCAGTGCACAGATCAGCGAATGAAATGCACCTTGCCGGTGTCGTCATTGCCCATGTAGATCCCGTACACCCCCGCCTGCCGCTCGAGAATATAGCGCTCGAGGATTTGCCGAATCGCCGGGTAGTAGATCTCATCCCAGGGGATCTCATCAGGTTCGAAGAACTTGTAGGCAAGCGTCTCCGGCCCGAACTGGCCGGTCTCCTGGGTGGCGATGGCGCGAAAGATGATGTACACCTCGCTGATCTTGGCCACGCTGAAGATCGAGTAGGGCGAAACGATCTCGGCGTGCACACCGCTTTCTTCCCAGACTTCACGCAACGCCGCCTGTTCGGTGGTTTCACCCGCTTCCATGAAGCCCGCCGGCAAGGTCCAGGTGCCAGGGCGCGGGGGGATGGCCCGCTGGCACAACAGGTACTTGCCATCGCGTTCGATGATGCAGCCGGCGATGATCTTCGGGTTGATGTAGTGGATGTAGCCGCAGCCAGTGCAGTGCAGGCGTTCGTGGGTATCGCCAGTGGGTACGCCCCGGGCAAGCTCTGTGGTGCAGTGCGGGCAATAGCGCGGGGCGTTGGGCATGCTTAGCGGCCTATGCGAGGGTCCTTCAGGACCAGGGGCTCGATGATTTCGCGCACCTTGGCGTTGTCATCCTGCTTCTGGCGCAGGTAGTCCAGCGCGACCTTGGCGGCGGCGCGTACGTGGTCGACCGAGGCTTGGTGCGCCGCTTGCGGGTCGCCGCTCTTGATCGCCGCGACGATCTTTTCCATTTCCTGGTTGCTGGCACCACGACGATTGGCCTGCGACACGGAGGTGGCGCGCAGGTAGCTGATGCGTGCTTGCAGTTGACGCAGCTGGGTGGCGGCGACGCGGTTGCCGGAACCTTCCAGCAGCACGTCATAGAAGCCTTGCACCGATTCGAGCACTTGCTGCAGCTCGCCTTCTTCCAGTGCCTCGCGGTTCACCTCCAGGGCGCGCTCCAGGGCGCGGATGTCCTTGGCCTTGGCATTGAGGGTGAACAGCTGGACGATCAGCCCTTCGAGCACGCAGCGCAGCTCGTAGATGTCGCAGGCGTCTTCCAGGGTGATGATCGCCACGCGCGGGCCTTTGGCGTCGGCGAATTCGACCAGGCCTTCGGATTCCAGGTGGCGCAGGGCTTCACGCACCGAGGTGCGGCTGACGCCGAGGCGGTCGCAGAGGTCGCGCTCGACCAGGCGGTCGCCGGGCAGCAGGTGGAAGTTCATGATCGCCCCGCGCAGTTTATCGAGCACGATTTCACGCAGGGTGACTGGGTTGCGGTTGACCTTGAAGCTGTCGTCGAGTGGCTGGCGTTTCATCAGGTGCGCTCTTTATGAGGCTGTTGCGCCAACCCGCAGGGCACCCCCGAACCGGGCGCTGCTCCTTGCGGTGGTTCGAACAGCCCGTTGTTAACGGGTTGACTCCGTGTCGGCTTCGGCGAACGCTTCGCGGGCCAGGCGGAAGCTGTCCACCGCCGCGGGCACGCCGCAGTAAATGCCGACCTGGAGCAGGATCTCGCGAATCTGTTCTCGGCTCAGGCCATTGCGCAGTGCGCCGCGGATGTGCAGCTTGAGCTCGTGGGGCCGGTTGAGCGCGGAAATCATGGCCAAGTTTATCATGCTGCGCTCTTTGCGCGACAAGCCATCGCGGCCCCAGACATGGCCCCAGCAGTACTCGGTGACCAGCTCCTGGAGCGGCTGGGTGAACTCGTCGGCATTTTCGATCGAGCGCTTGACGTAGTCCTCGCCCAGCACCTGGGTGCGGATCTGCAGGCCTTTCTCGTACTTTTCGTTGCTCATTGTCTAGCTCCG
This sequence comes from Pseudomonas sp. BT-42-2, assembly GCF_025847435.2. Classification (NCBI taxonomy): domain Bacteria; kingdom Pseudomonadati; phylum Pseudomonadota; class Gammaproteobacteria; order Pseudomonadales; family Pseudomonadaceae; genus Pseudomonas; species Pseudomonas sp. BT-42-2. Next base: position 419,202 of record NZ_JAOYTM010000004.1, read on the forward strand.
AATCAAAACAGGGGCAGCAACCATTGGTGAGAGGGTAGCGCGGCCCCTAAAAACAGGGTCATCGGCGGAGGTTTCTTCGCGGGCAAGCCCGCTCCCACAGGTACTTCACAGAAGTTGGGATCTGCGTGATCCCTCCCACAGGTACTTCACAGAAGTTGGGATCTGCGTGATCCCTCCCACAGGTACTTCACAGAAGTTGGGATCTGCGTGATCCCTCCCACAGGTACTTCACAGAAGTTGGGATCTGCGTGA